>DATEII010000088.1:0-2220 GCA_035279135.1 Steroidobacteraceae bacterium
AAGGGGTCAGTCCTCTCGAACAATTTTGGCGCGGCAGACAGAGGCCAGGGCTGACCCCTTTCGCTAGGAAATGGGGGCTGCCCCCATCGAGGTGACGCCCGCGCTCGCCGGCGGAGGGCTGTACAGCACCGCCAGCCGTCCGCGGCCCAACAAGGTCTCGAGCGCCTCGATCAGCGCCGGTGACGGGCGCACGTTCCAATCGTTGCCGAACGAATAAGTGCCGCGTGTGCCGACGCCGTGGTACTGCACGGCGATCTGGCAACTGCCCCCCCGATGTTGCGCGAGCAGTGCCTGCAGCCTGTCGAGCGGAAGCGCGTCGCTGGATTTCACCTTGAGCACGATGCGGCGCGCTTCCTTCTCGCGTAATCGTTCGAGCTCGCTGACCTTGGTGGCCCGCAATACCCAGGTGTTGGCGAACTCGTCGAAACGCAGTTTGCCCTCGATCAGCAGCAACGCATCCTTGACCAGCAGCTCGCGGAACTGCTGGTACTGCTCGTCGAAGAAGCTGCACTGGATGCGGCCCGAGTCGTCGTCGAGCGTGATCTCGGTGCGCGGCCCGCGTTTGCGCAGCTCTTCGAGCACGCCCGCGATCGCCACGTTCTTGCCGCCAAAGAACGAGCGGCCACCTTCGGGGTTCGCCGCCGGCTTGTCCTGCTCGAGGTAATCGTTGATACGACCCGTGATGAACCGCGGCAGATCGTTGACGAAGCGATCGATGGGATGACCGGAGATCGCGCGGCCCAACGTCTCACGCTCGGCACGCAGACGCAACACGTCGCTCCACTCGGGCTGATCCGGCGTGCGTGCGCGCACGGCTTCGGGAACCGCCGGCGTCGCGAGGCCGAAGATGTCGTGTTGCCCGGTCTCGTTGGCCTTGCTGTTCTGCTCGCCGAGCGCCAGCGCGTCGTCGAGCCGCTTCATGAGCGTCGCACGGTTGGCGGCCAGCCCATCGAGCGCGCCGGACTTCACCAGCGCCTCGAGCACGCGGCGATTCACTTTCGAGAGATCGAGCCGGCGGCACAGGTCTTCGAGGCTCTGGTAGTCACCGTTCGCGCGTCGTTCGTTGACGATGGCCTGCACGGCGCCCTCGCCCACGCCCTTGATGGCGCCCAGGCCGTAACGGATGGTCTTGTCGTCGACCACCGCGAACTCGTAGCTCGAGAGATTCACGTGCGGCGGCAGGATGGCGAGGCCCACTTCCTTGCGGCAATCGTAGAGAAGGCCGACCACCTTGTCCGTGTGGTCCATGTCGGCGGACAGCACGGCGGCCATGAACGACGCGGGCTCGTGCGCCTTCAGCCACGCGGTCTGGTACGAGAGCAAGGCGTATGCGGCCGAGTGCGACTTGTTGAAGCCGTAGCCCGCGAATTTCTCCATGAGGTCGAAGATGAATGCCGCGCGTTCTTCGGGCACATTGTTCTTGACCGCGCCGCTCACGAAGATGGCGCGCTGCTTGGCCATCTCCTCGGGCTTCTTCTTGCCCATGGCGCGGCGGAGCATGTCGGCGCCGCCGAGCGTGTAGCCCGCGAGCACCTGCGCGATCTGCATGACCTGTTCCTGGTACAGGATCACGCCATACGTGGGCGCGAGCACCGGCTGCAGCGAGGGATGCAGGTAATCGATGGGCGCGGCATCGGGCCCTCCATTGATGGAGTTGGCCTTGCCGTGCTTGCGCTCGATGAAGTCGCCGACCATGCCGGACTCGAGCGGACCTGGTCGGAACAACGCCACCAACGCGACGATGTCTTCGAACGTGTCCGGCTTGAGGCGCCGGATCAGGTCCTTCATGCCGCGGGATTCCAGCTGGAACACTGCGGTGGTACGCGCCTCCTGCATGAGCTGGTAGGTCGCCTTGTCGTCCATCGGCAGCGCCGCGAGATCGAGCAGCGCTTCACCGGTTGCAGACCGTCGTGCGTTGATGATCTTGATCGCGCGATCGATGACGGTCAGCGTGCGCAGTCCCAGGAAGTCGAACTTCACGAGCCCCGCGGCTTCCACGTCGTCCTTGTCGAACTGCGTGACGACGCTGCCGCCCTTGTCGTCGGCGTACAGCGGCGCGAACTCGGTGAGCTTCGATGGCGCGATGACGACACCGCCCGCGTGCATGCCGGCGTTGCGCGTGAGGCCTTCGAGGGAGCGCGCAAGGTCGATGAGGTTCTTGATCTCCTCGTCTTCCTTGTAGAGCCGCGCGAGCTCGGGCTCCTTCTCGAGCGCGTCATC
>DATEII010000089.1:0-27816 GCA_035279135.1 Steroidobacteraceae bacterium
GCGCGCGCAGCTTGGCGCGCGACTCGTCCCACTGCACGGCCGGGCCCAGCGGGCCCCACTCCACCACGACGGCTTCGCGCGCATCGATCCAGCGCACGTCGCCCGGGCGTTTGCCACGCGCGGCGAAGAATTCGCGAAACAGCTTGGTGGACCAGATCTCGCCGTAACCGGCGATGAGGTCGCGCACGTTGGTGGCGGCCGAGCGCGTGAGCTTGACCGTGTGCAGGATGCCTTCGATGTCATGGCGGTCCCGATCGAAGCCGGCCATGTAGAGCCTGGCGGCTTCGGCCGTGAGCACCGACTGCGCGATGGTGGCGTGGCGCGCACGCAGCGCGTCGAGGTCGCCTCGCCAGCCTTCGTCCTGCGCCTCGGCGCGCGCCACCAGCCCGAGCAATGCGTCGGTGACGCCGCGACAGGCCGAGAGCACCACGCCCAGTCGCCCGGGAGGCAGTGTTTCGAGAATATTGGCGACGCGGCGAAAGCACTCTGCGTCAGCGACCGACGAACCGCCGAATTTGTGTACGACCCAGGCGGATGGGTCAGCGACTGGCATGGAGAATCTGTGACCTGAGGGGCAAAAAAAGCCCGGCAAATCTACTGGTTGGACCGCATCGCGCGCAAGCACGCGAGCCGCATATCTGGCATATATACCGCCCTCGAATGTCGTTGCACCGCCTAATCCCCTTGTTTGAGCGCGCCCGCCTGTCCCGTGAGCCATTGGTGCTGGCCACGGTCATCCGCACGGGTGGCTCGACCTACGCCAAGCCAGGCGCCCAGATGCTGATCGCGGGCAACGGGGAGTACGCCGGGCTGTTGTCCGGTGGCTGTCTCGAAGGCGACCTCCGCGAGCACGCCCGCACGGTGCTCGCGACCGGTGCCGCGCGCATCGTGAGTTACGACCTGCGCAGCAAGGACGACCAGTTGTTCGGACTCGGCGCCGGCTGCGAGGGTGCCATGGACATCCTGCTGACCCGCCACGGGCCCGAGGACGGCGACTGGCAGCCGCTCGATTCCATGGAGAGCGCGCACCGCGAGGGCTGGCCGTTGCGCCTCGGATTCGTCACGGCCACCAATCGCGCCGATCTGCCGTTGGGCAGCAGCTTTCCTGCGGACGGTGAGCTGCCGGATTTCGTGCGCGGCGATTCGCAGGCCGGCACCCTGCTCGCCACGCTCCACCGGGCCGCGCTGCGCACCGCCGACAACACGACTGGCCGCGTCCATTCGCTCGATATCGAAGTGTTCGTCGCCAGCATCGCACCCCCGCCCCGCGTTCTGCTGCTGGGCGGCGGCCCCGACGTGCGCCCGGTGGTGACGCTCGCGGACTTCCTGGGATGGAAAGTCACCGTGGTGGATCATCGCTCCGCGTATCTCGATGCCGCGCGCTTTCCGGCGTCGGCCAGGCTGGTGGAAACCCCGGCCGCGCAGGTTGCCTCTGCCATCCGCCTGGATGATTTCGATGCCGCGATTGTCATGAGCCACCATCTGGATTCCGACCTGCTCTACCTGCGCGCACTCGCGTCGGCGCACGTGCCCTATGTCGGCTTGTTAGGCCCGGCCGCGCGCCGCGAGAAGCTGCTCGGCGATCTCGGCGACCAGGCGATCTCACTGCGAGCGCGGCTGCGCGCACCCGTGGGCCTCGACATCGGCGGGCGCACGCCCGAAGCCATCGCGCTGTCCATCGTGGGTGAAGTGCAGGCGGCGCTGTCCGGCCGCGGCGGCCGGCCGTTCAGCGAGACGGCATGACGGAGCTGCTGCCACTGATCGCCGTGCTGGCGGTATCCGGCGTGTTCGCGGGTTTCGTCGCCGGCATGCTGGGCGTGGGCGGCGGCATCGTCACCGTGCCGGTGCTCGAATACGCGCTGCGATTCGCCGGCGTGCCCGAGGAGTACCGCATGCACGTCGCGGTCGCCACCTCGCTCGCGGCCATCATCCCCACTTCGATCAGCTCGGCGCGTACGCACCATGCGCGCGGCGCCGTGGATTGGCAGCTCGCGAAGAGCTGGGGCGCGGCCGTGGTGTTCGGCGCGGCCGTCGGCAGCGTGCTGGCATCGCATGCACCCACCGCCGTGCTGGCCGGCGTGTTCGGCACCGTCGCGCTGCTCATCGCGGCCAAGATGCTGCTGCCGCTCGAACACCTGCGCCTGGCGAAGGACGTGCCGCGGGGTGCCGCGGGCGCGCTGCTGGCGGCCTGCATCGGCGGCGTGTCCGCGGTCATGGGCATCGGCGGCGGCACCTTGACGGTGCCCACGCTGAACCTGTGCGGCTATCCGATCCATCGCGCCGTCGGCACGGCCGCGTTCTTCGGGATTTTCATCAGCATCCCGGGCACCGCGGGCTATCTACTGGCGCGGCCGCCGGTCGAGCTGCCGTGGGCGACGGTCGGCTTCGTGAGCCTCGTGGGGCTCGCCATCATCGCGCCCGGGTCCATGCTCACCGCCACACTCGGTGCGCGCGCCGCGCATGCGTTGAGCCGGCGGCGCCTGTCGCAGGCGTTTGGAATATTCCTGCTGCTGGTCGGCGGCCGGATGGTCTATCGCGCGTTCGCCTGAGCGGGCGCCGCCCGCGAGGCCGCGATCGGGGGCGCCGCGTGCTGGTCGAGCACCAGGTCCACCGGCAGCGCCGGCAGCGGGCAATCGATGAGCATGCAGACCGCGCGCAGCAGGTCGACCTGCGGCACGGTGAGCTTGCCGCCGACCGCCAGTACGCGTGCCATTCCCTCGGCAAACGAGCGCTTGCCGGTGGGATGAACCTGCGCCAGCGCCGCCATCGCCGCGTCCAGTTGCGCTGGTGTCAGCCACTCATCGGGAAACGGATCCCACTTCTGTGCCGTGAGCAGGCCCATGAGGCCGGCGCGATAGGCATTGGTGCCCTGCTTGTCCACGCCGAAGCGGCATTGCGCGAGCGCGGCGAACAACTCGCAGACCGCCGGCGCCCGGTCCGACAGCGGCACGGGCGGCGGTTGTTCGGCAGCCTTGGCCAGCTGCTTCTCGAGCATGCGCGTGAGCGCGAATCGCAACATGTCGCCAGTGGCGACCGTGGGGGCGAAGGCGCGCGTCACGGCGCGCAGTCGCTTGCGATCCGCGGGATCCATCGCGTCCAGCGCATGCATGAGATCCGAGAGCAGCGGCAGGCGTGACGACGGCGCGAGCGCCGCGATGCGCGCGACCTGCGCCTGGGTCTCCTTCATGAGCTCGATGCCGAGCAGCGGGGCGAGCTTGGTCAGCTGCGTGCGCCACTTGGCGGGCTCCGAGGCGAGCATCCCGGCGACGAACGTCGCCTGCACGGCGATGCCGGACTTCTCCACCTGTGCGAGGAACTCGGTGATCGAGGACTGCTGCTCGGGCGTCAGTTGATTGCGCAACACGTCGGGTGGCAGCGCACGGCCCGCGATCATGCGTACACCCGAGGGCAAGGTTTCCTCGAGCGCGAGGCGCGAGACCGTCATCGAGCGATCGGAGGCCGGTGTTTCGGCGGGCACGGTGGAGGCGGACGTCACGGGAGCGGCGGCCGCTGCACCCTGTGTCTGTCTGGGCGTAGTCATCATGGATACAGGCATTTCATCCAGCGATGGAGTGGCAGGGTTCGTAGCCTCGGCGGGTTGCGCCGCGGTGACCGCGCCCGGGGCGGCATCCGCCTGCGAAGCGCGCGCGGCGATCTTGCGGCGTTCGTCGCCGACCAATGAGCGGAACTTGACGGAGCTGATGCGCGAGTCGAGCGCGCGCACGCGTTCCTCGAGCGGCGGGTGCGTCGAGAACCATGCGGTACCGAGCTTGTTGGCCCAGGACGGCGTCGTGTTGGCGAAGAACATGTGCGCCACGTTGACCGAGTTCTCGTGTTGCAGCTGGGAGCCTTCGGCAGTGGCCGCCATGGTGATGAAGGCGCCCTGCAGTGCCCCCGGGTTGCGCGTGAACTGCACGGCCGATGCGTCGGCGAGGTGCTCGCGGCGGCGCGACACCGCGGCCTGGATGAGCCGGCCCGCCAGCAATCCCACACTGCCGGCAATGAACACGCCGAGCGCGACGATCTTGAGCCGGCCCGCGGCCTTGCCACGGCTGCGGCCGCGCATGATGCGCATCGCGAGATCGGTGATGACGAACAGCCCGAAGATCCACGCCGTCAGCCGCATGTTGATGCGCATGTCGCCATTCAGGATGTGCGAGAACTCGTGGCCGATCACGGCCTGCAGCTGATCGCGATCGAGCTTGTCGAGTGCGCCCTGCGTGACCGTGACCGCGGCCTCGTCGGGAGAATGTCCGGCCGCGAAGGCATTGATGCCCTGCTCTTCGGGGAGCACGTAGACCTGCGGTTTGCGGATCCGCGCCGCGATCGCCATCTCCTCGACGATGTTGAGCAGACGCTTGCGCCTGAGGTCGCTGTCCTGCGGCGTCACCGGCACGCCACCGAGCGAACGCGCGACCACGGCGCCGCCGGCGCGCAGCTGCGAGCTCTTGTGCCAGGCCGCCATCAGCATGGTCCCGATCACGACGAGCGAGGTCCAGACGATGATCTCCGGAGACTCCAGCAGTGCTTGCAGCGGATCACCGACGAGGCCCACCGTCACCACCAGGTTGATGACCAGGGTCACCAGCAGGAAGGCGAGGATGAAGCCCCCGACGAGCCAACGGGTGTAGCTCTTCTGGGCTTCCTGGCGTTCGAAAAACTGTGTGCTCACCCGCGCAAACTACCGCCAGATCATTGGTTTGGACGTGCGCTGGCGCACGCGGGGACCCACCACCTCGCGCAAGTGCGACCGGTTTAACGGTTGGGCGCGCCGGGCCGGGGCTCCCGGGCCGTCTCCGGCGTAATATCGCCGCCCATGAACCTCGAGCCCCACGAGCCGTCCGGGATCCGCGCTGCCAGCAGCGCGCACGGTAGGTAGACCGACCCCGGTGGACGCAGCGCCCGACACCACCCACATCCATGTCGTGGTGCTGGCGGCCGGCGCATCGACGCGCTTCGGCTCCACCAAGCAGCTGGTACGCGTGAACGGCCGACCGCTCATGCACAACGTCGTCAGCCGTGCCGTGGAGCTCGCGGGCCACTCGGTGACCGTGGTGCTCGGTGCGCACGCCGGCGAGCTGGCGCCGTTGCTCAAGCACAGCCCGGCCTCGATCTCGGTGAACCGCGATTGGGCCGAGGGCATCGCCAGCTCCATCCGCGATGGCGTCGCGCACATCCCAACCACTTCCGACGGCGTGTTGCTCATGCTCGCCGACCAGGCCGCGGTGACCACCGAGGACCTGCGCCGGCTCGCGGGCGCCTGGCGTCGCAATCCGACCGCCATCGTGGCGGCGCAATACGCGGGCACCCTGGGCGTCCCCGCGATCTTTCCGCGCTGGTGTTTCCGCGAGTTGAACGAACTTCGCGGCGACCGCGGCGCGCAATCGCTCCTGCAGCGACATATCGACCGCGTGGTGCGTCTCGCGATGCCCAGTGCGGAGCTCGACATCGACCGGCCCGAAGATCTGCTGGCCCTCGAAGTCGGCACCCAGATCAAGCGCCAGCAGATCGCCGACAGCTAGTCGAGCACGAGCGCCAGGAACTTCGCCGCCGGGTACGCGAGCACCAGCAGCGTGCAGGGCGCGATGCACAACATCAGCGTGGCCCACAGCTTGATCGGAGCAGCGCGCGCCAGGCGCTCGGCCCGTGCAAACCGTCCGGCCGCAGCCTGGCGCGCGCGTTCCCGCAGCACCACACCGGCGTCCATGCCGGCGCGTTCGGCGCTGCGCAATGCCACCATCGCCAGGCTGAACGGCCGCAGCGCCAGCCGCTGCTCGAGGTCCTTCAGGACGTCGAAGACCTCGGTCCCGGCATGGATGTCGAGCACCGCGCGACGCCAGGCGCGGCGCAGCGGCCCGTCGGGCGCGCGCTCGGCGCAGGCATGCAGCGCCGAGGTCAAACTACTGCCCGCCTCCATCGCCATGGCGATGAGATCGAGATGCAACGCGAGCTCGTCCAGCAGGCCCTGCTCGGCGCCGCGCCGCAGGCTGTCGAGGAACAGCGGCGCGACCGCGAATGCCAGCGCTGCCGTGACCAGCATCGCACCGACCGCGCCGGCGCCGAGCGACGAGGTCGCCAGATAGACGGGCAATGCGGCGAGCAAGCCGATGAAGGCACGCGTGGCGGGCCACTGGCGCGGAGCTGCGAGCCGGTGGAGCTCGCCGTCGCGCAAGGCGTCCCGGATGTCGAGCAGTCCTCGCAGGCCCGGCAGGGCCAATGCAGCTCCCGCGAGCGCGAGCATCACGGGCCATGACGTGAGACCTTCCATGCTCAGACCTCGACGCGCGCCACGCGCCAGAGGAGCCAGCAGCCGAACGCCTCGACGGCGAGCAGCAGCGCCATCAATGGCAGTGGCAGTACCACGTCCGCCAGGCGCAGCCCGAGCATGGTGGCGCCGGGCGCGGCCGCGGCGATCGCGCCGCGCCGACGTCCCGATGCGGTGCGCGCCAGCATCTTGCGTTCGAAGGCCACACGCCGCTTGAGGCGCAGCGCCAAGCGGTGGGCCGCGCCCGCCAGCAGCGCGGGATCCGCCACGCCGAACTGCCGCGCGAATTCGAACGGAATGCTGTCGGGAATGTCGAGCCGCCGCAGCCGCGCGAGGAATTCCTCGTCGACCACGCCCGCGCGCTCGACCAGCGTTGCGGCCATCGCGCTCGACTCGCGGCTGGCGCGGCGCCTGCGCACTGCCTGCAAGGCCGGCAGTGCCACCAGCGCGGTGATCACCAGGCATGCCAGGGCCAGCGCGACGTCAGGATCCATGCGCACTCACCTCGCCCAGCAGCCACGCGCCGTAGCCCTGCCAGAGGCCCACCACCAACAACGCGACGAGTGCGCCGAAGGCGACCCGCGCGGCCCACGTTCGATTGTTCTCGTGCGCGTCCATGCGCGGGCATTCAACAACGCCGCGCGACCGGAGTCGCCTCGCCTAACGGGTGCGAATGCGCGGGTTCAGCGCTTGCGCCTCAGGCGCGCACCACGGACAACAGGCCGGACTGGATGGCCTCGCGATTCGCGTTCGAGAACACGTTCAGATAATCCGGGTTCGTGAACGCCAGCTTCATGAACACCACCTGCCCGGGCCCGCTCATGATGCCCGCGAAGTGCACGTTCGCTTCCTTGATGCGCACCGGCTGGTAGAAGCTGGTCTTCGGCGGCCTGGCGCGCCGCATGCGGTAGAACACGACGGTCACGACGAGGCCCAGCACCGCGCTGATCGCGAGCATGTGATCCGCGATCCAGAGCGGCCACGTGATGTACGAGCCCAGCAGGATCAGCGCCAGGAACCACGCGCAGACCAGCACCGCGAGCACCAGCAGCCGGCCGAAGAACCCCGCCGGCCGCCGACGCGTGCTCTTGCGACACGCGGCGCACACCGGCACCGACAGCTGGAACGTGGTCTCGGTGCCGCCGAAGCCGAAGTAACGCGTGACACGCGTGTCCTGCAGCTCGTTCACGCAATTCGTGTCGCCACAATTGCAACAGAAGCCGGTGGGGAACAGCAGTGCGGGACTCTGGACCTGCATCGAACTACTTCATGGTGGGCATGATGAACTCGGCGCCCCCGCCCGCGCGCGATTCACTCGCCGGCCAGCGGCTGGTCACTGTCTTGAGGCGCGTGTAGAAACGCACGCCTTCCATGCCGTGCATGGCGTGGTCCGCGAAACTCGAGCGACGCCAGCCACCGAACGACATGAAGGCCATGGGCACCGGGATGGGCACGTTGACACCGACCATGCCGACCTCGATGGCCTGCACGAAGGCACGCGCGGCGCCGCCATCGCGCGTGAACACCGCGGTCCCATTGGCGAACTCGTGCGCGTTCACGAGCTGGATGGCCGCCGCGAGCGTCGGCACGCGCACCACGACCAGCACCGGGCCAAAGATCTCCTCGCGGTAGATGCGCATCGAGGGCGACACGCGGTCGAACAAACTACCGCCGAGGAAGAAGCCCTTCTCGTACCCCTGGACGATGTGCCCGCGCCCGTCGACGACCAGGCGCGCGCCTTCGGCCACGCCATCCTGGATGTAGCCGCTCACGCGATCGCGATGCGCGGCCGTGATCAGCGGCCCCATGTCGGCTTCGCCGTTGTGCGAATGGTCGATGCGCAGCGATCGCACGCGCGCGGCGAGTGCCTCGACCAGCCGGTCCGCAGTGGTATCGCCGACGGCCACGGCAACCGAGATCGCCATGCAGCGTTCACCGGCCGAGCCATAGGCCGCGCCGGCCAACGCATCCACGGTGAGGTCCAGGTCGGCATCCGGCAGCACGACCAGGTGGTTCTTGGCGCCGCCGAGCGCCTGCACGCGTTTGCCGTTCGCCACGCCTTCGCGCTGAACGTACGCGGCGATGGGCGTGGATCCGACGAAGCTCACCGCGTCGACGCCGGGGTGGCGCAGCAGCGCATCCACCGCGACCTTGTCGCCGTGGACCACGTTGAACACACCCGGCGGCAGCCCGGCCTCCTCGAGCCATCGGGCTAACAACATCGACGCGCCCGGATCGCGCTCGGACGGCTTGAGCAGGAAAGTGTTGCCGCAGGCCAGTGCCACCGGGAACATCCACAACGGCACCATGGCGGGGAAATTGAACGGCGTGATGCCCGCGGCCACTCCGAGTGGCTGACGCATCGAGAAGCTGTCGACGCCGGTGCCGACGTTCTCCGCGAATTCGCCCTTGGTCAGGTGCGGCGCACCGCAGGCGAATTCGACCACTTCGAGGCCGCGCGTCACCTCGCCCGCCGCGTCGCTGACCAGCTTGCCGTGTTCGGACGCGATCAGGCGCGCCAGCTCGCCGCGGCGCGATTCGACGATCTCCTTGAACTTGAACATCACGCGCGCGCGCCGCAGCGCCGGCGTCGCCGCCCAGGCCGGGAAAGCCTCGCGCGCCGCGCGGACCGCGACGTCCACGTCGGCTTCCGAAGCCAGCGCGACACGTGCCGCGACCACGCCCAGTGAAGGATTGAAAACGTCGGCGACGCGTCCCGAGTTGCCGGCGACCGCGCGTCCGCCGATCCAGTGAAGGTAGGTGCTGACGCGATCCTGGGTCATTAGGGCGCGAGTGTACCCCTATACTTGGGGCGATGAACCAGCCGCCCGGAGAACTTCAGAAGCTGTTGCAGCACATCGACCAGCTCATCGAGCAGGCCAGCGACGAGACTTCCCGCGCCGAGCTCGAACGGTTGAAGTCGCGGCTCAATACACCCGAGATGGTCGACATGGCGCGCCAGCTGGCCACCAGCCGGCGCGCCAAGCCCGAAGAACTGGTGCTGGAGTTTCACGACCCGTTGCTGCCGCCGGTGCTCACCGCCGCGGGTTGCGTGATTGCGACCGCGGTCTGCCTGTTCGCGGTGGTCGACGGATTCAAGAGCAACACGGCGTTCTTCGCGGGCACCCCGGTAAACCTGTGGCTCGTGGCCGCGCTGGCCGGTGCGTTATCGGTGATGTTCAGCGCCTTGTCGTTCGTGCGCACGTTCTCCGTGCGCGTCGATACGCTGGGCATGGCATCGCGGACCAGCGGCAACCGCTGGCGTTCATTACGTGTTGGCGCGATGGTGTGGAAAGACATCCGCTCGATGCGCGAACGGGACGACCGCGTGCTCGAGGTGCGCGCCGCGGACGCGCACCTGTTCGAAATCCCGATGCGCGTGGTGAATTATCCGATCCTGCGCCAGCACCTGGAAAACATGGTGCGCCTCTACGGCGACCGGCCGCCGGTCTAGTTAGACCGCGCTCCCTTTCACGCGCTCGGCCCAGGCTTCGTCCAGCCGCCGCGCCGAGACCCGGGCACGCGTGCCCAGCTGCTGGGCGAACAGCGATACGCGAAACTCCTCCAGCAGCCAGCGGAACTCGTCCTGGCCCGGCGGACGCAGGCCGCGTTCGGCCTTCACACGCTCGCGGTAACGCGTTTCGAGCGGCGCGATCTCGGCCGCGAGCTGCGCGTCGCGCCTGGGATTCAGATTCACTTTCTCGAGCCGCTGCTCGACGGCCTGCAGGTAACGCGGGAATTCCGCGAGTCGCTCCCACGGCGTGGTGAGCAGGAAGCCCGCCGGCATGAGCCAGACGAGTTGCGCGCGGATGTCGGCGGCCGCCGCGGGCGGCGCCTTGGCCAGCATGGACTGGAGACGCGCGAATCTCTCGAGCGTGCCCTGCACGCTGCGCGAAATTTCCTGCGCAGGCAGGCCGATGCCGCCGCGCCGCATGGCGATGCGCGCATCGAAGGCCGGGGCGTTGCGGATCTCCGGCTGGCCTTCGACGAACACCGTCATGACGACGCGATCGAGCAGGTCCTCGCGCAGGTCGCGGCCCGGCACGAGCTCGGGATTCAGCAGCGGATGCGCCGCCAGCGATTTGTAGACCATCTCGCCCTGCACGTTCACCGCCAGATCGCGGCGCAGCGGCTTGAGGTCGCGCGCCATGACGAGCCGCACGAGCCGCGTCACGCCGCGTTCATGGCTCATGTGCGCTTCAGGCGGGGTGGCGAAGGCACGCACACCGACGCTCGTACCCTCGTCGACCAGCGCCGGGTAACCCACCTGGCGCCGCCCGCCCTGCTCATCCTGCCGCTCGGGCAGCTCGCCGAATTCCCAGCTGCGCGCGCCGCTGGTGAGCTGCGATTGCCGCGCGTATTCCTGCTGGGACGCGCCGGCATGCCGGCCGCGCAGCTCCGCGAGGCTGCGCGAGCGCGCGATGACCTTGTCGGCATCGTCGAGCAGCAGGAAATTCATGCGCAGGTGCGGCGGCAACAGGTCCTCGCGGAACGCATCGCGGGGCACTTCGACGCCGGCCGTCTTCAGCAACGCTGCCGCGAGCTGCGCGTGCAACGAGCCCTGGCCGCGCTCGATCAGCGGCAGTGCCCTGGCGACCGCCTCGGGCACCGGCACGAAGTGCACGCGCAGGTTCTTGGGCAACGAACGCACGAGCGCCGTCACCTTCTCATCGAGCAGGCCCGGCACCAGCCATTCGAACGGCTCGTCGGGAAGCTGGTTCAGCACGTGCAGCGGGATCAGTGCCGAGACACCATCGTCCTCGTGCCCGGGCTCGAAGCGATAGCGCAACTGCACGACCAGCGGCCCGGCGGTCAGGTGATCCGGCAATCGCGCCGCGTCGAGCTGCGCATCACCCGGTCCGATGTCCTTCCCGGTGAGCCACAGCAGTTTGGGCTCCCGGGCTTCCGCCTTGCGCCGCCAGGACTCGAACGCGGCGCCGGTCGATATCCCGGCAGGGACGCGCGCATCGAAGAACTCGTAGAGCTGCTGCTCGTCGCCGAGCAGGTCGACCCGGCGGCCCTTCTGCTGCAGGTACTCGGTCTCCTCGAGCAGCCGGAGGTTGTGTGCGAAGAACGGCGCACGCGAGTCGTATTCCATGAGCACGAGTGCGTGGCGGATGAACATCTCGCGCGCCGCCCTGGGATCGACATGTTCATACGGCACGCTGCGACCCGTCGTGAGCGTGAGCCCGAACAGGGTGGTGCGCTCGTAGATGGCGGCGCGCGCGGCGCGGCGCTCCCAGTGCGGTTCGTAATGCTGCCGCTTCACGAGGTGGGCACCCACGTCCTCGACCCACTTGGGATCGATGCGCGCGACGGTGCGTGCATACACCTTCGTGGTCTGCACCTGCTCGGCGCTCACGATCCAGGCCGGCCGCGCCTTGAACTGCCCGGAACCCGGGTGGATGGCGAGCCTGGTGCCATTCGCCCCGAGGTACTCACCCTGCTCCTTGCGTTGCGCCACCTGAGACAGCAGGCCCGCCAGCAACGCGCGATGGATGGACGAATACTCCGCGGGCTTCGGGTTCAATTTCAGCGCGAGCTCGCCCTTGACCACTTCCATGACCTGGCCGTGCACGTCGTGCCACTCGATGAGCCGCAGGTAGGAAAGGAAATTCTCCTTGCACCAGGCGCGCAGCCTGGCGCGCGACAGCTGCTCGCGTTGCTCGTTCCAGGCGCGCCAGAGCTTGAGCAACGACAGGAAGTCCGATGCCTCGTCGCGCAGGGGCGCGTGCTTCTGGTCGGCCTGCGTCTGCTTGTCCGCGGGACGGTCGCGTGGATCCGGGACCGACAGCGCCGAGGCGATGATGGCGATCTCCTCGAGGCAATGTTCCTGCGCGCCAGCCAGCAGGATGCGGCCGAGCCGCGGGTCCAGCGGTAGTTTGGACAGGTGCCGGCCCGTCTCCGTGAGCTCCCCTTCCTCGGTCAGCGCACCGAGCTCGCGCAAGGTGCGCGCGCCGTCCCGCACATACCGGCCATCCGGAGGTTCGACGAACGGAAACGCCTCGATGTCGCCGAGCTTCAGCGCGTGCATCTGCAGGATGACGGCTGCGAGGTTGGTGCGCTGGATTTCCGGCTCGGTGAATTCCGGGCGGGACAGGAAATCCGCTTCCGAGTACAGCCGGATCGCCACGCCGGGCCCCACGCGGCCGCAGCGTCCTGCGCGCTGGTTGGCCGACGCCTGCGAAACCTTCTCGATGGGCAGGCGCTGCAGCCGGCTGCGATGACTGTAACGGCTGATGCGCGCCACACCCGTGTCGATCACCGCGCGGATACCCGGAACGGTCAGCGACGTTTCGGCGACGTTCGTCGCGAGCACGATGCGCCGCCGTCCCGAGGGCTTGAACACGCGCTGCTGCTCGTCCTGGCCGAGCCGCGAGTACAGCGGCAGGATCTCGCAGTGCTCGGGATGATGCTTGCGTAACGATTCGGCGGTCTCGCGGATCTCGCGCTCGCCGCTCAGGAATACCAGGATGTCGCCCGGCTGCTCGCGCCAGAGCTCATCGACCGCGCCGAGGATCGCGTCCTGTTCGTCCACGGCCGTTTCATCATCTTCGTCGAGCTCCACGGCGCGGTAACGCACCTCCACCGGGTAGCTGCGCCCCGAGACATTGATGATGGGCGCGTCGTCGAAGTGCTTCGCGAAGCGTTCGGGATCGATGGTCGCTGAAGTGATGACGATCTTGAGATCGGGCCGCCTGGGCAACAGCCACTTGAGGTAGCCGAGCAGGAAGTCGATGTTGAGCGAACGCTCGTGCGCCTCGTCGATGATGAGGGTGTCGTAGTGCTCGAGGAAACGATCGCCCTGGGTCTCCGCCAGCAGGATGCCATCGGTCATGACCTTGATCAGACCCTGCGGGCTGCTGCGGTCCTGGAAGCGCAGCTTGTAGCCCACGAGTTGCCCCAGCGACGTCTGCAACTCCTCGGCGATGCGGGTCGCCACGGCGCGCGCGGCGATGCGGCGCGGCTGCGTGTGCCCGATGGCGCCGGCGATTCCGCGCCCCGCTTCGAGACAGATCTTCGGCAGCTGCGTGGTCTTGCCCGAGCCCGTCTCGCCACAGACGATGACCACCGGGTGTTCCTCGATGGCCTTGCGGATCGCGTCGCGGTTGGCCGAGATCGGCAGGTCTTCGGGATAGGTGATCGCCGGCACGCTGACGGCCCGCGCGGCACGCGCCGCCGCCGATGCGGCTATCTTCCCGGCGAGCGTGGCCTCGGCGGCCGCGACATCGTTGCCCCGCAGCCGTTGGTCGCGCAGGCGATCACGCTCGCGGCGCAACCGGGACTGGTCGCGGCGCAGGACAGCATCGATCGAGAGGTCGGCGGAAGGTTTCGGCGAATTCATGGGCGCGGGCGAAGTGAGCCCGGGCGCGCGGAACGAGGGGTCGCGAAGTGTACTCGTTATGGGGAAACCCGGGGCCGTCGGCCCCTCACCGGTGGCGCGAGTCCACCGTCAGCCTCAATGCGAGGCGGCAGCAGGCCTCTGCGGCAGCAGCGCCACGAGCAGCGCGATCGCGACGAACAGACAGGCGGTGGCCACGTAGCGACTCAGCTCGAGGCCGCCCTGCGCGTACGGCTTGTCCAGGAAGTCGCCGACCACCGCGCCCAGCGGCCGCGTCAGCACGAACGCGGCCCAGAACAACGCGATCCGGGAAATCCGCGTGAAGAAGTACAGCGCGAGGATGGTCAACAGCAGGCACGAGAAGATAGCCGCCGCGCCCAGGAAGCCCAGCCCGGCGGTGTCCGCGGTCCAGTCGCCGAGCGCCGTGCCGAGCGTCTGCGAGAACATGATGGTGAGCCAGTAGAACCACTCGGACCTTGGATTGTCGATCGAGGCGACGCCGATATTTCCCGTCACTCGATACCAGGTGAACAGGCACGCGAGCAGCAGCAACAGCAGCAGGCTCGAGCCGCCCGCATAACCAATGCCCAGGGAGCGCGTGGCGAAATCCGCCATCGTCGTGCCGACGGTCGTCGAGGCGATGATCGTGGCCCAGTACAGGAAAGGATGAAACTTGCGCGCCCAGACCTGCGCGACGACGCAGCCCACGAACAGCAGCATGAAGATCACCGTGGCGACCAGGTATCCGAGGTCCATCGACATGGACACGGCATCGCCGCCGGTCTCGCCCAACGTGGTGGCGAGGATCTTGATCACCCAGAAACCCAGCGTGAGCGCGGGGACCTTGACTTCGAATTCGCGGCGGTCGGTTTGCATGAGCGCGGTTAGACGTTGGCCGGGCGAGACTCCCGTCCCTTCAGCCGCGCGCGAGCAGATCGAGCTCGCGTAACCTGCTTTCGAGCCCGGCGATCGAATTCCAGGCCAGGATCGGCGCGTTCCGTCGTTCGTCCGGGGGATTCCGCGGCAGGCCATCGGACCAGCCGCCGCAGCCGACCAGCGGCAACAGCGGCCGCTTGTGCAGCCAGGCGAGGCAGACCTCGGAAATCGTGCCGGCCCGCCCGCCGATGACGATGCAGGCATCGCCCGCGAGCGCCATCAGCAGGTTGCGCGCGTCGCCCATGCCGCAGGGTACGACCACCGTCGCCGGCCAGTCGGGGGCCGGCATCGAGTCGGACGGGATGATGCTGATCACCTCGCCGCCCGCCGCCAGCGCGCGCTCCGCGGCCACGCGCGTGGCCGGGCTGCCGCAGCCACTAACTACCGTGATGCCGAGACGCGCGAGCAGTTCGCCTGCCTCCCCGGCCCGCTCGTAGGCCGTGGATCCCGGCTCCGCGCTGCCGAGCACGCAGATTTGCCGCCGACGCGGCGACACGTTCGACTGTTTCATGATCCCGTGACTCCTGGCCGGTAGACCTCGAACCTGCTGCTGCCGAGCGGTGCCACCGTCATGCCCGCGACCAGGCGCGCCAGCACCATGTCGCCGACGGGCAGGCGCGACACCGGTGCAGCCAGCCAGTCACGCACGAACGGCAACACGCGGCTGTCCGACTGGTAGAACGGCGTGAACATGCGGCTCGCCGCCTGGAACAATCGCACGTGCCAGTATCGCAGGCGCTTGTAGTGCATCAATTGTTCCAGCAGGTTCCCCGGGGCTTGCAACGCGCGCGCCAGCGCCAGCGCATCGAGCAGGGCCATGTTGGCGCCCTGTCCAAGCTGCGGGCTCGTCGACCGGCCGGCATCGCCGATGTGCACGACCCCCTCGGCGCACGGCGTCTGCATCGTGAAGTGATCGTACTGCGCGAACAGCAGCTGATCGTGGTCCGTGATCGTCGCGATTGCCGCCTCGGCCTCGGGCCAGAGCTGCGCCACCGCCCGCTTCCACTCGGCGACGGGACGGGTGCGCCAGGCCGGAAACTGGTCGCGCCGCAGGCTCCAGAAGAATGCCGCCAGTCGCGGCTCGCCCGCAGCGCCACTGCCGATGGGCAGGATCCCGGCCATGCGGCTGGCGCGAAAGTAGCGCTGCTCGAGCGCATGCGCCGAGAACGAACCGGATTGCGGCCACGGAATGTTGGCCCACAACGCGCCATAGGGCAGGACCTCGCGCCGTACGCGCGGCGAAGCGAGCGGCGAGCGCGCACCCAGCGCGTCGACCACCAGGTCGAATGAACCCAGGCGCCGTCCCTCGATGTCCTTCGGCACCGAGCGCCCGCCGCTGCGCTCGACCGCGGCGATCTCGACACCAGGCAGGATCTCGATCCCCGCGTTCATCACAGCCTGGTGCAGCAGGCCGAACAAGGCCGCGCGCTGGATCGCAACGCCATGCCAGCCGCGTCCGAGTGCCGAATACCGCACGTCGAGCACCACGCGGTTGGAAGGCACCACGCGTCCAAACAAGCGCTCGATGCGCGCACCGAGCGCCAGCGTCTCGTCGCAGAGCCCGAGCTCGACCAGCACGCCGAGCCCCGTGGGCTGCACGATGAGACCCGAACCCACGGGCCGTGGAGTTTCGAAGCGCTCGAAGATCCGGACGTGATGACCCGCGCGATGCAGCAGCAGGGCCGATGCCAGGCCTGCCGGACCGCATCCGCAGATGGCGATGTCGAGGGAGCTCACTTCTGCGGCCGAGGCGCGACGTCCCAGGCCTGCGCAGGTCGCTTGCCTTCCTCGATTTCGGCCGTGCTCATGTCCAGTGGCAGCCGGTTCAGGTCAAACCAACCTAGAGATTCCATGCGGAAGTGATTCATCGCGTCTCGCGCCGAAAGAACACCAGGCTCCACGCCGGCCCAAACAAGAACCACAGGATGACACCGACGAAGGCGAACCGGAACCACTGCTCGAGCGCCTGCGTTCGGGTCGCATCACCGACAAAGGCGATCAATGCCACGAGCAAGACCAAGGTGATCGCCCAGGCGACCACACATCGCAGCCACAAACCGAATTCATATCGGACTGCGGACCAACCGCGATCCGGTGCCGCGGGCGGCACCGCGCCGCCGGCAAAGCGATGCGCGAAACGCCGGTCCGCCCAGGCCACGAGTATTCCGCCGAATGCGAGCGTGAATCCCACGTAGGCTGTCGCCAGTCCGTGCGCGAAGTCCGCGGTGGTGCCCGAGCGCAGATCGAATGCCGTGAACACCAGCAGCAACAAGTCGACCAGCGGAAGTGCCAGCAGCAGCGCCCGGCTGAGCTGGTTTCTACGCCACAGGTAGCGCGCGGCGAGAGCCGCGAGCAACACCATCCAGAATGCGGCCTCGCAGGCGATGATCGCGAAATAGACGGCCGGGTGGTTCACGCCCGGGATTTATACCGATGCCCCGCCCGCCTGCGCTACCCTGCGCGCCCATGCGAGTCATGCTCGTCACACCACCGATGATCCAGCTCAATACGCCATACCCCGCGACGGCGTACCTGACGGGATTCCTGCGCCAATACGCCGGTGAGCTCGGGCTCGACGTCACGCAGGCGGACGCGTCCATCGAGCTGTTCCTGCGCCTGTACTCGGCGCCACGCGTGACCGCGATGGCGCAGACATTGCGTGCGCGCGCGCGTAACGCGCCGCGCAGCGCGCGCGTGCCACCCTCGATCGCGAGTTTCCTCGAACACGCCGAACGGTACGCGGACACGGTGGACCCCGTGATCCGTTTCCTGCAGCGCCGGGATCCCAGCCTGGCATTCCGCATCGTCGGACGCGGCTGGCTGCCCGAGGGTCCGCGCTTCGAACCCGCGTTCGACGAGCAGATCCATGCCGCCTTCGGCTCATTGGGCACCACCGAGCAGGCGCGTTATCTCGCGAGCCTCTATGTCGATGACCTCGCCGACGTGTGGCGCATCGGCATCGATCCGCGCTTCGAGCTCGCCAAGTATGGCGAGCGGCTGGCCGCGAGCGCCGCCTCGTTCGATCCGCTGCACGAGGCATTGGCGGGCGAGCCGACACTCGTCGACCACGCGCTCGATGAAATCACGCGCGAGCTGCTGGCCGCGCACACGCCCGGCGTGGTCGCGATCACCGCGCCGTTTCCGGGCAACGTGTACGGCGCGTTCCGCATGGCGCAGGTGATCCGCGCGACCGCGCCGGACACGCGGCTGATCCTCGGCGGCGGCTGGGTCAACACCGAGCTGCGCAGCCTGCGCGACGCGCGGGTGTTCGACTACTTCCACTACCTGACGCTCGACGATGGCGAGCGGCCCTTGCTGAACCTGCTCACGCGCCTCTCGGGTCGGGACGCACCGCTGGTGCGGACCTACGTGCGCAAAGGCGGCGAGGTCGTTCTCGAGAACGATCGCACGCAGCACGACTTCCCGGCGCGCGACACCGGCATCCCGACCTACGACGGACTGCCGCTCGATCGATACGTGTCGATCATGGAAATGCTGAATCCCATGCACCGCTTCTGGTCCGACGGGCGCTGGAACAAGATCACCATGGCGCACGGCTGTTACTGGAAGAAGTGCTCGTTCTGCGATGTATCGCTGGACTACATCGGCCGCTACGACGAACCCGCGACCGACCTCATCATGAAACGCATCCGCGCAATGATCGCGGAGACGGGCGAGACGGGATTTCACCTGGTCGACGAGGCCGCGCCACCATCGGGACTGCGCGCGCTCGCCAAACGGCTCATCGAGGAGAAACTCAGCATCACCTGGTGGGGCAACATCCGCTTCGAGAAGACCTTCAACCGCGAGCTCTGCCAACTACTGGCACAGTCCGGCTGCGTGGCGGTGAGCGGCGGCCTCGAGGTGGCCTCGAACCGGCTGCTGGATCTCATGAAGAAAGGCGTCACGGTCGAACAGGTGGCGCGCGTGACGCGCGCGTTCACCGACGCGGGCATCATGGTGCACGCCTATCTGATGTACGGTTTTCCCACCGAGACCGAGCAGGACACGGTCGACGCGCTGGAGCGCGTGCGGCAGCTGTTCGCGGCCGGCTGCATCCAGTCGGCGTACTGGCACCGTTTCTCGGCGACGGCGCATTCGCCGATCGGACTCGCACCGCAGGACTATGGCATCACGCTGAAGCCGCCGCCCGATATCACCTTCGCGCACAACGATGTGGCCTTCGACGATCCCACCGGCACGGACCACGACTACCTGGGCGCCGGCCTGCGCAAGGCGCTCTATAACTACATGCACGGCGTGGGTCTCGACGCCGACGTGCGCGAATGGTTCGAACCACGCGCGCGTGGCGGCAATGGGTCGCGCAGGAGCCACGCACGCCGCCCGGTTCAGCCCGTGCCGCGCACCACGGTTCCGCCCGATCTCATCGAACGCGCGCTGGGCTGAAGTGCTGATCGCACTCAACAAGCCTTTCGGTGTGATCTGCAAGTTCTCGCCCGAGCCCGGCAAGCGGACCCTCGCGGATCTGGTCTCGGTGCCGGGTGTCTATCCGGCGGGCCGCCTCGACACCGACAGCGAGGGGCTGCTGCTGCTCACCGACGACGGCGCCCTGCAGGCGCGCATCTCGAGTCCGAAGTTCAAGCTCGCGAAAGTCTACTGGGCGCAGGTGGAAGGCGCCCCGACCGATGAAGCACTCGGGCCGCTGCGCCAGGGCGTGGATCTCGGTGACTTCGTGACCCGGCCAGCCGGCGCGCGCCTGATGGCTGAACCTGCGAATCTCTGGCCGCGCGATCCGCCCATCCGCTATCGCGCGAAGATCCCGACCTCGTGGCTCGAGATCACGTTGCGCGAAGGCAAGAACCGCCAGGTCCGGCGCATGACGGCCAAGGTGGGATTTCCCACCCTGCGACTCGTGCGCGCGGCGATCGGCAATGTCAGCGTGGCCGCGCTGCCGCCCGGCGAGTGGCGCGAGATCGATCCGACCGATCTGCGTTGATACTACTCAGCCTTCGAGCCGAGCTTGGCGATCGCGACTCGTGCGATGGCGGTCCACCCAGTAAGCCCATATCACCAGCAGCCACTGCAGCTGCCCGGCCCACGCGATGGCGGCGACACTGGGCGGTGCGCTACCGAGGAGATTCGCGGTGTAGATGACGAGCAGCAGCACGACCAGGCTCCACAGCGCCCAACTACCCTGACGATCTTTCGCGACCGTCGCGCGCGTATAAAGCCACACGCCGAACGCGAACAGCGGCAGCTCGAGCAACAGCGTAAGCGGCAGCGACGACCATGCCCCGAGCCCGACGAGAGTATGTTCGCCCGGCATCAGCGGCAGATCGGGACGATGCACCAGCAGATCGAGCACCCAGTGGCTGAGCACCAGCCCACCAATGACCAGCGCCGCGCGACCCTGCTGGCGCAGCAGGAAATGGCTTCCGCCCACCAGCACGGCCCACCCGGCCACCGCGAGCAGACTGTGCGAAATCGGGTAGTACTCGAAATCGAGTGGCGTGACGGTGGTGATGCCGGGCGCGATGCGCACGCGTTCGGCACCTGCCAGCAACAACGTGGGCCAGAGCAGGTCGAGGAACTGTGCGGCGAGGAACAGCGTGCCGAGCGATACGCGCGGCGCAACGCGCTTTGCGCCTAAAGCCACACCGAAGTGTCCGACGAACACGCGACCCGTCAGGCAGTAGTTTGGTGACGCCGGCTCAGCACGCCGATGATTCCGGCCGTGAGGCCCGCCAACGCGCCGACGACGCCGAGCGCCCGCAGCGCTTCCGGCAGCGAACCATTGCCGAGAAAGCCGAAGAAGATTCCGGTCATCGACGCGGTGACGCCGGCCGCCCAGCCGATCCAGCCCCACCGGGCACCCGGCACAGTGCCGGGCCGACCGGTCGCCAGTGCGGGCGCCTCACCCATGAGCTCGGCAGTCGTAACCCCCAGCGCTCCGGCCAGCGCGAGCCGGGTCTCTGGCAAGCCGCTGCCCTCCGACTCCACGCGTTGCACCGTCCGGACGCTCAGGCCCGAGACCGTCGCGAGATGTTCCTGCGACCAGGCCTTGCGCTCGCGCATGGCGCGAACCTTGTCACCGTCGATTTTCATCAGTGCATCCATTTGTACTCCGAATCGGCGCTCCCAGGAACTTACAACCTGCGTGCGAATCAGGATCTGGACCACGACAGTCTCCCGACAGGCGCACGACAGCTACCCGCCAGGCTGCTAACTACGTCCCCAAGCGACGAAATGGCCGTTGCGGAATCCCGGCTTGCCATAGATGAACGGCTCGCCGTCGAGCCCGGTCACGCGGCCACCGGCGGCGGCGAGCACCGCTTGCCCGGCGGCGGTATCCCATTCCATGGTGGTGCCCAGGCGCGGGTAGATGTCAGCCTCGCCTCTCGCCACCAGGCAGAACTTCAGCGATGAACCGATGGAGCGGAACTCCGTGACCGGGTATTTCGCAAGGAAAGTGTCGGTCTCCGGCGTGCGATGCGAACGCGACGCGACGACTGTCAGGCCCTCGGCCGGCGCATGACGCGCGCGAATGGTGGTGCCCTTCGAAGGCATGGTGCCGTCCGGATCGCCGTCGAGCTGCCCGGCCTCGCCGCCGACCACGTCGCCCCAGTAGAGCTCGTGTCGCGCGGGTGCATAGACGATGCCGAGGATCGGTTCGCCGGCCTGGATCAGCGCGATGTTCACGGTGAACTCGTCCCGATGACTCACGAACTCGCGCGTGCCGTCGAGCGGATCGACGAGGAAGAACCGTTGCTTCGCGGCTGCTCCCACGATGGCGGGCACGCGTCCGGCGGCCACCGATTCCTCCGCGACCACGGGAACATCCGGCGCCAGCTGCGCGAGGTCCGCGAGGATGATTTTCTCGGCGGCTTCGTCGGCCTCCGTGACCGGCGAGGCATCCGCCTTGTCGCGCACCGAAAAATCGGTGCCGTACACCGCCATGATGGCGCCGCCCGCACGCAGAGCGGTATTGATCAACGGTTGCAACAGCGCACGGGTATCACTCACGTCGGGCTCCTGAGATGGCGGCGGCGAGCGCGCGCACGTCGGCGCGCGCAAAAATCTCGGCGGCACTCGCAGTCATGCGCCGCGTCCAGTTCGAAAATTCCTGGCTGGTCCCCGGCACGTTTACCGGTTCGAGCATCCCGATCATGTCCTCGAGTTGCACGGTGACCAGCGCGGCCGCACTCTTCGCGAGGAACACGTGCACGGCCCGTGCGAGCTCGGCGGAGTACTCGGGGATCGTTGCGTCGGAACCCGGCCACAGGTTTTCCCGGCGCAGCGCGCGCAACAGCCGGCCACGCTCTTCAGCGCGTTGCGCGCGTGCCTTCGCGGCGACCTCCGCGTCCGCATAGAAGCCGAGCCTTCCCCAGAGCTCGATGTCGTGCCCGCTCCACCAGCCATGCAAGGTGGGCAGGTCATGGGTGGTGACCGTCGCCAGCGCGCGGCGCACGTAGTCGGCCGGCGCGACGAACTCGCCGTCCTTCTGTTCGAACATGACCACCTTGTAGTGATACACGCCGAACTCGGGCAACGCGCGACGGATTTCCCCGGGCACCACGCCCAGGTCCTCGCCGACCACCAGGCATTGCTGCCGATGGCTCTCCAGCGCCACGACGCCGAGCAGTTCCTCGAGTGGATAGTGCACGTAACCGCCGTCGGCCGACTTGAAGCCGCGCGGCACCCACCATTGCCGGAACAGCGCCATCACGTGATCGAGCCGCAGCGCACCGCAGTTGCGCATGCTGGCGCGTACCAGCGCAACGAACGGCGCGTAGTTCGCCCGTCGCAGGGCCCGCGGATCCTGCGGCGGGATGCCCCACTCCTGGCCCGCCACGCCCAGCGGATCGGGTGGCGCGCCGATGGCGGCACCCATGCAATACAGCGATTGATCGGACCAGGTCTCCGAACCCGACGCATTCACACCCACGGCGTAGTCGCCATACAGGCCGACGCTCAGGTTCAACTCGCGCGCCAGCTGTCGCACCGCGCCTAACTGCCCGGCGGCGAGCCATTGCAGGTAGCCGTGGAAGTCGACCGCGTCGGCATGGGTTTCGGCGAAGCGCTTCACCGCGGCGTTGCCCGGATGGCGATATTCCTCGGGCCAGTTGTGCCAGCCGGCGCCCGTGCCGTGCGTGCGGCGCAGGTAACCATCGATCGCGTCGAACAAGGTGTGCAGGCGCATGGGTTCGCCGCGCTCGCGCAGGAACGCCCGGCAGGCCGCCGCGCGCGAGGTGTGCCTCGCCAGGTGCTCGGTGCGGAAACGCTCGAACGCCGCTTCGAGCACGGGCATCTTGAGGCTGGCCACCGCCGGGTAATCCACCTGCGTCGTGGCACGCACCTGGGCCAGGCGCGCGCGGAATCCGGGATCGGACATGATGGCCTGCGCGCGGCGCGAGCCCTGCACCTCGAGCACCGCCTCAACGTCGATGAACAGCACGTTCAACGCGTGGCGGCTCGACGCACTGTACGGCGAATACAGCGTGGGATCGGCCGGAAACAGCGCGTGCACCGGGCTGATGCCGACGAAGTCCGCGCCCTGCGCGGCGGCGAGCCGCAAGACTTCCTCGAGATCGGTGAAATCGCCGATGCCCCAGTTGTGTTCCGAGCGCAGCGTGTACAACTGCACGGCGACGCCCCAGAGCTTGCGACCCGCGGTCAGGGCCGTGGGCTCGAAGCATTGGCCGGGCGTGACGATCAGCGCGCATTCGTCGCGGCCGGCGAACTCGAGATCGAGATGCAGCCGGTGATAACCCGGCGGCAGATCCTCGGGCAATTGCAGGTCGCGCAGCACGAACCAGCGTCCCCCGCGCGCATGGGAGCCGCGCTCGGGCAGGTCCCAGGCGCGGATTTCGCCGCGGCGCTCGAGGCCGCCCTCGAGCTCCACGCGCCAGCGCAGCAGCGCGTTGTTCTCGATCGCCGGCGTATTGATGCGCACGGCGCGCATGCCGGTGCGCAATACCGCGACGCCGCCCAACAAACCTTCGGGATGGACTTCCTCGGACTCGCGGATCTGCGCGTCGAGCAACGCCGCGTCATCGACCTGGCAGTGCATGGCACGCAGGATCGCGGACTTCGTGGCCAGCGAGAAATGTTTGAGGTCACCCTGGTACGAGTGATAGGCATCACCGATGCCCCGCGCGCGCGCCAGCCGCTCGATGAGCGGCGCCAGTTCTTCAGTGGACACGTTGCAGCGCCAGGGCCTGGTGCGGCCCCACCTTGACCGGTCCCGCGGGCAGGCGGAATCCCGACAACACACCGATCGGATGTGCGGTATCGATCACCACGTCCCAGCCGTTCGCCGTCTTGAACGACGGAAGCTGGAATTCGCACTCCGTCTCGGTGGGATTCAGCAGCAACAACATGTCGGGCGAGGACGTGGTGCCGCCAAGGCCGATGGCGAGCGTACGCAGGTCCGGGTCATTCCACTCCGGGTCGGCAATCTCGTGGCCCGCGGCATGCCACCACGAGATGTCGCGCGCATGGCTGGCGTGCAGCGCGCCCTTGAGGAAGGTGTCCCGGCGCAGCTCGGGATGCGCGCGGCGCAAGGCCGACAGGCCCCGCACGAATTCCAGCAACGAGTCGTCTTCCGCGAGGCCGGACCAGTCGATCCAGCTGATCTCGTTGTCCTGGCAATAGGCATTGTTGTTGCCGCGTTGCGTGCGATAGAGCTCGTCGCCCGCGAGCAGCATCGGCACGCCTTGCGCGAGGAACAACGTGGTCAGGAGATTGCGCACCTGCCGTCGACGCAGCGTGTTGATCGCGACGTCGT
The DNA here is from genome assembly GCA_035279135.1 of Steroidobacteraceae bacterium. GTDB lineage: Bacteria > Pseudomonadota > Gammaproteobacteria > Steroidobacterales > Steroidobacteraceae > CADEED01. The sequence continues at coordinate 24,292 of DATEII010000089.1, forward strand.
CGGTCTCGCCTTCGACTCCGCAGTTCCAGCTCTGGTTGTTGGCGTGACCGTCGCGGTTCTGCTCGAGGTTGGCCTCGTTGTGACGCTCGTTGTAGGTCACGGCGTCGCGCAGGGTAAAGCCATCGTGCGCGGCCACGAAGTTGATGCTGGCGGTGGGCTTGCGGCCGTTGCGCCGGAACAGGTCGCTCGAGCCGGCGAATCGCTCCGCGAAGCCGCCGAGCATGCGCCGGCCGCCGTGCCAGAACGCGCGCATGGTGTCGCGGTAGCGGTCGTTCCACTCGGACCACCCCGGCGGGAAATTGCCGAGCTGGTAGCCGCCGAGCCCCACGTCCCAGGGCTCGGCAATGAGCTTTACGTAGGCCAGCACGGGATCGGCCTGCAGCGCGGCGAAGAACGGCGAGTTCGAATTGAAGCCGGAGCGGTCACGGCCCAGCACCGTCGCCAGGTCGAAGCGGAAGCCGTCGATGCGGAACTCCTCGGTGAAATACCGCAGTGATCCGAGAATGTCGGCCTGCACGATCGGGTGGTCGCAGGCCACGGTGTTGCCCGTGCCGGTGACGTCATCGTAGAAGCGGCGATCCGCGGCGCGATGGAAATAGTAGGCCCGGTTGTCGATGCCGCGGTACGAGTAGGTAGGCCCGACGTGATTGCCCTCGACCGTGTGGTTGTACACCACGTCGAGGATCACTTCGATGCCGGCCTGGTGCAGCGCCTTGACCGCCTGCTTGAGCTCGACGACGGGGTCTTTCACGGCATAGCGACGCGTCGGCGCGAACCACGCCATGGTGCTGTAGCCCCAGTAGTTGGGCAGTCCGCGTTCGTGCAGGAAGCCTTCGTCGGCGCAGGCAAACACCGGCATGAGCTCGACCGCGGTCACACCCAGCGATTTCAGATGCTCGATGACCGCCGGCACCGTGAGGCCGAGATACTTGCCGCGCCACTCCGGCGGCACCCCGGGATGCAGTTGCGTGAAGCCCTTGACGTGCAACTCGTAGATGAAGGTGTCGCGCCAGGGCACGGCCGGCTGCCGATCGCCGTTCCAGTCGAAGACGCCATCGATGACGCGGCAGCGCGGCATGTCGTCGGCGCTGTCGACGAGGCTGGGACGAAGGCCGTCCGCATCGGTCGGATCATAGCCAAAGGTCGATGGTTGCCATCGCGGCTCACCGACGATGTCGCGTGCCCACGGATCGATCAGCAGTTTGTGCGAATTGAAGCGGTAACCCTCACGCGGGTCGTAGTTGCCGTGTACACGGATGCCATACAAGGTGCCGACGCGCGCCAGCTCCTGCTCGACGAAGCCGTGGTGCACGGCGCCGGTCCGGCCCGGCAAGGTCAATCGTGCGGTCTCGCGTTGGCCGGCGGAGTCGTACAGGCAGACATCCACGCGGGTGGCCGCGCGCGAACGGATCGCGAAATTCACGCCCTCGCCCGTCCACGTCGCGCCCAGCAGGTCGGGCGAACCCGGCTTCATCCGCGCCCCAGGAATACCGCGGCCAGGGGCGGCAAACGGATGCGCAACGCATACGGGTGACCGTGCACCACGTGCGCGAATGCCTCGTAGCTCGCCACGCCGCCAAAACCCGAGCCGCCGAAGGCCGGGAAATCCGAATCGAAGAGCACGCGGTAGTGGCCGAGATCGGGCACACCCACCCAGTAGTCCTCGCGCGGCACCGGCGTCGCGTTGAACACGCAGAGGATGGGCGCATGACCCTGCTCCTCGCGCAGGAAGGCGAACACGCTTTCATCGGCGTTGTACAGGTCGCTCCAGCGGAAGCCGCTGGCCTCGCAATCGCTGGCGTGGAATTGCGGATGCTCGCGATAGAACCTCGCAAGCTCGCGGTTGAGATCCCGCAGCGCCTGGTGCTTCTCGTTCTGCAACAACGGCCAATCGAGCTGCTCGTGGTCGCGCCATTCGTGCCACTGCCCGAACTCCGATCCCATGAACATGAGCTTCTTGCCGGGATGCGCCGTCATGTAGCTCATGAACAGGCGGTAGTTGGCCCGCTTCTGCCATTCGTCGCCCGGCATCTTGTCGAGCAGCGAGCGTTTGCCGTGCACCACCTCGTCGTGCGAGATCGGCAGGATGAAGTTCTCGGTCCACGCATACATGAACGAGAACGTGATCTTGTTGTGGTCGTGGCGACGGTAGACCGGATCCTTCTCGAAGTAGCTCAGGGTGTCGTTCATCCAGCCCATGTTCCACTTGAACGAGAAGCCGACGCCGCCGAGATGCACGGGTCGCGAGACGCCGGGGAAGGCCGTCGATTCTTCGGCGATGGTCAACACGCCCGGATGCTCGCGGTGTGCCACGGTATTGAACTCGCGCAGGAAGTCGAGCGCATCGAGATTCTCGCGACCGCCGTACTTGTTGGGCACCCACTCGCCCGCCTTGCGGCTGTAGTCGAGATACAGCATCGAGGCCACGGCATCCACGCGCACACCGTCGATGTGGTAACGCTCCATCCAGTACAGCGCATTCGCGACCAGGAAATTGCGCACCTCGTGGCGGCCGAAGTTGAAGATCTTCGTGCCCCAGTCCATGTGTTCGCCGAGCCGCTTGTCTTCGTGCTCGTAGAGCGCCGAGCCGTCGAACTCCGCGAGGCCATGCGCGTCCTTCGGAAAATGCGCGGGCACCCAGTCGAGCAACACGCCGATGCCGGCCTGGTGGCACTTGTCCACGAAGGCCATGAATTCCTTTGGCGAGCCGTATCGTGAAGTGGGTGCGTAGTAGCCCACCACCTGGTAGCCCCAACTACCGTCGAACGGATGTTCGGCCACGCCCATGAGCTCGACGTGCGTGTAGCCCATGTCGAGCAGGTAGGGGATCAGGCTCTCGGCGGCTTCGGACCAGGTGTAGAACGGTGGCTTGCGATCCCAGGAATGCCGCCAGCTGGAGAGATGCACCTCGTAGATGTTGATCGGCGCGCGGCGCCAGTCGGTGCGCCCGCGGCGCTGCATCCACTCGTCGTCGCTCCATGGATAGCCGTCGAGGTCCGCGACGATGGAAGCGGTCTCCGGTCGCAGCTGCATGCGAAAGCCGAAGGGGTCCGACTTGAGGATGACGTCGCCGCGCTGCGTGCGCATCTCGAACTTGTAGCAGGTGCCTTCGCCAATGCCCGGCACGAACAGCTCCCACACCCCCGAGCTGCCGCGTGCCTGCATGGCGTGTTTGCGGCCATCCCACATGTTGAAGTCGCCGACCACGCTGACGCGCTTCGCATTGGGCGCCCACACGGCGAAGTGGACGCCGGCCACCCCGTCGCGCACACGCGGGTGCGCGCCGAACTTGTGGTACAGCCCGTAGTGCCGGCCCTGGTTGAATAGATAGAGGTCGAAATCCGACAGCTCGTGTGAGAAGAAATAGGCGTCGTGCTTGGTGATCTCGTGCCCGCCGGGAAACCGCGCCCGCAGCCGGTACGGCACCAGCGGTCGACGGTACGGAATGCTGCCTTCGAAGACGCCGGCTTCGTGTACCCGCCTGAGCTCGTGGGCGTTCTCGGTGTCGTCTTCCCAGAAAACGGC
>DATEII010000090.1:0-21200 GCA_035279135.1 Steroidobacteraceae bacterium
TGTGCTCGCGCGTCGCCGAGCGCGTGAAATCCCAGCTGGGCCTCGCCGATCTGAAGGTCGACTGGATCGAGGTACGGGCCGACAACGTGCTCGAGACCGTGGCCAAGGGTGACGCGGACCTGCTGTGCACGCCCTCGAACGCGACCCTGGAACGGCGCAAGACCTTGTCGTACTCGCTGCCGGTCTTCGCGGGCGGCGTGCGCGCCGTGGTGCGCAGCGACGCGCCGATGTCGCTGCGCAACGTGCTCGAGGAACAACCCTCGCAGCGCAACGTGTGGCGCGGCTCGCCCGCGCTCAACGTGATCGAGCAGACGCGCTTCTCCACGGTGGCCGGGACGTCATCCGAGAAACGCCTGGCGGCCAAGGTGAAGGGTTTCAAGCTCAACACCGTGACGGTTTCGGTCCCGGACTATGCGAGCGGCATCCAGTACCTCGTCGATCGCAAGACCGACGTGTTCCTGGCCGAACGCGACGTCGTGCTCGCGGCGCTCAACGACCAGACGCGTTCGAAGGTCGTGGTCCTCGACCGGCAGATCACCCACGAGCCGCTGGCGCTCGCCATGCCGCGCGGCGACGAGGACTTCCGGCTGCAGGTAGATAGCGCGCTCGCGGCCGCCTACAACTCCCCCGAGTTCTCGTCGATGTACGTGAAGTACTTCCACAGGCTCGATGACGCGACGCGCAACTTCTTCGCCTGGGTGACGCCGGCGCCCTGAGGCTGGCCTCCTCCTTCAACCCGCAGACCGGAGACCCTTCGATGATCTCACGCAGCATCAAACGCATCTCGCTCAGGGCACTGATCGTCGACGACGAGCTCGGACTACAGACGGCCGAGGGCCGCGCGGCCCGTGCGCTGGTCACGGAGATGCAGGGCCGGAACGTCGAGGTGGTCGAAGCACTGTCCGTTGAGGACGGCAAGGCGGTGATCACCTCGGACTCAGCCATCCATGCGCTGCTCATCGACTGGTCGCTCGGCGATGACAAGGACCATGCGCTGGCCCGCGGGCTGATCGAATACGTCCGCTCGCGCAACGACAAGATCCCGATCTTCCTGCTGGCGGAGCGCGGCGAAGCGTCTTCCATCCCCGTGGAAGTCATGGGCATGGTGGACGAGTTCATCTGGACGCTCGAGGACACGGCCGCCTTCGTCGGCGGTCGCGTGTCGGCCGCCATCCGCCGCTACCTCGAAGTCATGATGCCGCCGCTCGCCGCGGCGATGATGAAGTTCACGCTGGACTTCGAATACTCCTGGCACACGCCCGGCCACCAGGGCGGCACGGCCTTCCTGAAATCGCCGGTGGGCCGCATCTTCTTCGACTTCTATGGCGAGAACATGCTGCGCTCGGACCTGTCCATCAGCGTGGGCAGCCTGGGATCCCTGCTCGACCACTCCGGCCCCATGGGAGAACACGAGCGCTTCTGCGCGCGCGTGTTCGGCGCGCACCGCAGCTACTCGGTCACCAACGGCACCTCGATGTCGAACCGCGTGATCTTCATGGCCGCAGTGGCGCGCGACCAGATCGCGCTCTGCGACCGCAACTGCCACAAGTCCATCGAGCACAGCCTGGTGATGACCGGCGGCATCCCGCAATACCTGGTGCCGCTGCGCAATCGCTACGGAATCATAGGACCCATTCCGCCCGATCGCCTGTCCAAAGCAGCGATCGCCACCGGCATCAAGAACAACCCGCTGGTCACGCGCGGCGTGAACACGCGCGCCGTGCATTCGATCGTCACGAACTCCACCTACGACGGGCTGATCTACGACGCGCGCCGCGTGCAGGAGCTGCTCGATCCCAGCGTCGACCGCATCCACTTCGACGAGGCCTGGTACGCGTACGCGCGCTTCAACCCGATCTACCAGGGCCGCCATGCCATGCACGGCGATCCCGCGGACCACGAGGGCCCCACCATCTTCGCGACGCACTCGACACACAAACTCCTCGCGGCGCTGTCGCAGGCCTCGCTGCTGCACATCCGCGACGGGCGCAGCCCGATCCCGCACTCGCGCTTCAACGAGTCTTACATGCTGCACGCGTCGACGTCGCCGCTGTACCCGATCATCGTGTCGAATGACATCACGGCGGCGATGATGGACGGCCCCGGCGGTCCAGCGCTCACCGGCGAGTCGATCGCCGAAGCCGTGGCCTTCCGCCAGACCATGGGTCGCGTGAATCGCCAGTTCGCGGCGAAGAAGCAATGGTTCTTCAAGACCTGGAATGCCGACACCATCAAGGGCAAGGGCGGGAAGCGCGTGCGCTTCGAAGACGCCTCGCCAGACCAGCTCGCCACCGACCAGGATTGCTGGATCCTCCACCCCGGCGAGAGCTGGCACGGGTTCGGCAATCTCGAAGACGGCTACTGCATGCTCGACCCCATCAAGGTGTCGATCGTCACGCCCGGAATCGCCGACAAGGGCGGCCTCGAGAAAACCGGCATCCCCGCGACGCTGGTCACCGCTTACCTGCACTACCGCGGCGTCGAAGTCGAGAAGACCACCGACTTCACCGTGCTGGTGCTGTTCTCCATCGGCATCACCAAGGGCAAGTGGGGCACGCTGCTCAACGCGCTGCTGGATTTCAAGAAGGACTACGACAGCAACGCGTCGCTGGAACAGGTGTTGCCGGGCCTCGTCAGCGATCACGGCGCCACCTACGGCGGCATGGGGCTGCGCGATCTCGCGGACCAGATGTTCGAGCAGCTCAAGATCTCGAAGCAGACCCAATGCATGGCGGAAGCCTTCTCCACGTTGCCCGAGCCCAAGCTCTCGCCCAACAACGCCTACCAATACCTGGTGCGCGACGAGATCGAGCACGTACCGCTGGAGGAGCTCGCCAACCGCGTGCTCGCGACCAGCGTGGTGCCCTATCCACCTGGCATCCCGATGCTGATGCCCGGTGAAGCCACCGGCCCGGATGACGGCCCGTACCTGGGCTACCTGCGCGCGCTGCAGAACTGGGACAAGCGTTTCCCGGGCTTCGGACACGACACGCATGGCGTCGAGAATCGTGATGGCACGCATTTCATCCAGTGCCTGAAGCGAGGTTGGGAGAAGGCGTGAGCGCGCCCGGCAAGAAGATGTCGCTGCCGCAGGCCACCATGCTCGTGGCCGGCAACATGATCGGCACTGGCATCTTCCTGCTGCCGGTCAACCTGGCGCAGGTGGGCAGCATCTCGATCTACGGCTGGCTCATCGCCACGGCCGGCGCCGCGGCGCTGGGCCTGGTGTTCGCGCGGCTCGGCCAGGTGAACCCGCAACAGGGCGGGCCCTATGCCTATGCGCGCGATTTCCTGGGGCCCTTCGCCGGCTTCCAGACCAACTACATCTACTGGTTCGGCAACTGGATCGGCAACATCGCGATCGCGGTGGCCGCGGTGGGTTACCTCGCCGAGCTGGTCCCGCACATCGATGCACCGCCGGCGAGCACGCTCGTGACCGTCATCGTGATCTGGGTGCTCACCTTCGCGAACATCCTGGGTCCGCGCGTGGTCGGCCTGCTCGAGGCGTGGACCATGGCGCTGGCATTGATCCCGATCGTCGCGATCGCCCTGCTCGGCTGGTTCTGGTTCCACCCGGACATCTTCAAGGCGAGCTGGAACGTGAGCGGCGACTCCGACTGGACCGCGATCACGCGCGCCGGCTCCATGGTGCTGTGGGCCTACATGGGCATCGAGAGCGCCGCGGTATCGGCGGGCGTCATCGAAAATCCATCACGCAACATTCCGCTCGCGACCATCACCGGCCTGGTGCTCGCTGCCGTGGTCTACATGCTGAGCTCCACCGTGATCATGGGCATCATGCCGGCGGCGCAATTGCAGGAATCGCATGCGCCGTTCGCCGAAGTGGCGCGCATCGCCATCGGCGCGCCGGCGGCCATCATCATCAGCATCTGCGCCGTGCTCAAGTCCATCGGCTCGCTCGGCGGCTGGATGCTGCTGGTCGGGCAATCGGCCAAGGCGGCGGCGGACGACGGCATGTTCCCGAAGGTGTTCGGCAGGCTGAACAGACACGGCGTGCCCCAGGCGGGGCTCATCATCGTCTCGGTACTCATGACGCTGGTGCTGTTCGCCAGCATGTCGCCCACGATCGCCGAGCAGTTCAACCGCGCGGTCGACCTCGCGGTGATCCTGATCATCGTGCCCTACATCTATTCGGCGATCGCACTGATCAATTTGCTGGCCATCCACCAGGACAGCGGCGCGCGCCTGCACGCGTACCGGCTGTGCGCACTGGGGGCGGTGCTCTACTGCCTGTGGGCCGTGGTGGGTGGTGACGCGCACACCATCACGAATGCGTTCGTCGCCCTGCTGGTCTCGGTGCCGCTCTACCTGTTCGTCACGCGCCGCACCCAGCCCGCCATCCTGCGGCAGCCCGTGGTGGCGCCGCCGGCTCCCATGGAAGACGCCAAAGGAATCCCCGCGAGGACTACGACATGAGATCCAACTACCTGCGACTCGCCATCACGGCGGTACTGCTGAGCCCGGCGATGGCCTACGCCGAGGATCCTCCCCCGGCCTCCAACGAGGAGGACACGCATGGGCTTCCTTCGGGCAGCGATTGGAAACTGGACTTCAGCGCCGGCTGGGGATTCTTCGGGTTCGGCAACTCGCTGTACGCGAACTCGCATGACGAGGTCCAGCAGGATCTCTCGGACAACTGGATGGAAGGATTCGTGAAAGGTGGCTTCAGCGGAACGCACAAACTGAATGGCGCGGGCGAGTTCTACGGCGCGATCTCAGGCGTCGGCGAACGCACCTACAACGCACCGCCCCCGCTGGTGGGCGGAGAAGCCTCATCCTTCGACGTCGAGGATCTGTACCTCGGCTGGCGTTCGGGTGACATGCTCGGACTCGGCGAGAACGCACTCGATTTCGTCGTCGGCCGCACGCAGTACAAGCTCGGTCACGGCATGCTGATCTACGACGGCGGCTCCGAGGGCGGTTCACGCGGCGGCTTCTGGAGCGGCGCGCGCAAGGCCTTCGAGTTCGCGGCCATCGGTCGTGTCAAGGCCGGGCCCACCACCATCGAAGCTTTCTACCTCGACCGCGACGAGCTGCCCGAGTCGGACTCTTCCAGCGCCACGTACGGCGTCAACCTGGAGTACTCCTGGAATGAAGACAACACGCTGGGCGCCACTTACACGTCATGGACGGCCAATGGACTGAGACCCGAGCGTGATGGGCTCGACGTCTGGAACCTGCGTGCTTATCTCACGCCGATCCCTTCACTCAAGGCACTGTCCTTCGAGCTCGAGTATGCGAAGGAAGACAACGGCGACCTGCTCGATTCGAGCGCCTGGAATGCACTGGTCGGCTGGCAGCTCGAATCGGCCTGGAAGCCGAAGATCAGCTACCGGTACGCGGTATTCGAGGGCGACGACCCGAATACCCTGAAGAACGAGGCGTTCGACGGCCTGTGGACGGGCTTTTACGACTGGGGTACCTGGTGGCAGGGCGAAATCGGCGGTGAATATTTCCTCTCCAATTCGAACCTGATCTCGAACCAGGTGCGCGTGCACGCCAAGCCCAACGAGTCGATCGGCACCGGTCTCATTCTCTACGACTTCCACTTCGACAACACGGCATCTGCGGGCGTGACCTCGGACAACATCGGCGCCGAGCTCGACTGGTATCTCGACTGGACGATGAACGATCACTTCACGGTGAGCTTCGTCGCGTCGTACTTCACGCCCGGCCGGGCGGTCGAACAGGCGTTCGATCGCGACGACGACTTCTACTATGGAATGATCTACGTGGCGTACAGCTACTGAGGATCCGCGCCCCGCGACCCGGGTAGCTAGTGCTTGATCTTGAGGTTAAGTCCGGTCACCGAGGAGCTCACCAGCGTGACCTCGAACTTCGGCGTCTTGCCCGACTTCTTGATGACCACGTCCTCGCCGTCATCCACCTCGACCTTGTAGCCCTTGCCGAGCTGCGCCTTGAGCGCGCCGGAGACCAGCTCCGCGGCCGCGTTCTCGGTGGTGTCCTTGGAGATCTTCGTGCTCACGTCGATGGGCGTGCCGTTGAGCGGCGCGATGCGCAGCACCAGCTCGCCGTCGGTCTCGGCCCAGTGATCGAACTTGAGGCGCCACTTGCTGTCCGGCTCGGCGGCGGCGAGCGTGGCGAAGGCGACGAGCGCGCCGGTGAGAAGAACGGTGCGGAATGAGCGGTTGCGCATGATGTTTGACTCCTGCGCCGATCTAGCCACCCGCGCTGCGTCGCGACAATGGGCCCATGGCCCTATGTACGCTCACGCGGCCGGCCCCGATGCTGCCGCCGCATGATGGGGTGGGCACGCCGTTTCGCCGCATGTCTGTTTCTCGGCAGCAGCTGGGCGGCCGGCACGTGCCACGCGCAGGAAATCGAGCCACGCGCCTACTCTCCGAGCCCGAGCGGAGTGAACTTCCTGATCGCCGTCGCGGGCCACTCCGAAGGCGGCGTGCTCACCGATCCCTCGCTGCCCGTCACGGACATCGAGGCGAAGATCGACGCGCTGGGTCTCGGCTACGGCCGCACCTTCGGAATCGCCGGCCACTCCGCCAACGTCGCGCTGGCGCTGCCGTACATCACGGTCGACGCCTCCGGCAATATCGGCGAGCAGCGTACCGAGGTCACCCGCGAGGGCCTCGGCGATGCCAAGTTGCGGCTCGCCATGAACCTCATCGGCGGACCGGTCATGACGCCGCGTGAGTTCGCGCAGCGCGAGCCGAAGACCACGCTCGGCGTGAGCGTCACGCTGAACCTTCCCACCGGCGAATACCTGCCCGACAAACTCGTGAACATCGGCACCCATCGCTGGGCCGCGAAAACCGAGCTCGGTCTCACCCATCCCATCGGCAAGTGGCTGCTCGAAGGCTACGTGGGAGCCTGGTGGTTCCAGGACAACGACGACTTCTTCGGGGGCCAGCGCCGCGAACAGGATCCGCTCGCGGGCATCCAGGCGCACGTGAGCTACACGTTCAAGCCGCGCCTGTGGCTGGCGCTCAACACCACCTACTACCAGGGCGGCCAAACTACCATCAACGGCGTTTCCAAGGATGACCGGCAATCCAACTCGCGCGCCGGCCTCACCTTCTCCATGCCGCTCGGCAAGGACTACTCGCTGAAGTTCAATTGGAGCCGTGGCGCCACCACGCGCATCGGCAGCAACTTCACCACTTACGGCATCGGCCTGCAGTACGCCTGGATGGACAGGCGCTGAGATTCAGTGCCGATCGCCCGGCACCGGCGCGTTGCGCAGGTGCACCGCGCCCAGCAGCTCCTCGAGCAGAAGGTCCCATGCGGCGATTTGCCGGGGGTGCAGAATCTGCGCCAGACCCGCGCGGAATTCGCCGCGCAGAATTTCCACGTCCTCGTGGCTGCGCTGCGATGGCAGCGACTGCATCTTCAGGGCGTTGTCGTCCACCAGGGTGCGCAGTGCACGCTGCTGCGAGCCCTTCAGCGCCATGCGCTGCTGCGCACGGACAACCCAGTGAGGCGGCCTGTGCGCCTCGTCGACCTGGTCGGCGATGGCGGGCTCGCCGATCAACAATGCCGAGGCGGCGCCCTGCCAGAGAATGCTGCGGAACCGGGACATGTGCGCAGAGACTGCGCGTCGCCTGCTCCACCAACAATGAGACCTTAGAACCGGTACGTGGGCCCGAGCACGGCGAAATATCCGCGCTCGAAATCTGAGCCGAAATCCGCGAACAGCTGCCAGTGCGGGGTCGGCATGAAATTCACGCCGATCTCGTACATCCAGTTCGTGGCGGGTTGCTGGTCGGCTTCGAAGGTGAGCCGGCGGCCATCGTCGAGATCCACGTGGCCCCTGGCCGTGGCGGCGGTATCCCAGTTGCCCGCGCCGAGCCAGGCCTGCAGGCCGCGACCGTTCACCTTGCCCTGCCAGCCCGCGCGAATGCTGCCGATCTTCGCGGTGAACTCGTCGTCGAAGCCGAGGTCCGCCCGGTTGTAGTTGAAGTCCGCGACGACGAAGAACGACTTGTAGCCGGCGGCGAGGGTCATGCCGACACCCCCGACGGTGCCGTCGAGGCTGGTGTCCACCTGCGTATCGAATTCCATGGTTCCCGGAATCGGACCCGGCCGCGGAATCTGCACGTGGATGCGCGTCGCCGAATCGTTGTGCACGTAACCGACGATCGCGTACACATTCATGAACGGCAGGATCCAGGTATCGAAACGGAAGTTCGCATTGAACACTGTGCTGCTCGAGCCCAGCGTGGCGTAGTCGCTCACGGAGTTCTGGTTGCCGTCGAGGCCGACGCGCACGTCGGTGACCTCGATCTCGCGCCCATCGAGATACGTGAGGATCAGGCCGCTGCCGTAGGTCAGCGGGAGCTCGTAGCCGCGCGCCCGCGCCGCCTCGGCCATGAGCGGCAGGCGGCGGTGCGGCTGCGGCGTGGTGGTTTGCGCGGCGGGATCGGGCGTCGATTGCTGGGCCACCGCGACTTCGCCCATCAGCAGCAGCGCGGCGAGAACTGACCACCGGCGCATCAGGACAAACCCGCAGTCGCCGTGCGCGCGACTTCGGCCTCCGGAAAGCGCCACTTGCCGCCCAGTATCTCGGCGCGCGGCCGGTACATGCGGACGATGTAACACCAGCCGCGCGCGATCTGCAGGCGATTGCCGGCGCCCTCCGCGCTGCCGCCGAACTGGATGCTCATGCGGCGCTCGGCGTCGCGCTCGCCCGTGCGGCTGTTGATCACGCGGCTCGCGTGCGCGTCGCTCAGGAAGTGCCCGCTCGAATCGTAGACCGTCAGCGACCAGAATCCATCCACGGGCACGTGCCCGACATCGAGCCGGTAGACCGTGGTGCCGTCGTTGAGCCGCGGCGTCGAGAGTAGATAGGCGATCTCGCGCGGCGGGCAGCGGTCCCAGTGTGTCGCGGTACCGACGAGGTGCCGCACCGGATCCACTTCGCCGCGGCCGCCGAAGGTGCGGTCGTCGCCGTCGATGGTGTTGCCGAGCAGCTGCAGCGCCACGCGCACCTTGGCCTGGCTCACCGGATCCCAGTTCGGGATCACGAAGCGCCCGCCGCCCTGTCGCGCGATGGTGATGCCATCCTGCAGCGCATGCACCGCCGCCACGTCGGTGCGGCTGCCGGGATCCACGAGCAGGCGCACCACGATGAGCATGTAGCGCGTGCTGACGTTGTCGAAGCTGAAGGAATACGTGCCGGGCCCGTAGAACATCGACAGCGTGTAATGGTCCTCGTCGAGCGCCTCGATCGAGATGAAGCGATCACCCGCCGGCGGCAGCGTGATCTCCACGGGACCGAGCTCGAGATCGAAGACACCGCGCGAGCGCAGGATGTCGGCGTCGGCCCAGGCCATCGGCTGTCGACCTGCGGGTGGGAACTCGCGCTCGTGCACCAACCGGCCGAAGCCGCCTCGTTTCACGACCGTCATGAATTGCATGTCGGTCTCGGCGCGTACGAAATTGTCCGGCGTCACCTGCAGCGTATGCGCCACCGCGTTGTCGGAACCCCGTCTGTCCATCGTCGTCAGCAGGCTCATGACACTCCAATACCGCAGCACGGCAATCGGCGGCCATAAGACCTTTTGACCATGGATTCCGGGCACTTGCGCGCAGCCCGCGCGCCGGCGCAGACGGCCTAACTATTGGCCGGGAGCAACACCCTGAAAGCCGCGCCGCCACCCTCGCCGGTGGCCGCGCTGAGCTCGCCGCCATGCGCCGCGACGATGCTCCGGCACCACGCCAGGCGCAACTGCGCCTGCGGCAGGAGGCCCGCGCCCGAGTCCTCGACCCAGATCGCCACGGCGTCGCCTTGGCGGGCCGCGCGCACGCGCAGCCAGCGTTCGCGATGCTGCATGGCGGACAAGGCTTCCACCGAATTGGTCACCAGGTTCACGAGCAGCTGCAGCAACTGCGGGCGCACGCCGCGGACGTCGGGGAGTTGCGCGGCGGTTTCCACTTCGCAGGTCACGCGTTGCGTGAGCAACTCGGCGCGCAGCTGCTCGACGCAGTCATGCACCAGCTGCCGCACATCGATCGTGGCCGGCGGTTCGTGGGTGTGCACCACTCGCTGGGCCAGTCGCAAGGTCCCGCTGGCCCGCTCCGCGTCGTCGACGATGTCGGCGAGCGCGGCGCGCACTTCGGCGAGGTCCGGTTGCTCCTGGTCCAGCAGGCGCGAGATGGCGTCCGCATTGGCGGTGATTGCGCACAGCGGCTGGTTGATTTCCTCGGCGATGCCGTCGATGACGCCTTCGTTGCTGCCATGACGCGAGCGGCTCGCCCACAACAGGCGCTCGAAGCGCGCGAACAGGGTCACGTTCTCGGTCAGCAGCGCGAATACCACGCAACCGAGACCCAGCACGCGGTAGAACCGCGCGATGTGCCACGTCGCGACGGCATCGTCGGGCGCCACCGCGCGCAGCACCACGTCCATGAGCCAGATGCCGAGCGCCACGAGGAACCAGAGGTCCATCGATGAGCTGCGACGCTGCCAGAACAGCGCGATCGCGGCCGCCAGCGTGACGCCCAACAGCGTGGTTGCGAACGTGTGCCAGGCCCAGGAGGCCTGCGCGGCGGGTATGCCGGCACCCGGTTCCATGCTGGCCGCCGTGGTCCAGATGACCAACGCCGCGAATGCCACCGTAGCCGCGATGACGGCGGCGGGCCGATCGGCCCCGCGTCCGGGCTCGACAGGAACATGCGAAGGCCGGCGCAGCAGCACGTACAGGATCATGGCGACCGGTAGTGCCAGATCGGTCATCAACAACAGGCGCAGGTCGATGTACGCGCCCTGCAATTCGCGCAGCAGTTGCGCGGCGGTCGTGAGCGATATCAGCAGGAAACCGGAGGCCAGCGCGAGGCACGCGGGTTTCCGGCCCACGCGGTACTGGAGGAACAGCGACATCGTGCCCACGACACCGAGCAGCAGGCGCGCGGTATCGATCACCAGGACCAGGCTTTCGGAATGCGGGACGCGGGTATCGGCGCGCAGCAAGGCCAGTGCGCAGCCGCAGGCCATCAGCAAGGCAAGCGCACCCGCACGCTGCCGTTGCCGCAGCGTGGGCTGGTTCACCGATACGTACTGCTCACCCGACATGCGCAACCCACCCCCGGCGCATTTGTCTGGGCAGGATTCTAGGGGGCCAACCTCAACGGCAGCTGAACGCGGGCTAAAGATCGCTGTCGGACGACGCCCGAAAAGGGCTAATTGGCGGCGAAGTTCACCATCAGGGCCTGGGACAGGTACTTGATCGCCCGCTGACCCCGCACGCTGGTGCCCGTCGCATCGACGGGCGGCGAATACACCGCAAGTCCGAAACGGCCGGGCACCACGGCAACGATGCATCCCGCCTTTCCGCCCACGGAAGTCATGCCCGTCTTCTGCAGTCCGTCGCTACCCATCAGCTTCTGCACCGATTGCGAAACCTCGGGCTTCACGACGGCGCGTCCATTCATCGGGTTCTTGCCGTCGTTCGCGAACGTCGCGGCCATCACGGCGAGGTCGTATGCCGTGAGCGTCACGGCGCTCTGCTTCACGTAGAGGTCGGCCATTGCTGCCGCGTCGTCCTGAAGCCTGGCATCGGCGGCGAGTTGGCGCGCCATGTCGAGCACGGGTGCGGCCGCGGAATTCGCCGAGCGGTACATGCCGTCGTCGAGAAACAGATCGCGGCCCGCGAACGCACCGAGGTTCCCGAGCACGGCCCGCCACTTGGCATCGACATCATGTTGCGGTTTCGCGAGGCCGAGCGTGACCAGCGCACCTTCGGCACCGAACGGGTTGTCAGCCAGCGTCGCACCCTGCTCGGCGACCAGCGCCGCGGTGAATGGTGCCGCGACGCCCGACAACACGAACGGGAGGCGCGAATCGCCCGCTTCCCAGACCTTGCCATCCACGCGGACCAGCACCAGGCCATACAGGTTGGGCGAAACCTTCGCGAGACGCGGCACCGCCGCCGGAATCGTGCCGGAACGGTCCGACTGGTAACGCTTGTGCGCCTGGGAGACGGCCATCTGGTAGTCGGCATCGCGGCCCCCGATGGGTCCACGCGCCAGGCTGGGAATGCTGGCCGCCAGCATCAGCACCGCGGCCAGGATCGAAAGGACCGGCCGGCGCCGGGACGCATTATGTAAATGCGCCCCGACCCGTCCGTATATAAAAGAGTGCTCGCAACGCACTCTCACGCTCCTTTCCTTACCGGCCCAGCGAACGGCGCGTGCGCATCATCAGCGCGAAGCCGATGCACAGTCCGCCCAGCAGGCCCGCCAGCGGCCAGGAGCTCGCGGTCTTCGGCAGGTCTTCGTACGTGGTCGTGGTCATGGCCATCTGCTCGACCACCGGGGGACCGATCGGGATTTCCTCGACGGCCGGTTCCGGGGTCTCCACGGCGACCAGGCGGGAATCCGGCACGTAGAAAGTCAGCGTGTCGCCAGGACGCAGCGACTTCACCGGCGTGTTCTTGCCGTTGATGTTCACCGTGCGGCCCGGGGCCGGATTCAAAACCAGCTTGGCATCGCTGCCCTTCATCTGCATGGTGACTTCGGTGCCGCCTTTCGCGACCTTCTTCACCGTGCCGTCGAACTTCACGAAGGTCGCGCCATTCCGCTGCACGACTTCCTGGCAGGACTTGCTGATGTTCGGATACTTGGCCAGCGTGTCCGCGGACCAGTTGACGTCGGCGCAGTTGGTGCCATTCGCCGTGAATGACTTGTCGACCGAGCTTTGAGCATTGACGCCAGCCGCTGCCGCAAGGGCAAACGCGGCCGCGAGAATCTTGGCGCGAGTGTTCATGTTTCTCTCCGATTGGGTTTTCGATTGATCATCAGGACTTCGTTGCGGGTCTGCGTTTCGTCGAGTTCGGCACGCACGATGTAGCGCTGCGGGGCGGAGCCGACAAAGTAAAACGGGTAGCAGGTCACCAGCGTGATGCTGGGACGCGTCGTGGGCGCGAGCACCGAGCCATCTTCCGGCGTGACGATGGTGATCTCGGTGATGTGATAGCGCTGCGTGTGCCCGCCATGCTCGAGATACAGGTCCATGCCGATGGTCACGTCCTTGAGCTTGCGGAAGAAGCCGTCGCGGTGCGCGGCGATGCCGAGGTTTCCCGACTGCTCCAGCGTCGCGGTGCCGGGAATGCGGCCCGCGCCGCGATCGAGATTGAAATCGCTGGTGTCGCCATACACGGGCACTTCGAGGGCGAGCTCCGGCATTCGCAGCACGGCCTCGGGCGCATCCCCGGCGCGCTGTGCTTCCCGGTAGGCGACCACGCGCTGGTGTGACCACAAGCTCTGGTCCGCGGGCGCCACACTCATCGCGCGGAATTCCTGCACCGCTTTCGAGCTCGATTCCTGCGCCCACAGGCGCATGCCGCCATACATGCCGAGCAGCGTGAAACCCACGACCCAGGCGGTTCGTTCTATCCAGCGCATCAGCATACGTTCAGCATCTTCCCGCCCGCTGTCCTGCAGCAATGGGCCCTTCGTCCAATCTACTGCTGCGCGACCGAGTCGCCCGAGCCTGCGGCTTCGCGCAGCGCTTCGTATCGCTTGCGCAGGATGCGCGCCCAGTTCGACACCATGAGCCGCGCCTCGTGCGTGTTCTCGACGGAATTGGTCCAGCGGAAATCACCGCCATTGCGTGCGTCGCGTGCATCGACGACGCGCCCGATCAGCTGGTTGGTTTCCGAATCGCGCAGCTCGGCGTACAGCGTCGCGCTGCCCGAGCTCGTCGTGTACACGTAGTTGCGGCCGGGCTCGTTGGTATCCACGGCATTCGGATACACGTCGATGATCGCCGCGGAGAACCGCAGCACGTCGGGTCCCGGCGACGTCACCACCTGCAGGCCACCCTTCTCGCTGAGCACCTGGGCGAAGGTTTCCTCGCCCACCTTGGAGATCTTTCCCTTGATCTCCTCGAGCTGCTCGGTGCTGAGCTTGCGCTTGGAGAAGGTTTCTTCCTTTTCCCAGCTCTTGGAGAACGCGACCTGGATCGGGTCGATCATGATCTTGTTGTAGACGGTGAAATCCACGCCCGGGCGCGCGTAGGCGGCATCGAGTCCCTTGAGTTTCACCAGCGACAGTCCGTCCCATTCCTGCGGCGGCTTCTTGGCGGACGCCGTGGCACCCAGCAGGGCGCAGCAAACCAGTACGAGGAACCGCATCGGCCGGGAAATTCGTTTCATGGAACACCTCGAGGGACGGATCAGCGTCGCAGCATGCTTCGGGGGGACTCGCGCGCGCCTCGGACCTAGGTCCTACCGCCCTTAGGCCTCGTACGTCCGAAGTCCGATGTCGCGGCGCACCGGCGCGGCGTACAAATCTCCCCAAGCCGCAGCCGTCAGAAACATTTGGCGGCTGCATCGACCCCTCTCCCTGCGATGCCTCCCACAAACAAGCACCAAATAAACCTATGACAGCTGCGGCCTCTTCCAAATCCAACACGCGCCCGAATGCCCGACTCCTGGTGCCCACTGCCGCGGTGCTGCTGGCCGCGGTAGCGCCCGCGGTACACGCCGAGGCGGGCGATCCACTCAGTGACCGTTTCAACGTCCAGCTCGGCGGGTTCCTGCTGAGCACCGAAACCACGCTGCGCGTGGACGGCGAGTTCGAGCGCGGTACGGAGATCGACAGCGAACGCGACCTCGGACTGAAGGACAGCGATCGCTTCCGCATCGACGCCTACTGGCGCATTGCACCGAAGCACAAGATCCGGCTCATGTACTTCGACACCAGCAACGAGGCGGACAAGACGCTGGAGCGCACCATCGAGTTCCAGGACACGGAATACCTCGTGGGCCTCGATGTGCACGCGAAGACCGAGACGCAGGTGACCGAGCTCGCGTACGAGTACACGTTCCTCAAGCGCGACACCTATGATCTGTCCGGCTCCTTCGGCATCCACAACCTCAAGTTCCAGACCTCGCTCGGTGGCGAGCTCAACGGCAACCCGCTGCCGAGCCTGCAGAACACCGCCGAGGCGAACGGTCCGCTGCCCGTGCTCGGCCTGCACGGCGTGTGGCGCTTCAACGACCAGTTCTACATCGACGCGATGGTCCAGTACTTCTCGATCAGCTTCGATCAGTACGACGGCAGCGTCACGGATCTCACGGCCTCGGCGGTCTGGCAGTTCAGCAAACACGTCGGAGTGGGCGCGGGCTGGAACAACTTCATCACCAAGGTGGACGTGGACGGAGGCGACTTCCACGGCGCCTTGCGCTGGAAGTACGGCGGCGCGCGCATCTTCCTCACCGCTTCGTTCTGAGGTGCCGGACCTGTGCGGCCAGCGATGGCACGCAGGTCCGGAGATGCCCGCAGATGACATGCCGCTCCTGCGCATCGCCCTGCTCTGCCTGTCGCTCGTCACGACCCCCGGCCTGCTGCGCGCCGCGAACGATGCCGCGGGGCTGAACCTCGAGATCAACGGCCTGAAGCCCGGCCTCGAGGAAGCCGTGCGCTCCGGACTCACACTGCAGCAGTACCGCGATCGCGCGGTCAGCGAAGCGCAGCTGCGGCGACTGGTGACGCGCGGCGAACAGGAAATCACCACCACGCTCGAAGCCTGGGGCCATTACTCCGGTGTCGTGAAGAGCCGCATCGAGCCCAACGCGGCGGGCAGCTTCGACGTGATCTACGACGTCGATCCCGGCGAGCCGACGCGGGTCACCGAGGCACACGTGAGCGTCGATGGCGACGCGGCCCAGGTCCCCGCGGTGGCCTCGGCGCTCGAGGCATTCGTGCCCAAGGTCGGCGAACGTTTCGATCACGCGCAGTACGAAGCCAGCAAGACCGCGATCGAAAAGGCGCTGGGTGACGCCGGATTCCTCGGCGCCAAGCTGGTCACGCATCGCGTGGAAGTCCACTCGGCCAAACGCACCGCCGACATCGAGCTCGCCTGGAACGGCGGACCGCGCTACAAGTTCGGCGCCACGACTTTCACCGGCGGCCAGTTCACGCCGGAGCTGCTGGATCGCTTCATGCCGTGGCGCGAGGGCGATGACTATTCGAGCCAGCAATTGCTCGACATGCAGCAGCGGCTGGTGGGCGCAGACTATTTCTCGACGGTGACCGTGCAGCCGCACCCGGAAAAGGCCGCGGACCTGCAGGTGCCGGTGGACGTGGCGCTCACGGCCGCGAAGCGCAACATCTACAGCGCCGCGTTGTATGCCAGCACGGATCGTGGCGCCGGCGTGGACTTCAGCGTGCAGCGCCGCTGGCTCAACGACAAGGGCCACAAGGGGCAGGCCGAGTTCGATCTCGCGCAGCGCCTCAAGGCGGTGGAGCTCAGTTATCGCATCCCGCTGCCCGGTATGCGCCAGCGCATGCTGAGCTTCGCGGGCACGTATCGCGACGAGGAAACCGAGTCGAGCATTTCGCAGACCGAGAAGCTCGCCGCCAACGTGGCGCGCAAGTGGAGCGGGTTCACCAGCGTCTACGGCCTGCAATTCCTCTCGGGCGATTTCGAGATCGGCAGCGAAGACGGCAATTCATCGCTGCTGTTCTTCGAGGGCGCGTTGTCGCGATCGCAGGCCGACCAGCCGGCGTTCGCGCGTCGCGGCTACAGCTACAACCTGAGCGCGCGCATCACGCCGCTCGAAGCGTTGAGCGACACGCGTTTCGCTTCGCTCGATCTCGAGGTCAAGTGGCTGCGCGCGCTCGGCACCGATATGCGCCTCATCCTGCGCGGTGAAGTGGGCGCCATGAAGGTCGACGACTTCGACCTGCTGCCACCCGAGCTGCGCTTCTTCGCGGGCGGTGACCGCTCGATCCGCGGTTTCGGTTACGAGGAGATCGGCAGCCGCAACGAGGTGGGCGACGTGATCGGCGGCGACCGCCTCGTCGAAGGCACCGTGGAGCTCGAGCGTTACTGGCGGCGCGGCTTCGGTGCCGCGGTGTTCGTGGATGCCGGCGACGCGTTCCTCGGTGAAGACTTCGTGTTGCACGTGGGCGCCGGCGTCGGCGTCCGCTGGAAATCACCGGTGGGCGTGTTGCGCCTCGATCTCGCCTACCCGATCGAGTCCATCGACGCATCCGGATGGCAGATCCATTTCAACATCGGGCCGGACTTTTGAAGGCGCTGCGCATCACGGGGCTGGTGTTCGCCGCGCTGCTGGTGCTGGCCGGCGGGGTGTTTGCCTGGGCCATCTACTCGGAGAGTGGTGCGCGCGCGGTGCTCGCGTTGTCGCGCCGCTGGCTGCCGGCGGGCCTCAGCGTGGAGGAGATCAGCGGCACCGTGGCCGGCACCCTGCACGTGCGGCGACTGCGTTATCGCGACCCCAGCGTCGGCATGGACCTGCAGGTCGAAGACGCGACGCTCGAAACCGCGGCGCTCGCGTTGCTGTCGCGACGCCTGCATGTCGAACGCGCCCAGGTGAATGGCGTGCGTCTCGCGTTGTTCGCACCCACCGTGCCCAGCCCTCCGAAGACGGACCGTGACCCATGGCTCGCGCCGCTCGACATGCAGGTCGACGATCTGCGCCTGGCGCACGGCGAATTTCGCTCCGGCGATGCCGCCCCGTTCGTGGTGCGCAGCCTGCACGTGGATGCGAGCTGGATCGGCCGCGACATCGAGGCGCGCACGCTCGAGCTCGACAGCACCGCGGGTAGTTTGACGCTGTCGGCCCGGATCGCGCCGCCCGCGCCGCGCCTGCAGCAGCTCAAGGCGAGCTTCCGTTGGCGCGCCGGCGAACACGAATGGTCCGGCGTGTTGGGTGCGCGCGGCGCCCGTGACGCGCTCGCGCTCGACGCCACGCTCGAGTCCCCGGTCGGCATGAAACTCGCGGCGACGATCGCGCGGTTGCGCTCCGGCGACGCAGCTTCGGGCTGGCGTGCGCAGCTGTCGGTGCCGCGCTTCGATCCGCACCCACTGCTCGACACCGAGGCATTCCGCACGCTGGCGCTCGAGCTCGACGCGGAGGGCAACCTCGACGAGCTCGCGCTGCGCGGCACGGTGAACATCGATGACGACCGCGTCGCCATCGAGAAATTGAACCTGGTGAGGCACGAGGACCTGCTCGAGATCGCGGCGCTGCGCCTGCGCCTCAATGCGCAGCCGGCGGCGCTCACGGGCCACGCCAAGTGGTCGCTCGATGGCTCGCGGCCTTCGTCCGCCGAAGTCGCCTGGGACGAGGTGCGCCTGCCCGACACCTGGGCCGGCGCCAACTTCCGCTGTTCGGGGAAGCTGGCGCTGACCACCGCGGCGCCCGGTTACGCGGTGAGTGGCCTGGCACGACTGGCGCGCGGCGATCAATATTCCAATCTCACGCTGCGCGTCGACGGCTCGAAGCAGCGGCTGCGCATCCAGGAGCTGGAGCTCACGCAGCTTCCGGGCTCGTTGTCCGTGAGCGGCGATGTCGGGCTCGGCAAGCCGTTGCGCTGGACCCTGGCCGCGCGCGCCCGTGCGTTCGACCCCTCATCGTTGTTTGCCGCCTGGCCCGGCGCTCTCGACTTCGATCTGGACACGCGGGGCGACTGGCCGGAGAAGGGACCGCGAGCCGAGTTCAAGCTGCAGCACCTCAAGGGCAAGTTGCGCGCTCGTGACATCTCCGGTGCGGGAGACGTGCGGCTCGGCCCCGATCTCAGGCCGAGCGGCCGTGTGCAATTGCAGTCGGGCGGCGCGTCGCTCGAAGTCGTGGCGGACGCGGCCGCCAGGCCCCGCGTCGAGGCGACGCTGTCCGTGAGCTCGCTGCGTGAATGGCGTGACGACCTGCACGGCGCGCTGAATGCGCATGCGACCTCGCTCGGACGCTGGCCGGCCATCGAGGTCGATGCCACCGTGTCGGCGCGCGGGTTGCGCCACGGGACCACAGGTCTCGATACGGCCCGGCTTCGACTGCAGGCGCGGGACGGCCGCGATCCGCGCGGCACAGCCGAGCTCGATGCGCAGGGACTCGACCTGACCGGATTCAAGTTCGGCGAGCTCACCGCGAAGTTGAATGGGGATGCGCGCGCGCACGAATTCGCACTCGACGCCCAGGGCGAGCCCGCATCGCTGACGATGCGGCTGCAAGGCTCGATGACTCCGGGGGCGCCCGCACGGCGCCGCTGGAACGGTACGCTCGGCGCACTGACGCTCGATGTGACGCGCGTGCCATCACTGCGACTCGCCGAGGCCGCGTCGATTGCCGTCACGCGCGATTCCTTCGAGCTTGCCAATACCTGCCTGGCTGGCGGAGAAATTTCGCTGTGCGCCAGCGCCCGGCGCGATCCACGCAGTTTCGCGGCCAACTACTCGGTGCGAAAGCTGCCACTCGGGGTGCTGGTGGCGCTGGCCGCACCGAAGGCCGAGGTGACCGTCGAAGGAACCTTCGAAGGCCAGGGCGACCTGCGTCGCACCACCGACGGCGCGCTCACGGGCCAGGCGACGCTCGCATCCAGTGCCGGATCGGTGGCCCAGCGCGGCGACGAGAAGGCGCTCGTGCTCGAATATCGGGACTTCGGAGTGGACCTGGATCTCAGGCGCGAAGTGGCGCGTGCGACGCTGCGCGGGGTGTTGCCGCGCCAGGGCGAGCTCGATGGCGCGATCACGCTGGCCGTGGCGCAGAACGATCCGGCACTGGCGGGTCGCGCCGCGCTCAAGCTGCGCGATCTCGCGCCGCTCGCGATCTGGGTACCGCAGCTCGCGAATCTCAAGGGCAGCGGTGAACTGGCGGCCGAGATGGGCGGCACGCTGCATGCGCCGCGCATTGGCGTCACGGTGCGCGCCACCGGACTCGACGCCGAGGTGCCGATGCTCGGCGTGCACCTGCGCGAAGGAAATTTCAACGCAGAGCTCACGCCCGAGGGAAGCTTCATGGCCGACGGCTCCATCCGCTCGGGCGACGGCACCTTGAACGTCACCGGAACCCGTGCCGCCGACGAGCGGCTCGAGTTGAAGCTCAATGGCACCAACTTCCTCGCGGCCAGCATCCCGGGCGCAC
This sequence comes from Steroidobacteraceae bacterium, assembly GCA_035279135.1. Taxonomy (GTDB): domain Bacteria; phylum Pseudomonadota; class Gammaproteobacteria; order Steroidobacterales; family Steroidobacteraceae; genus CADEED01. The sequence goes on from DATEII010000090.1 coordinate 19,884, forward strand.
GCGTCACCATGGCTCCCGATCTCGCGCTCGCCGGCAAGGGCGGCAGCCTCGCGCTGACCGGCAGCGTGAAGATCGAGGACGCGGACGTGAATCTCGAGAAACTTTCGTTCGCCAAGAGCTACAAGGCCTCACCCGACGTGGTCGTCGTGGACCGGGAGATCGAGATCCGGGAATCCTCGCTGGGCCTGACGACCGACGTGCGCGTGATCCTCGGCGACCGCGTGAAGCTCGTGGGATTCGGGCTCGAGTCGACCGTCAACGGCGAGCTGCGCGTGGTCGAAGAGCGCGATCAGCCGAGCCGGGCCACGGGCGAAATCCGTGTCGCGGGCAGCTACGAGGCCTTCGGCCGCAAGCTGAACATTTCGCGCGGACGATTGCAGTTCGCGGGGACCTCGCTCGACGATCCCCAGCTCGACATCCTCGCGGAACGCAAGCTCGACGACGTGACCGCGAAGCTACGCGTCACGGGCACCGCGCAGCACCCGACACTCGATGTGTTCACCGATCCTGCGACCTCGCAGACCGACGCGATGGCCTATCTGATCACGGGCAAGGCCGCGAGCGAGGCGCACGGCGAAGAAGGCGCGATGGTGTCTTCGGCCGCGCAATCGGTGGGCAGCGTGCTCGGCAACCGGCTTGCGAAGAAGCTCGGCGGCAAGATGGGGTTCATCGACGAGATCGGTGTCGAGCAGAACGCCGATCTCGGCGGCAATGCCTTCACCGTCGGAAAATACCTATCGCCGCGCTTTTTCATCAGCTACGGCGTCGGGCTGTTCGAGCCCGGCAGCACCATGACGGTCCGCTACGAATTCACGAAGCACTGGTCACTCGAGGCCAACCAGGCGCCCGAGGACGGGCACGCCGGCATCCGCTACCGCATCGAGAAGTGACCCGTCAGGTTTGCGGGCGAACTTCCACGGCCAGCGCTTCCGCGTACACCACGTCCACCTTGTCGCCCTTCTTGAGCTTCTTGATGAACGCGCGTCCTTCGTCACTTTCGATCGGAATGGTGCGGGTGCTGCCATCCGGCTTCATGAATGTCAGGGAATTGGCCTTGGTGTCTATCTTCTGCACCACCACGGTACCGCGAATGGCGCTGCCGACGCCGGCACCCGGCTTGGCGCCGGGCTGGGCCGACACGCCGAGGTCCAGCTGGTTCACTTCATTCGAAGCGGCCGTTCCGGGCGGCAATACCTGCGCGCTGATGCCGCGGTAGTAGCTGACGACCACTTTGTCGCCCGCGTGGATCTGCGCGAAGTTCTTCACTTCGGGGCCGGCGGTGAACGCGCCGGTGCGGCCGTCTTCGCCTTTGAGCGT
>DATEII010000091.1:0-49496 GCA_035279135.1 Steroidobacteraceae bacterium
GAAGGGCCTCTCTCCATCGGCTGATTGCGCACTACCGGGGCTGACGGCAAGATGCCCGCCCCTCATGAGTGCCGCCATCGACCGCAAGTTCGAGCAGACCCTGGCGGCGCTGATCAACAGCGGCGAGCCCCAGATCATCCAGGGCGGCCGCAAGGGCGTCGAAAAGGAGTCGCTGCGCGTGACGCCCGACGGGCGCATCGCGCAAACCCCGCATCCCCGCGCGCTGGGTTCGGCGCTCACCAACGAGCACATCACCACGGATTTCTCCGAGGCGCTCATCGAGCTCGTGTCGCCCACGTTCCGCACGTCGTGGGAGCTGCTGCAGTACCTGCTCGACCTGCACCAGTTCGTCTACCAGCATCTCGGCGACGAGTTGTTGTGGGCCACGTCCATGCCGTCCTTCATCGATGGGGACGGCAGCATCCCGATCGCGCAGTACGGCAAGTCGAACGTCGGCCGCATGAAGAGCGTGTACCGCGAAGGCCTCGGCGTGCGGTACGGACGCATGATGCAGGCCATTTCGGGCGTGCATTTCAACTACTCGTTTCCCGAAACCATGTGGGATCCCTGGGCGGAGCTCACGAAGTCGCGCGAGCGCGGCCAGTCATTCATCTCTGACCGGTATTTCCACCTGCTGCGCAATTACCGCCGCCACGGCTGGATCGTGTTGTACCTGTTCGGGGTCTCGCCGGTGGTGTGCGACACATTCCTGCGGGGCCGCGATGTCACACTGCCGCGGCTCTCGAAGGACACCTCGTACGAGCCCCATGCCACGTCGCTGCGCATGAGCGATCTCGGCTATCGCAATCGCAACCAGGCGGGGCTATCGGTGTCGGTGAACAGCCTCGACGAATACGTGCGCGACCTGTCGCGCGCCATCGCGACCCGCCACGAGCCCTACGAGAAGTTAGGCGTGAAGGTCGACGGCCGGTACCGCCAGCTCAATGCGAACATCCTGCAGATCGAGAACGAGTACTACAGCTTCATCCGGCCCAAGCGCGTGGCGCGCTCGGGCGAGCGGCCGACCAAGGCACTGCGGCGCGCCGGCGTCGAATACGTCGAAGTTCGCGCGCTCGACGTGAGCGCGTTCGATCCGGTCGGCGTGAACCAGAACAAGATGCGTTTCCTCGAAGTGTTCCTCGCGTTGTGCCTCATGAAGGACTCACCACCGATCGGCACCTCGGAGCAGGACACGCTGGATGCGAACCACGTGACGGTGGCGCGCCGCGGGCGCGAGCCCGGACTCATGCTCGAGCGAGATGGGCGCAAGGCCTCGATGCTGGATTGGGCACGCGAGCTCATCGACTCCATGCGCGGCATCGCCGAGGTCTTCGACCAGGGAGATGCGGCCAAACCGTATTCGGCGGCGCTCGCGGTGCAGGCCGCGAAGATCGAAAACGTGGCCCTCACGCCGTCGGCACGCATGCTGGCCGAGCTGCAGTCGACGGGCGAATCCTTCTTCGACCTCGCACTGCGCATGTCGAAATTGCACAAGGATTACTTCCTGGCGTTGTATCCGACCAACGTCGAGCGACTGGCCGAGTTCCGCGCCGAAGCTGATGAGTCCCTAAGGGCGCAAAGCGCCATCGAAGCGGCCGACAAGATGACTTTCGAGCAGTACCTCGGGGAATACGTCTCCGGTTAGAAACCCGAACGTGGCCAGTGGCTTGACATATGCAGCCAGCACCTCTTTAGTGCCTCTGCCGTACCACCGCGTGCAGCTTGCGCCGCGGCGGGCGAACACATAAAAAGCACACTCACTTCAGGGGATCTGCCCGGCGCAGGACGATGGCGTACAACAAGAACTCGTCGGCCAACAGCTCGGACGCTTCGCGCTTGCTCGCGAACGGCTTCCGTTTCCTGCGTTTTCCGGAACCTCTCGAATCCGAATTCCGCAGCGAGCATCGCGCCCGGCTGCGCGGCTGGAACCGCATCGCGATCTGGATCGCGGCCTGCACGGTCACCGGCTACGTGATCCTCGACCACTTCGTGTTGTCCGCCGAGCACGCGCGCATCACGAACCTGGTGCGTTTCGGCATGCATGTACCGGCCGTCATCGCCATGCTCGTATTGACCAGCAAGCGCTTCTACAACCGCTGGTACGACCTGGGCATCGGCTTCATCGCGCCGGTGTTCGGCATCGGCACGGTGATCATGGCGGCATTCTCGCCGCCGGCCGAAGTGCCGCTCGTGGGCGGGCGGGTGCTGCTGGCGTCGTTCTTCTTCTATTTCATGATCGGCATGCGGCTGCGCGAAGCACTGCGCGCCAACCTCATCGTGTTCGGCGCGCTGGTGTTCGCCTTCGCCGTGGGCACCATGCCCACCGCCACGGCCACCTACCTGATGTTCACGCTGTTCTGTGCCAACATCATCGGCTTCGCGGGTTCGTATGCGCTGGAGCATGCGAATCGCACCGCGTTCCTCGAGCACCGCCAGCTCACCGAGGTCGCCACGCACGACGGCCTGACCACGCTGCTGAATCGCGCCGCGTTCGAAGACCAGATCCGCCGCGTGTGGCAGCAGGCGCAGCGCGACCGGCAGACGGTCGCGGTCATCATGATCGACATCGACTGCTTCAAGGCCTACAACGACCGTTATGGCCACGTGGCCGGCGACGACTGCCTGCGACGCGTCTCTAGCGCGCTGCGCGACGCGGCCCGCCGTCGCCCGCTGGATTTTGTCGCGCGTTACGGCGGTGAAGAGCTGGTGGCGGTGTTGTACGGCGCGGACCAGTCCTATGGCGAGAGCATCGCGCGCAGCCTGCTCGCCGCGGTGCGCGAGCTGCGTATACCCCATGCGGGTTCGCCGACTCAGCCCTACGTCACCGTGAGCGTGGGCGTGGTCTCCGTCGACGCGTATCGCGTGGCCACACACGACGCCGCCGTCGCGCTGGCCGACGAAGCGTTGTATGCGGCCAAGAACCAGGGCCGCGACCGCTACGTGTGCATGGATCACGGCGCGGTGCGCGCCATCGATCCGGGGGCGACCACGGTGCTGCCGCTGCGGGAAGCGAGCGGTAGCTAGCGATAGATCGCGATCTCGCGGCGGCCCTTCGACGTCGCCACGCCGCGGAACATTCCCTCGCTGTTGAACTCGAGCACGATCTCGCCCTGGGGATCGATGGCGATCACGCCGCCGTTGCCGCCGAGCTTCTTCATCTTGCCGTTGAGCACGTTGTCGACGGCCTTCGCCAGCGGGATCTTGAGGTACTCCACCTGCGCGCAGATGTCGTGCGCGACCACGGTGCGGATGAAGTACTCGCCATGCCCGGTGGCCGACACGGCGCAGCTCTCGTTGTTCGCATAGGTGCCCGCGCCGATGATGGGTGAGTCGCCGACGCGACCCCAGCGTTTCCCGGTCATGCCGCCCGTGGACGTGGCCGCCGCGAGATTGCCCTGCAGATCGAGCGCCACCGCGCCCACGGTCCCGAAGGCCTGCAGCTCGTTCTCGCGCGTGATGGCGCCGCGCAGGCTGCGCTCGAGCTGCTGCTGGCGCGCGGGCGTGCGGAAATATTCGTTGGGCACCATCTCCACGCCCTGCGTCCTGGCGAATTCCTCGGCGCCGGCGCCGACCAGCATCACGTGCGGTGACTTGTCCATGACGAGGCGCGCGAGATCGATGGGATTCTTCACGTGCTGAAGGCCGGTGACCGCGCCCGCGCCCAATGTCCTGCCGTCCATGACCGAGGCATCGAGCTCGGCCACGCCGTCGCGATTCAGGACAGCGCCGCGTCCTGCGTTGAACAGCGGGTTGTCCTCCAGGACACGCACGGCGGCGATGACTGCATCGAGGCTGGGGCCGCCGCGCGAGAGCACCGCGTAACCGGCGTCGAGCGCCGCGGACAAGCCCGCGCGATAGTCCTTCTCCTGCTCGGCGGACATATCGCTGCGGGACAGCGTCCCCGCACCACCGTGAATCGCGATCGCGAACATTTTCCCTCCCGCGGCGCCGGCCGTTTCACCGGCGCACAGCGCCGAACTGCAAGAGAGCGCTACCAGCGCCAGCACGCAAAACCATCGCTCCACCCCTGAATTTCCAGCCATTTTGGCGGCTCCCTTAGCTATGCTTGCGCGCCCCCGAATCATATTAGAAGTAAGAACTCATGCTGACCCGTATCCGCAGCCTGCTGGTCGCCAACCGTGGCGAAATCGCCATTCGCGTCATGCGCGCGGCCAGCGAGCTGGGAATCCGCACCATCGCCATCTATTCGCAGGAAGACCGGTTCTCGCTGCACCGGACCAAGGCCGACGAAGCCTATCTCGTGGGTCGCGGCAAGGCGCCGGTGGATGCCTACCTCGACATCGAGGACATCCTGCGCATCGCCGTCGAAGCGAAAGCGGATGCCATCCATCCTGGCTACGGATTCCTGTCGGAGAACCCGGAGTTCGTCGAGGCCTGCAATCGCGAAGGCGTGATCTTCGTCGGGCCCACGCCCGAGATCATGCGCACGCTGGGCAACAAGGTGGCCGCGCGTAATCTCGCGACGTCGGCGAAGGTGCCCGTGATGCCGGCGACGCCGCCATTGCCCGCGGACATCGAGACCTCGAAGTCCATGGCCCGCGAAGTGGGCTATCCAGTGATGCTCAAGGCCTCCTGGGGCGGCGGTGGCCGCGGCATGCGAGTCATCGAGAGCGATGCGCAGCTCACCGAACTACTGCCCGTGGCGCGCCGCGAGGCCAAGGCCGGTTTCGGCAACGACGAGGTGTATCTCGAGAAGCTGGTGCGCAAGGCGCGCCACATCGAGGTGCAGATCCTCGGCGACACGCACGGCAACCTCGTGCATCTCTACGAGCGCGACTGCACCGTGCAACGGCGCAACCAGAAGGTGGTCGAGCGCGCGCCGGCCGCGTTCCTCAGCGACGCGCAACGCAATGAACTCTGCGGCTACGCACTGCAGATCGGCAAGGCGGTCACCTACCGCAACGCCGGCACGGTCGAATTCCTGCAGGACGCCGACACCGGCAGGTTCTACTTCATCGAGGTGAATCCGCGCATCCAGGTCGAGCACACGGTGACCGAGGCCGTGACCGGCATCGATCTCGTGAAGGCGCAGATCCGCATCGCCGACGGCGCGAAGATCGGCGACGAAGCCAGCGGCGTCCCTGCGCAGAAGGACATCCATCTCTACTCGCACGCGCTGCAATGCCGTGTGACCACCGAAGACCCCGAGAACAACTTTTCGCCCGACTACGGCAAGATCACCGCGTATCGTTCACCCGCGGGCTTCGGCATCCGCCTCGACGCCGGCACCGCGTATGCGGGCGCCATCCTCACGCGTTCCTACGACTCGATGCTGGTGAAGGTCACCGCCTGGGCGCCGAGCCCCGCCGAGGCCATCGCGCGCATGCATCGCGCGTTGTGGGAGTTCCGCATCCGCGGCGTCGCGACCAATCTGCGCTTCCTCGACCAGGTGATCACGCATCCGAAGTTCGCGGACGGCAGCTACACCACAAAGTTCATCGACGAGACGCCCGAGCTCTTCAAGTGGGAGAAGAAGAAGGATCGCGCGACACGCATCCTCTCGTTCATCGGCGACGTCGTCGTCAACGGCAACCCGGAAGTGAAGGGCCGCCTCAAGCCGAAGCAGATGACGCTGGCGCGGCTGCCGAAGTTCAACGTGGCCAAGACACCGCCGCCGGGCACGAAGCAGAAGCTCGACGAGCTGGGCCCGCAGAAGTTCGCCGAGTGGCTGCAATCGCAGGAGCGCGTGCTGCTCACCGACACCAGCATGCGCGACGCGCACCAGTCCTTGCTGGCCACGCGCATGCGCCAGTCCGACATGGTGGCCATCGCGCCTTACTACGCGCACATGCTGCCGCAGCTGTTCTCGATGGAATGCTGGGGCGGCGCCACCTTCGACGTGGCCATGCGTTTCCTCAAGGAAGATCCCTGGAGCCGCCTCGAGCAGTTCCGCGCCGCGATGCCGAACCTGCTGCTGCAGATGCTGCTCCGGTCGGCGAACGCGGTCGGTTACACCAACTACCCCGACAACGTGGTGCGCGCCTTCGTGAGGCAGGCGGCGACCTCGGGCGTCGACGTGTTCCGCGTGTTCGACTCGCTGAACTGGGTCGAGAACATGCGCGTGGCCATCGACGCGGTGCTCGAGACCGGGAAACTCTGCGAAGCGGCCATCTGCTACAGCGGCAATCTCTCCTCGCCCAAGGAGACCAAGTACACGCTCGACTACTACCTCGAGATGGGTCGCGAGCTGAAGGCGGCCGGCACGCACATCCTCGGCATCAAGGACATGGCCGGCTTGTGCCAGCCGAACGCGGCCTACAAGCTGGTCAAGGCGCTCAAGGACGAGCTGCAGATGCCGGTGCATTTCCACACGCACGACACCTCGGGCATCGCGGCCGCGAGTGTGCTGGCCGCGGTGGCCGCGGGTTGCGACGTGGTGGACGCGGCCATCGATGCGATGTCGGGCTTCACCTCGCAGCCCAACCTCGGCTCGATCGTCGAAGCGCTGCGGCACAGCCCGCGCGATCCCGGCATCGACCATGCCGCCGTGCGCGCGATCTCGATGTACTGGGAGCAGGTGCGCAAGAACTACCTCGCCTTCGAGAGCGACATGCGCTCGGGCGCCTCCGAGGTGTACGTGCACGCCATGCCGGGCGGGCAGTACACCAACCTCAAGGAGCAGGCGCGCTCGGTCGGCCTAGACGACTCGCGCTGGCCGGAAGTTTCCCAGGCCTACGCGGACGTGAACGACATGTTCGGCAACATCGTCAAGGTGACGCCGTCGTCAAAGGTGGTCGGCGACATGGCGTTGATGATGGTGTCGAGTGGCATCACGCGCGCGCAGGTCGAGGATCCGAACTACGAAGTGGCCTTCCCCGAGTCCGTGGTGCAGATGATGCGCGGCGAGCTGGGGCGGCCCGAGGGCGGCTGGCCGCAAGGCATCCAGAAGAAGGTGTTGAAGGGCAAGGAGCCGCTGGCCACGCGTCCCGGTGCCAACATGGCGCCGCTGGACCTGGCCGCCGAGCGCAAGAAGCTCGACGAGAAGTTAGGGCGTCCCGCCACCGACACCCAGTTCGCCTCGTACCTCATGTACCCGAAGGTGTTCCTGGACTACGCGCGGGATCGCGCCGCCTTCGGCGACTGCGCGATTTTGCCCACGCCGGTGTTCTTCTACGGCATGGACCCGGGCGACGAAGTCAGCATCGACATCGAACGGGGCAAGACGCTGATCGTGCGCTTCGTGGCCGTGTCCGAGGTGCGTGACGACGGCACGCGCCAGGTGTTCTTCGAGCTCAACGGCCAGCCGCGTTCGATCGTGGTCGCGGATCGATCGCAGGTCGCGAAGCGTCCGCCGCAGCGCAAGGTAGAGGCGGGCAACGCGAAGCACGTCGGCGCGCCCATGCCCGGCACCGTCGCGACCGTGAAGGCCACGGTGGGCCAGAAGATCGCGAAGGGCGACCTGTTGCTCACGATGGAGGCCATGAAGATGGAGACCAGCGTGCGCGCGGAGACCGATGGCATGGTGGCCGAGGTGCTGGCAAAGCCGGGCCTGCAGGTCGATGCCAAGGATCTGTTGATCGTCCTGGGGTGAAGTAGTTCGGAGGTGATCCGGATGACTCCGAGAATGCACCTGCTGATCGCATCGATGACCGTCGCGGGGACGGCATTCGGTGCGGACACCTGTGAGTGCCCCGACATTGCGGACCTGAGAAACCGCGAAGCCGAGTCGCGTGCGGCGATCGCGGCCTACGGCGCCGCGATGGGACGCTGGGGGAATGACCCGCCCGCGATCGACGAGCCGTCGCGAAAGAATTTCCAGCAGGGCGAAATCCAGCCTGCGATCAACCTCGTCACGACGTCGGGCACCAACAAGGCGAAGGGTGAGACCGATGCTTCGTGCCGGACCACGATCGAGGAAACCAGCGCGTGCATGCGCGAGGTCGCGGCTCAACACGAAGATCGGCACGCGTCCGCCTGCCACGCACACAACCAGGACCATCCGCTGTCGTTCGCCCGCTGGTCGACTCTCGCGGACTACGCGCGCGAGGAAATCTCCGCATACGAGGCCGAAGCGGCCTACGTGCACGCCGCGCTGTCCAGCCTGCAGGGCAAGTGCCAGCTGCAGATCGAGATGAAATCCGAGATCCGCGGTGGCACGGAGGTGGCGGTCTCGCGCGTGAGCGCGAACGTGCTGGCCACTTTCACGGCACCGGATCATCAACCGACCACGCCTTACCGCGGCACGGGCACGCTCCAGTACCAGACCCGCGACGCCGGCCCGCCGAAAAAAACCGGCGACCGGATGCTCATGAAACTGGCACCCGTGTGTTACGCGACGGCCGTGGGCAATGGCAACACGCCTTTCGACGTCATCGACGGCTATCTATGGCGCAGCAATGTCCCGCCCTACGAGCCGCGGCTGGACCTGGTGTTCGACATCCACCCGACGGGTGAGAACCGCATCCTCAAGGGCGAGCGCGGCTGTCCCAAGAGCAAGGAGCCATATGCGTTCTGGAGTGAGCTCTTCATCACGGCGAAGACCACGACGACTGCGGCCAATCACATCCTGATCGATGGCTGGACCTTCGAGCCGCGTGGCGGCGTGTATGCGGAGAAGGTGATCACCGGAACCTGCGGTCCGACGACCACGCTTCCCGGGCCGTTCGCGAGGTTCGGTCCCATGGCCCGGTGCGCGGAGAACACCACGTTCACCGTGCGGCTCAAACGCTGACCGTTGGCCGCGGAGGATCAGGGCGCCGGCAGCGTATCCACCCACTGCGTGCGGCACTGGCGCACGGGCGGCGCGGAGTCCACGCCATGCCAGCAGGTGCGAAATGCATACCGCACGTGGGTGTGCCCGGTGTCGACGGTGAAACCCCAGTCCCGCTCGAAGTACACGTATTCGCCGGCCTTGAGGCGGTTCTTGCCGGACTTGTAGGTCCAGTAGTTCTTGATGTCGCCGAGGCCGCTCCTGGCCGCGTCCCCGAGGCTGGACAGGGTCACGCTCTCGATCTCGACCTCGCGCCCGCTGGTGTTCTGCAGGGTCACGCCGAAGTGGCTGTGGTCGTACACGATGGTGCCGCCGATGTTCAGCGTGGTCTTCGAGTCATGCACGGGTTTCTTGGGATAGAAGAACAGGTACACCGGCTCGTAGACCTCGCCGGGTAGTTTGGCAACGCGTGCCGATTCCGCGCGCGCAGCGGCCAGCGCCGGCTTGTCGTCGTCGCGCTCGGCCAGGTGTTCCATCCACTCGAGCGCGTCAGCGTCGAAGGGATTCTCCTTGAGAACTTTCTGGATCCAGAATCGGGCCGCCTCGTTGGAACCCATGTCCTGGTAGCCGCGCGCGATGTCGAACTCGACGCCGCGGCCTATCTTCTCCAGCATCGGGACCGCGAGCTCGGGGAAGCCGAGATACTGCGCGCGGTCCGCGAAGGTCTCGAGCACCAGCGGATCGTTCGGTGCCATGGCCAGCGCCGCTTCGTAGTTCACGAGCGCGGGCGGGAATACGAAGCTGTTGCGGAACCACAGCTCGGCACGTCGCAGTGTCGACAGCAGGTCCTTGCGGCCCTCGAGGCGCGCGAGATCGCCGCTTATCGTGCCCGTGACCAGCGGCAGCGCGCGGATGGGGTGATTGCCCGGGTCGCCAAACTGCTTGAGGCCGAAGTAGTACGGCGTGTTGGCGTTGCGAAGGTAGTAGTTGCCTGCCTCGTTGAAGAACAGGTTCTTCCAGGTTTCCACCAGGTCGATGCGCCACAGTCCCTGCTCGCGGTGCAGCAGCACGGGCGTGAATCCGGTCGAAGGCTTGCGACTGGTGGCCACGGCGTAGTCGCCATCGACGAGATATTCGAGCGGCTTCGACGCCTCGAGGCTGTCGGCCCGCTGCCACTCTTCGAAAGGCGCCAGCGGGTAGAGCTGGCGCATCAGGCGCGAACCTTCGGTGAACAGCTCCAGCGTCGGATCGCCGGCGAGGTCGCGCATCGTGCGCACCAGCGCTACCACCGATTCCTGCGGCGTCTTGCCCGGTGCGTAGAGGGCGCGCCGATCAGGCTTGAGGAGTTTCTTGTAGTCGCCGTCGGCCGGCAGCCGAGACAGCGCGGTGCGCGCGCCGGCGCCGCCCGAGAGGTACTGCTTGTAGCGCAGGTAGTCGGGAGTCTTCTTGAGTTCTTCGGGCAGTTTCAGGTCGCCGCGCACCGCGGCCAGCAACGCGTAGTCGCGCAGGTAGTGCATGACGTCCATGACAGCCATGCCGGCGCTGCCGTAGGACACGTACGGCGCGAGCTGGTCGCGCGCCACGCGGCTCATGTGCAGGTCGGTCATCACGCCTTCGAGCGAGTAACCCACCTCGATGCGTGCGCTGCCGAGTTTCGGATCCAGGATGACGAGCAATCCACCCGTGGGCGCCTTGCGGGCGACCTGGCGCTGCTCGAAGGTCCGCGTGGCCTGCGTCTCGATGGGCGTGCGCCCGTCGACACTCGTGACCACGTGCACGTCGATGCCGAGATCGGTTCCGAGCGCATCGGCCATCCGCCCGATGCGCGGTCCGAAGGGCACGAGGATGTTGGCCGCGTCGTCGACGCGGGCGTGCGTGAAGCGATCCTGCGGATCAGCGGTGGGCCTGGCGGCTCCAGCAGCGGCGCAGCTTTGCAGCATTAGATAGGCGGCGAGCGCGGGGAAGTACCGGGTCATGGCCGCGAGAATCCCAGAGCCGCGACCTCACTGATACCAATAGAGTCTCACCTTTTGAATCTGCGGCTTGCCCGGGGGCAGGCGGATGTGCCGGCCCTGGTGGGTCTGGTCGCCGTTGAGCCGTCGCCCGGCTATCCACTGCCCGTGCGCGTCGAACACGCCTTCCTCGGCGAGCTCGATGCCGAGCTTCGGCCCGCCGGGTTCCTCGCCCTTGAAGGTGACCGTGATGCCCTGGCCCGCGAACCAGAAATCCTCGCCCGAATGGATCAGCATTCCGCCGTGGTTGGCGATGGTCTGCTGGTCTTTCGGCGTCCACGGATCGATGAACGTCACCGTGAATTCGATGCCGCCGAGAGTGGCTTTGATGGGCGTGTCGACCACGCTGCCGTCTTCGTTGAGCGTGGCGCGGAAACCCGCCATGTGGTGTTGCCCGCGTGCCGCGAGCAACAGCGGCCACAGCTGTTCGAGCATCTCGTAGGTCTGGGACAGCGCATTCGGCGCATCACCGAGCGATTCGATCGAGAACGGCGAGAAGCCCAGCGAGTCCAGCGCGCCGAATGCATACAACGCATTCGCGGGACCCTGCGGATTGGTCGCGTTGTTGGCCTCGGGGATGAACAACAGGTTGTCCGCGCGCCGATAACGCGCGGCCAGCTGCGAGAAGTTGGGGAAGTAGATGTCCGGTGCGAGGAAATCCAGCGAGGGGGCGCCGGCCTTCCACACGTCGATGAGATGCGGCAGCGGACCCCCGCTCGGGTATTCGCCGGGCTTGCGGCCGGTGCGATTCAGCGCGACGTTGGCATACATCGGGATGTCGTAACGCGCCTTGCCCGCGGTGACCAGCGATTCGACGAAGCGCGCGTAATGCCAGGCCGTGAACACCTCCTGTCCCCATTCGTCGGCGCCGAACACCTGCGCCCAACTACCCGATGACCGGCTGCCGTTCTGCTTCCAGCGCTCCCGCAGCTCGGGTTCGAGCCGCGCGCCACGCGCCGCGAGCGCCTTCATGAGCTCGGGCGGAACCGCCGCGGCGTAAGCCTTGTCCGCCACCGTGCCGCGCTCGCGCGCGATCGGCAACATGCCGATCTCGTTCTCGACCTGGATCATGAGCACGGTGTGATCGCGCGCATCCACCTGCGCGAGATGCGCCATCAGCCCGGCAAACGCGCGCGCGTCGGCATCCAGCGTGTTCTTCGAGAGCGCCGAGAGGATCTCGACACTGGAGCCATCCGCGACCTTCACGCGCGGATAACGCACCGAGTCACGCTTCACCCACGCCGGCGCGTAGGTGGACATGCTGTTCTTCCACGCGCCGAACCACAGCAGCACGAGCTTGAGATCCTGCGCCCGCGCGTCGCTCAGCATGGCATCCAGCGTCGACCATTCGAACTTCCCCTGCTGGGGCTCGACCAGCTCCCAATAGACCGGCGCGAGCACCGTGTTGAGATGCATGGCCTTCAGGCGTGGCCAGTGCGGCTTCATGTACGCCGCGCTCGAGGCGCTGGAATTGCCGAGCTCGCCGCCGAGCACCAGGAACGGCTTGCCATCGACCACCAGCTGCTGGGTGTCGCCGCGTTTTTCGAGGTGCGGCGGCGCGGCAGCGGCGAGCGTGGTGGCGAGCGCGAGAAAGATTACCAATGACAGCGGTTTCATCGTGGGTCGCAAGATAGCCGAAATAACCCGCGGCCATGGCCGGTCCAATCCGGCAAACACCCCTGCAGGAGGGACCATGACCATCGAAGATGCGGTTGGACCCGTTCTGGCGGCGGCATTCCTGCTCGGAATGCTGGCCGAGATCATCATCCCGCGCGAAACGCAGCCCCGCCTGAAATTCTGGCGGCTCATCGGCATCGGCTTTTTCGTGCTGGGCGGCGTCATCAACGTCGGGCTGCCGCTGCTGCTGCCGGGCGCGTGGGTGGCGACTCACAGCCTGCTGCCGGGTCACCGGCTCGGCCTGGCGGGCGGTATCGCCGTCGGCTTCGTCGCCTGGACTTTCGTCTACTACTGGTACCACCGCAGCGAACACCGCTTCGATCTCATGTGGCGCGCGCTGCACCAGCTGCACCACAGCCCCACGCGCGTCGACGCCGCGGGATTCGCGTTCGCGCATCCCTTCGACATCATCACGCAGACCGTGATCTCGCTGGTGGTCATGATCGGTGTGCTGGGTCTCGACACGCGTGCCGTCGCGCTCGTGGGCCTGTACACCGCGATCGCGGAGCTCGTGCAGCACCTCAATGTGCGCACGCCGCGGGTGCTCGAATGGATCATGCAGAGACCGGAGGCGCACCAGCGCCACCATGAATTCGGGCAGCACGCGGGCAACTACGCCGACTGGCCGGTATGGGACAAGTTGTTCGGCACGTACCGCGCGCCTGCGACGGCGCCGTTGACCTACGGATTCGAGGACGCAGCCACGCGCAGGATCGGCGCGATGCTGGCGTGCATCGACGTGAACCGCGCCGCGGCGCCGATCGTCAGACACGAATGAGCATGCGAGTAACGAATCCGGGCCCGTCGACGATGAATCACTACCTTTCAAAGAACCAGGTCATCGTCATGAGAAAAGCCTTGCTTCCGCTGCTGTGCCCGATCCTGCTCGCGCTGCCCGGCACACGAGCCGTGGCCGCCATGGAGCAGATGCTCGATGGCAAGGCGCTGCTCGAACAGATCGTCGGCAATACCATCCACTTCCACGCGCCCTCGGAAGACGTCTACATGTTCCTGGCCGCGGACGGCACCATCCATGGCAACTCGACCACGCATGGGAAATTCCTGGCGCGCTGGCGCCTGTACGAAAGGGATTCCTTGTGCTTCCAGCAGCAGGACCCCATGGCCAGCGGATGTGTGGCGGTGTCGCTGAGTGGAAGCCAGGTCACCTTCCATCGCCGTGACGGCGTCATCGAAGGGCCGTTCGAACTGCTCACCGGCAATCCGGGAAAGTTGTGAGGCGCGCTGCACACATCGATGCGGCCCGGGATCTTCCGGACGGGTTGGTTTTCCGGCCGGGCGAGTCCGCCGACCATGCGTTGCTGCGGTCGGTCGATGATGCGGCCGGCGTGCTGTTCGAGCAGGCGGGCCTCGTGCTGGACCTGCCGGACGATCATGAATTCGTGTGCTCGGAGCGAGATCGATGGCAGAGGTGCCTGGCCGCGGGTGAAGTCATCCTCGCGATGGATCCGCGCGGACATGCCGTGGGCTTCGTGGCCATGAGCCGGCTCGACACCGAACCCTTCCTCGCGCAGCTGTCGGTTCGACCCGAATACATGCGTCGCGGCATCGGCAGCGCACTGCTCGAAGCCGCGCTGGATTCGGTGGGCGACGAGTACGCGGCCGTCTGGCTCACGACTTACGACCATCTGCATTGGAACAGGCCGTTCTACGAACGGTGCGGCTTCGTGCGAATCCTCGAGGCCGATTGCGGCGACGGCGTGCGCGCGGAGCTCGCGCTGGAACGCCGCTCGCTGCCGCAGGCGCAGCACCGGATCGCGATGCGCCGGGCGCTGCATGGTGCGGTGTCCCGGCCGTGATCCGCGTCCGCATCGCACGCGCGTCCCGGGATCTGGCGGCCGCCGAGAAGTTCTACCGCCACGGACTTCAACTCGCGCTCGTGGATCGCTTCGTCGACCACGCCGGTTACGACGGCGTGATCCTCGCGCTGCCCGGCGATGCGCAGCTCGAGATCACCGGGCACGCCCGGGGGCGCATCGCCGCGCCCGATCCGGACGATCTGCTCGTGATCTATCTACCCTCGGCGGAGCGGTTCACGTGGCTGCGTGCCAGGCTGGAGAGCATGGGGCACGCCGGCGTGCCTGCGCTGAATCCGTACTGGCGGGGCAGGTCGGTGACCATCGAGGATCCCGACGGCTGGCGGGTGGTGTTGTGCCGTCCCGAAGCGGCCGGAATCACTACCAGCGCAACCAGCGCCCGCCCAGCGCACACGTCGCGCTGACCGTGCCGATCGCCAATGGATACCAGGTGGCGACGAACAGCGGATTGTCGATCGGGCAGAAGAACGCATAGAGGCAGGCGCCGACCCCGCCCGCCGCGAGGCCCGCAGTGGCGCCGGCCTGCCGCGGACTCGTCGGGGCGCCACGCTTGAGTGCCCACATCAGCAGCAGCGCGCTGGGTGCCGACAACACCGGAATGGCCACGAGGCACACGATCGCATTGCGCCCCACCATCGAAGCGAGCCACGTCTGGGGCGGGGACGTGCCCAGCTCGAGGAACACCGCCGCGATCAGCAGCAACGGCGCGAAGCCGAGACGACGCAGTCCGCGGCTGCGCCGCGCCGGGCGTGCCAGCGTATCGAGCTGCAGTGCCGCCGTGACCGCGAGACAGGCCATGCACACGACCTTGAGGACGAAATCGAAATCGTGAAAGGTCGAGCCGAGGTTTGCGCGCGGGCCGAGCAGCAGTCCGAACAGCAGC
Organism: Steroidobacteraceae bacterium; assembly: GCA_035279135.1. Taxonomy (GTDB): domain Bacteria; phylum Pseudomonadota; class Gammaproteobacteria; order Steroidobacterales; family Steroidobacteraceae; genus CADEED01. The sequence continues at coordinate 15,079 of DATEII010000091.1, forward strand.
AGCGACCCGGCCGCGCCGGCCGCCCACGCGAGTCCCAGTTGCTCGCGGATGCCGCGCGTGGGCCGGCCGACGTCGGCGGCCAGTACCCGGATCAATGCCTCGGTCTTCATGTTTCTCCTCGTGAAAACAGCACGCCCAGCGTTTTCAGCGCGCGATGCAGGGTCACGCGGACTCCGACTTCACTCATGCTGAGGCGCAGCGCGGTTTCCTGCGCGGAATAACCCTGCAGCGAGACCGCGCGGAGCACGGCACGCTGCCGCAGCGGTAGTTTGGCCAGGCCGCGTTCGAGATCGTAAGAATGCTCCTGCCGCGCCGCGTGCTCGTCGCGCAGCGTCTCGATCACGCTGTCGACCGACACCTCGGGTCGCCGGCCGCGCCGGCGGTGCGCGTCCACGATCTTGTTGCGCACGATGGCCGCGACCCATGGAGCCACCGGCGTGCCGCGTACCCAGGTGTTGCGCTTCAGGTGCAATGCCAGCAGCACTTCCTGGACCACATCTTCCGGGTCGAGTCCCGCGGCGCGGGCACGCGCGCGGATTGCGCGCCGCAGCGTCGAAGTGAGCGCGGACAACAGCTGGCCATAGGCGATGCAATCGCCGTCGAGCGATCGTTCCATCAACGAGGTCCAGCGGCTTTCGTGGTTGTCGGGCTTCACGGTGGTCACGGCATACATCGCCCGGGAGCCCGGATTCGTTACCGGGAAAATTTCCGGGCACGCCGGTAACACGACGCGGGCACCCGGCGAAGGAAGGGGACGAACCATCCATGTCCCAGAGGTGTTCCATGAAGACGATCGGCAAGGCGCTGCTGGCCGCCGCGATGAGCGGTGTGATCCACGGCGCACAGGCAGCCAATGAATTCGACCCGTTCGCGACGCAACGCGCGGTGTTCGTGATGACCAATGATGCGGAGGGCAACGAAGTGATCGCGTTCGACCGCACCGCGTACGGCACGCTGCAAGGTTCCCACCGGTACTCGACCGGTGGCCGGGGCAGCGGAGGCACGGTGGATCCGCTGGGATCCCAAGGCTCGTTGACACTGAGCGACGACGGCTCCCTGCTGTTCGCGGCCAACGCCGGCAGTGGCACGGTCTCGACGTTCCGTGTGCTCGGTTCGCGGCTGCTGCTGACCGATCGGGTTCCTTCGGGTGGCAGCGAGCCCAACGCGGTGGCGCAGCACGGCAGGCTGGTTTACGTGCTCAACACCGCCGGCAGCAGCAGCGTCGTGGGCTTCCGGGTCGCCAACGGCCAGCTCACGCGCATCCCCGATTCGCTGCGTTTCCTCAGCGGCAACTTCGTGGAATCGGGCTCGCTGGCGTTCACGCCCGACGGCAGATTCCTCGTGGTCACGGAGCGGGCCACCAACAACATCGACGTCTTTCGTGTGCAGGCCGATGGCAGGCTGTCGCCGATCACGGTGAATCGCAGCGCCGGCCCCGGCGCGTTTTCCGTGGTGATCGCGCCCAACGGCACCGCGATCGTGTCGGAGACCGGGGCCGGCGGGGCGGCAGGCTCGGCGGTCTCGTCGTACAACGTTTCCGCCGATGGCACGCTGCTCCCGATCAGCACCAGCTTGCCCACGCTGGGTGCCGCCAATTGCTGGAACGTGGTCACCCCCGATGGCCGCTTCGTGTACACCTCGAATGCCGGCAGCAATTCCATCGCCGGATTCGCCATCGGCGCGCATGGCCAGTTGAGCGCGATCGGCAGCACCATCGTCGCGGTGAATCCGCAGAACTCCACCAACCTCGACATCACGATCAGCGCCGACGGTCGCTTCCTCTACTCGCTGAATGCGGGCACGGGCGCCGTGGGCATGTTCGCGATTGTGCGTGATGGCTCCCTGGTGAACCTCGGCGTGCACGGCGGCCTGCCCGCGGCGGCGGGGCTCAATGGCATCGCTGCGAATTGAGAGATCGCTCAATGGACATCCGCGGATTGATGGTGGGCTGGGCCGCGTTGCCTCTGCGCCTCATGGTGGGCGGAGGCTTCCTGGTCCATGGATGGCTCAAGCTCGGGCGTGGCGTCGACGTGTTCAGCGCTGCGCTCGCCGGCTTGCACATCCCGCTCCCGGAGCTCATGGCGTGGCTCACTGTGCTGGTCGAGCTGCTGGCGGGCGTGGCCGTCTTGCTGGGCGCACTGGTCACGCTCAACGCCATCCCCATGGTGGCCGTGCTGCTGGTGGCGATGGCGAAAGTCCATTGGCAGTTCGGCTTCAGCTCCATCAAGTTCCTGGCCGTGACCGCGGCGGGTCCGCAATTCGGCAAGCCGGGCGTCGAGTGCGACCTGCTGTACCTGGCGTGCATCGCGGCGCTCGTGCTGCTGCCGCCCGATCCACTGTCGGTCGACCACTGGCGCGCACGCCGGCGCCAGGCCGCCGGCGCCGACGCCCTGTGGTAGATAGGGGCTGTGCCAGGTCAGCCGTTACGGGAAAAGACCGGCCATCACGCGCGGATATTGCGCGGAGCCGTCAGAGGTCGCGGCGCGACTGCAGGAATTCGTAGATCGCGGCGGTTTCCTCGGCCGTGAACGATGCGAAGCGCGAACGCGCCGTCGGGCTCATGAGCTCGGTCTCGCGGCCGCCGAGCGCCACGCCGTCGTGCATCAGCTTCGAGAAATCTTCGGCCGAGTAATTCCTGGCCACGGAGAGCGGCGGGGCCTTCGCCAATTCCTCGCCGTTGAGGTCCTGGCCGTGGCACTCGGTGCAGCCAGCCATGACGAGGTAGCGGCCGCGGCTGGCTGTCTCATCGGCAGCAGTCGCCGCGGCGGGAGGCGTATCCAGCACGTACTGCGCCGCCGATTTGAAATCGCCCTTCGCGATGATCAGGCGTCCGATCGCGCGCACCTCGGTCTGTTCCGTCATGCCTTCGACGCGCGGCACCGTGCGCAGCCACGCGATGATGCGGCCGACGTCCCGGTCGTCGAGATGCCGGAGCATCGCCGCGGGCATGAAGAACACGCTGGTGCCATCGCGTCGCACGCCCTTGCGCAGCAGGGTCTCGAGCTCGGCGTCGCTGTAGCCGGGCAGCACTGCGGTGACGTTCGGCGCGACGAAACGCACCACGTTCGGAATGTCGAGCGGCACGGCGCCGCCGAGATTTTCCGCGTGGCAATGCGTGCAGCCGGTGATGTGCGCGAGGCGGCGTCCTTCTTCGAGCTCCGCGGGATCCGAGGGGATCACGAGGGGTCGCGAGGCGGCCACGTCGTAGCGGCGATCGAGCTCGTGTTCGGACGCGAGGTACACCCACGAAGCGGTGAGCAACACGAGCACCGCAATGCCGGCCACGACGAATCCCGTCCACTTCAAAACTTTTTTCACGAGCAGCTCCACAAGATGTTGACAATCCGTTTACGAAAAACACAACATCTTGTCGTGCATCGGTTCGCGCGCGAGCGCGATGAAAAGGGAATGCGGTGAGAGTTTAAAAACTCCCAAGCCGCAGCTGCCCCCGCAACTGTAGACCGCAAGCGAAAACGTGACTTTTTCCCGCCAGGGAGAGAGTGAGGTCACTGGGAGCTCGACATCCCGGGAAGACTGACGAGTCGCGATCGAGCGGTGAGCCAGGAGACCTGCCGCGCACATGGCCTTCACCCTCGCGGGTGTTGTGCCCTGGACTACTGAACGGACGGGGTGTGCCGGCAGCAGCGTCGAAATCCCGTGCTTAGGGATTCGCGCCGCTTCCGTTTCTTCCCCACGAGACTGCGACCAAGGGGAAGCCGGATGACGACACCGACCATCACGCCCAAACGCGCCAGGCACGTGCGCATGGCGGGCAAGAAAAATTCACTCGAGGTGCTGACGCAGGTCGGCACGAGCAGCGTGGACTCCATCAAGGCCGCGCGCGCCGCCATCCAGGTCGTCACCGATCCCGGTCGCGACGCTTTGCTGACCAACTTCGGTCGAGCCACGCTGGTCGATCGTTACCTGCTGCCCGGCGAAACCCCACAGGACCTGTTCGCGCGCGTGGCGCGCGCCTACGCCGATGATGCGGGCCACGCGCAGCGTCTGTACGACTACATGTCGCGGCTGTGGTTCATGCCCGCCACGCCCATCCTCTCGAACGGCGGTACCGAGCGGGGCCTGCCGATCTCCTGCTTCCTGAATTCGGTCGAAGACAACCTCGATGGCATCGTCGGCACCTGGACCGAGAACGTGTGGCTGGCGTCTAACGGCGGCGGCATCGGCACCTACTGGGGCGGGGTGCGCTCGATCGGCGAGACGGTCAAGGGCTGCGGACAGACTTCCGGGATCATCCCGTTCGTGCGCGTCATGGATTCGCTCACGCTCGCGATCTCGCAAGGTTCTCTGCGGCGCGGCTCGGCCGCGGTGTACCTCGACGTGCATCACCCGGAGATCGAAGAGTTCATCGAGATCCGCAAGCCGAGCGGCGACTTCAATCGCAAGAGCCTGAACCTGCACCACGGCATCTGCATCACCGACGAGTTCATGCACGCGGTGCGCGACGACCTGCCGTTCGCATTGCGCAGCCCGAAGGATGGCACGGTGCTGCGCACGATCAACGCGCGCAAGCTCTGGCAGAAGATCCTCGAGACGCGGTTGCAGACCGGCGAGCCCTACCTGCTGTTCAGCGACACGGCCAACCGCCAGCTCGCCGCGCACCAGCGCGACGCCGGCCTCAAGGTGCGCCAGTCGAATCTCTGCAGCGAGATCCTGCTGCCCACGGGCCTCGACCAGGACGGCAAGGCGCGCACGGCGGTGTGCTGCCTGTCGTCGGTGAATTTCGAGACCTGGGAGCAGTGGAGCCAGGACGCGCGTTTCATCGAAGACGTGCTGCGCATGCTCGACAATGTCCTGCAGGACTTCATCGATCACGCGCCCGCCAGCATGGACCAGGCCCGGTATTCCGCGATGCGCGAGCGTTCGGTGGGCCTCGGCGCCATGGGTTTCCACTCCTGGCTGCAGAACAACGGCATTCCCTTCGAGAGTGCGCTGGCGCGCGCCGCCAACCTGCGCATGTTCAAGCACCTGAGGCGCGAGGCAGACGCCGCGTCCCGGCGGCTGGCGCAGCAGCGCGGCGCCTGCCCTGACGCGGCCGGACAGGGCGTCATGGAGCGCTTCTCGCACAAGCTGGCCATCGCGCCGACGGCCAGCATTTCGGTGATCTGCGGTGGCACCAGCGCTTGCATCGAGCCGATCCCGGCGAACATCTACACGCACAAGACGCTCTCGGGTTCGTTCAGCGTGCGTAACCCGGCGTTGACCCAACGACTCGAAGCCAGGGGTGCGAACACCGAGGACACCTGGCAATCGATCCTCGCGCACGAGGGATCGGTGCAGCATCTCGAGTGTCTGAGCGATGATGAGAAATCCGTATTCCGCACCGCCTTCGAGATCGACCAGCGCTGGGTGGTGGAGCTGGCCGCGGATCGCGCGCCGCTGATCTGCCAGGGCCAGTCGGTGAATCTCTATCTACGCAGCGACATCCACAAGTGGGACCTGCTGATGCTGCACTGGACGGCGTGGGAACGTGGCGTGAAGTCGCTGTACTACTGCCGTTCCAAGAGCGTGCAGCGCGCGGGGTTTGCGGGCGTGGAGGCCGACAACACGCGGGCGTGGCCGAAGAAATCTCTCGGCAGTGACACAGACGAAAACAAGTACGACGAATGCCTGGCGTGCCAGTGAGGAACCCCGAGATGTCTGCACAACAAATCGAATTGATCTCCAGGCCCGGCCTGCTCACGCCATCGAAGTCGTACAAGCCGTTCCGTTATCCCTGGGCCATCGAGTACTGGCGTCGCCAGCAGCAGATCCACTGGATGCCCGAGGAGATCCCGCTCGGCGAGGACTGCAAGGACTGGAACAACCGCATCACCGAGGCGGAGCGCAACCTGCTCACGCAGGTGTTCCGCTTCTTCACGCAGTCGGACGTCGAGGTGCAGGACAACTACATGGAGCGCTACGCGCGCGTGTTCCGTCCCACCGAGATCAAGATGATGCTCGCGGCCTTCGCGAACATGGAGACGGTGCACATCGCGGCCTATGCGCTGCTGCTGGAAACGCTGGGCATGCCCGACAGCGAGTTCACGGCGTTCATGGATTACGCGGCCATGCGCGACAAGCACGACTATCTACAGGGGTTCAGCGTGGAGACCGACGCGGATGTGCTGCGCACGCTCGCGATGTTCGGCGGTTTCACCGAGGGCCTGCAGCTGTTCGCGAGCTTCGCGATCCTGCTGAACTTCCCCCGGCACAACAAGATGCGCGGCATGGGCCAGGTGGTCAGCTGGAGCGTGCGCGACGAGACGTTGCATTGCGAGGGCATCATCCGGCTGTTCCACACCTTCGCGCAGGAGACCGGCGCGTTGTCGCAACCGGTCCGCGACGACATCGTCGATTGCGCGAAGACCGTGGTCACGCTGGAGGACCGGTTCGTCGATCTCGCGTTCGAGCTCGGGCCGGTGGAGGGGTTGGGCGCCGCCGAGGTGAAGGCCTACATCCGCTACATCGCCGACTGGCGGCTGAAGCAGCTGGGCCTGCCGCAGGTCTACGGCGTGAGGGAGCACCCGTTGCCCTGGCTCACGGCCATGTTGAATGGCGTCGAGCACGCCAACTTCTTCGAGACGCGCGCGACCGAGTACGCCAAGGCGGCGACCGGCGGTGCGTGGCATGGCCACGAGGGCGCGTGGGGATTGTTCGATCGGCGCGTCGCGCGGCGCGGGCAGCTCGACCTCATAGGTGGTCGCGACGCGAACTGAGCCCGCGCGCTTGTCGATATCTGCGGGCCTATCTAGAGTAGCCGCATGATGAAGGTCAGCGAAACGGACAGCCAGATTGTTTACCGGCGTGGCTCCCGATTTTCGCTGGCCTTCGTGATCCTCATCCCCGTGGCCATCCTCGCGAGAGTCTTTCTCGAGGTCGATTGGTTGCCCGTGTGGGTGATGACGTTCATGGGCGTGGTCATGGCGTTCGTCGGTGGCATGCGTGAGGAAATCGTGTTCGATGTCGTCACGCGCGCCATCACCTGCACCGAATCGTTCTATGGGCGGATGTTGCGCAGTGAGGTGATACCGCTTGACCGGGTGACCCGGCTTTACGTCGAGCCGCACTACGAGCGCCCCAACGAACGAAGGTCATTGACCTACCAGTCCGGGTTTCAACTGAGGCTCGCCTGGCAGGGCGAGTGGGGCGGCGGCGGGATGTTGCTGGGCATCATCTGGGACGAGGCCGAGGCCATGCGCGAGGCCGAGCGCTTCGCGCACCGGATCGGCACGAAAGTGGAGCGCCTCGGGACCGGAACTAGCCGCAGCCGGGATGGGCGCTGAGCAGGCGCGTGCATCGTGGCAAACGTTCGATGACGAACGACTCATGGTCCTTGCAGGGCTTCTGGCAGGTGCCGTTCACGCGGATGGAAACGCCGAACTGCTGGTACAGGTAATCGGTCATCGGCTGTCGCAGTGAGTAGGGGTCGAAGACCTCGGGCGCCCGCAGCGGCCCGGTGACGCGCACGTCGTAGCGCGGATATTCCAGCCACGGCATGGCGCCGCCGAACACCTCGAACTTGCCGATGCCATACACCAGCGACACGAGGTCCTGGAGGTTGATGTTGTGGATCGCGACGCCGTGATCGCTGGCGTCGACGCGAGTCAGGACGCCCGCGCCAGGCGGTGCCTCGGTGATCACGATGCCCGCGGAGCGCAGCGCTTCCTGGTCGAAGGCCAGCACGACCTGGCGCCACTGGCGATCGCGCGTCGCGCCAGCAATGACCGGTAGTGAGACCGTGAAGAGCAACACGGCGGCGAGCAGTGCGGACTGCCAGAAGCCCAGCGGCAAAGGCTGGTAATTCCAATCCGCGGCGATGCGCGCGTCCTCGGCCACGCGCGCTGCCTGGGCGGCCCGCAACCCGCGGAAAATCAGGAGCCCGCAAACCGCGGAGAGTCCGAGCGCGAGCACGAGCGCGGCCGCGATTCCTGCCGCCGGCCAATCGAGGGTTGCGGCCGGGGCTGCCACCGACAGACCATTCGTCACCAGCTCCACCACCCCGGCAGGTGGCGGAATCGCGCTGTGACGAACCGGGAATCCCAGCCAGGCGCCGAGCGCGAACAGCAGGCTGAAAGGCAGCAGGAATTTCAGCGCCGCGATCCGCCACAACCACAGCTGCAGCGCCGCCGAGTTCCGGCGCGTGACGAATACCAGGCCCCAGGCGATCGCGGTACACACGATCGACTGCCAGAGGTGGTCGATGAATCCAGCCAGCATGTGCAGATAGTCCCGGCGTGACGAAAAACCTGTCAGCTTTCTTCAGCGCAACGGCACGCGTGCGCGCACGTATTCGGACACCTGGATGGCTGCGCCGGGATCGAAGTTCGACAACACGACGACCAGGTAGTTGGACGTGGGTGAAAACCAGGCCTCGGAGTTCGAGCCCATCTCGCCGCCGATACCCCCGATCCAGCGTCCGCCTCCCGGATAGTCGTCGATCCACACGCCGTATCCATATCCATGGCCCTTCCACGCCTCGGTCTTCTGGCTGAGCACGGCATCCAGCAGTTGGCGCAGTTGCGTTGCGGCGTGCAGCTCGGCCGGATTCGCGCTGCCGGCACTGCAGGCAGAAAGAGCCGAGAGAAGCAGTGCGATGGCGGCCGATGCGCTGGCCCAGGCTCTAGTTCTCATGCGACACCTCCTTCTTGTTGGCGGAAAGCTGGACGTGCGGGATGCCGTATTCGGGTCCCGGCAGGCGCGCGGCGACGAATCGCGCCACGTTCTTCGCGATGGGTTCGTCGAAATTCGCGAGCACGACGATGACGTGACCGGTCTCCGGGCTGAACAGCAGCTCGCCGTTCTGGCCTTCGATGCCGCCACCATGCGAAATCCAGTGCCGCGTGTTGCCGTAGCGTTCGTCGACGAAGCCATAGCAGTAGTTGGTGTGGCCCCACATGCGAACGCGGGGTTCGAGCAGCATCCCGGTGTGCCGTGCGTCGAGCAGGCGGTGAGACTGCAGCGCGTTCACGAACCGCGCGAGGTCATCCACGGTCGAGTAGCCATTACCTGCGGCCGTGCCGCGGTAGGGCATGAGCTCGGGGCTGGCCACCCAGGCCTCGGTGCCCGGCTCGCGACGATACGGAATCGCACGGCCGTCGACGGGCTCGTCCTCCGGCAAGGCATCGGTGCGCGTCATGCCGGCCGGACGGTAGACGACGTCGCGCACATAGTCGTAGTAGCTGCGGCCAGTCGCGTGTTCGATCACCGCTCCCAACAGGATGTAGCCGAGCGTGCTGAACTTGAATCGCTGGCCGGGACGGTACAGGAGCTCGCTGTCGCCGAACTCGGCCACGTAGTCGGAATGCGTGCGCAGCTTGCGCAGGTCCATCTGCGAGCCGAGGTGCTCGACGTCGTCGGTGCCGCCGGTGTTCGTGAGCAGCTGCTCGAGCGTCAGCCGGCCGACGTCCTCGTTCGCGAGCCCGGGCAGTAGTTTGCCCACCGTGTCGGACAGCGCGAGCTTTCCGTCCTGGACCAGGCGCATGAGGGCGACGGCCGTGAACATGTTGCCCATGGCACCGATGCGAAAACGCGTCTCCGGCGTGTTGGGCGTATCCGTTTCGCGGTCGGCGAAACCGAATCCCTGGCGGAACAGCACCTGGTCCTCGTGCGACACCAGCACCGCGCCCGAGAATTTGCCGAGGCTCACGCGTCGCGCGAGATCGGCGCGCAGCAGGTCCATGGCTTCTTCATCCGACACCTGTTCCGGCCAGAACCGCTCAGGCGCATCCGTGGCGTATTCGAGCTCGATGGAAATGAGCCGGTGCGGCGGCAGCAGCTCGACGCCGACTCCCATCATGAACAGATCGTCGGAATCGACATTGCGCAGCAGTGCCACGACCCCGGTGCGCGACTTGTCTTCGATCGCGACCGGGATCCAGCCGCCGGTGCTCTTCTGCCACGCCAACGCCGCGTCATTGTCGGGGGGATGCAGCCAGAACGGCGACAGGTTGTGCTCGCGGTATTTCTCGAGCACTTCACGGCTGCCGCTGTTGAAGGCCTCGAGCATCTTCTTCATCTGCAGCCGCGCGGGCGTGAGGTCCGGCGGCGCATCCGCGGGCATCGAGAATCGGCCCGAGGGTGTGGTCTCCGGCACGAGCGCAAACGCACCCGAGAACGTGACCAGCAAGGCGAGCAATGCAAAGACCGGCCTGTTCGGGATCATGGGACCTCCGATGAGTTAGTCGATGGATTCGTCGGGCATGGCCACGCCGTAATTGCCGCAGGGCGGCTGGCAGCGGCCGTTGATGTAGATCTCGTAGCCGAAACGCTCGGCGAGATACTTCGTGAGCCGCGGCCGCAGCGCGTACGCATCGAAGTCCGCAGGCTCCACGATGTGGGCGTCGATGCGCAGGTCATAGCGGGGATCGACCAGCCACGGCCTCGAGGTGGGGTCCTCCTCGTACATCATCTGGTTGCCCCACACGGCGTAGTGATTCACGCCGTAAGCGAGCGCGACCAGGTCCTGGACGCTGATGTTCCTCAGCAGGATGCCGTCGCCGGACACGTCGATGCGCCATCGCAGCCCCATGCCGGGCGCGGCCTGGATCATGTGGATGGGCGCGTCGCGCAGAGCCCGTGCATGCGTCAGCAGCAGCTCCTGCCGCCAGCGGCGATCGGCGATCGCACCGGCCATGACCGCGCTCGAAAAAATCAGCGCGGCGCACGCCGTGAACAGCGCCGCCTTGAAAAAGCCGAGCCCCGGGGGAGAACTGGCGGGATCGGCCTGCAGGCGCGCTGCTTCCTGGCCGGCGCGCGAGCGCTCGATCAGCAATGAGCGCAGGAGTCTCGGCACGAACAGCACGAGGGCTGCGATCAGCACGAGCACGCACAGGACCGCGGCCCAACTCCTCACGCCCGCCGACTGGGCCGGCGCGAACAGCGGCACCAGTGCATCGGCCGCGCGTACCAGCGGCGCGGGAACGCGGTCCGCACTGTGATAGGCGGGAAATCCCATCCAGCGTCCGAATGCGAACAACAACGAGAACGGAATGACCAGCTTCGCCGCGCACAGCCGCCACACCCAGAGCCGCACGCGCGCCGAGTTGCAGCGTGCGATCCACGAGAGCGCCGCGCACAGTCCGCAGAACAGCAGCGACTGCCACAGGTGATCGGCGAGTGTTGCCAGCACGCACGCGTTACCGTGAAGGCCGACGCCCGGATCCGGGCAAAAAGAATCCCGCAGACGCGAGGACGCGCCGTTTCACGATGGAACTCCTGGTAGGTGAAGGTGCGGCGCGTTATTCCGCGCGAACAGTGCTCACGGGCAATGTCTGCCCGCAATGCGTCTGGCACTCCTTGTTGAGATAGATCTCGAGGTCGAAACGCGAGGACAGTAGTTTGTTGACCATGCCGCGCAATGCGTACGGATGCAGGTTTTCGGGCTCGCTCACGGCGCCGGGCACGTGTGCGCGGATGTCATAGCGCAAGGCGTCGAGCCAGTCGCCGCTGCCTTCCACCTGCCACGGCCGCACGCCGTAGGCGATGGCGACCAGCTGGCGCAGCGTGGTGTTCTGGATGGTGACTTCGTTGCCGGTGGCGTAGATGCGCACGTCGCCGCCGTCGCCGCGGCCCACGGGCCGGACCTCGATGTCCGCTTCCCACAATGCGCGCGTGTTGTCTGCGAGCACGCGGTGGCGGTGCAATGCATCGTCCATGGCGCCGGCGGCGAAGGGAATGGCGCCCACGGCCAACGTGCACGCCGACAGCAGGAAAGCCTTGGTGAATCCCAGTGCCAGTGGCGGACGGTCGCCGAGGATGTGGCGGATGCGGGTAGTCAGGTCGCCCGCGATGGCGGCCACCGCGTGGCGCTGGTGCGCGGTGGCGCAGTGGCGGCACACGGCGAGGATGCCGGCCGCGTATTCGCCGGGATCGTGCCCGTGTTCCAGCACACTCTCATCGCAGGCGCGTTCGCGTTCTTCCATCAGCTGCCGGCTGATGAACCACACCAGCGGGTGGAACCAGAAGAGTATTTCCACGAGGCTGTGCAGGTGCGCCTTGAGATTGTCGTGGCGCGCGATGTGCGCGCGCTCGTGCGCCATCACGGCGTCGAGTTGTGCGGGCGACAAGTTCCCGAGCAACGCGGACGGCAGCAACACCACCGGATTGAACACGCGTGCGACCGCGGGTTCGACATCCGCATCGGTCACGCGCGCGTCCGGTAGTGAGCCCGGCGCCGGCCGCGCTGCCCGGGAAAGCAGATCCGCTTCACGCCAGTTGCGCAGCCACCGCACGCCGAGGCCGAGAGCGACGAGTGCCCACGCGGTGACCAGCGCAGGAAACAGCAGCGAAGGATCCCGGGCAGGTGCGACGCTCAACGACAGTGACGGTGAAATCATCGGGGTTGCCGCCTGCACTGCGGCCCCAAACAGCGAGGCTTCGGTTTCGACCGGCGTGAACAGGCCCGCGGCCGAGCCCGCGAGGTACAGTGCCGAGAACGGAACCAGGAACTTGAGGGAAGCGAGCAGCCACAACCCATGGCGCACCGCGGCGGCGTTGGAACGCAACGCCAGCGTGATCGACCAGATGGCGGCGCCGAACAGCGTCGATTGCCACAGGTGGTCGATCAGCGCGCGGATCATTTGATCTTGTCTCCGCCTTTTTTCGCCTGGTGCGCATCGAGCAGCTTCTGCGCGTCTTCGATGTCCTCATGCGAGATCTTGCCCATCTCGACCAGGTGCGCCATGACGGGACCCGCATTCCCGCCGAACAGTCCCAGCAGTTCCTTGAGCAGGCGGGTCTGCACCGAGGCGCGCGAGGTGGTGGCCTCGAACACGTGGGCGTTGCCGATCTTCTTGGTGCGCCGCACCGCGCCCTTCGCCTCGAGCCGGTAGACCATGGTCTGCACCGTGGTGTAGGCCGGCTTGTCGCGTTTCATGATGGCTTCGTGGATCTCGCGGATCGAGCAGGCTCCACGCGCCCAGAACTCCGACATGATGCGCAGCTCGAGCGTGCTCAGCTTCGGTTCGGACACGACGCTTCCTTTCTACTACAGATGGGGCGCAGTCTATGACAGCTGTAGTAGAGGATGCAAGCAGCCGTTGCCGACGGCCGCAATACGTCAAAGTGCGTTGGCTTGGATCGGCGGAATGTCGTCCTTGCGACGACCGTTGAAACCCGCCACGCGGTTGCGCCCCGCCTGTTTGGCGTTGTAGAGCGCCGCGTCCGCGGCATCGAAGAGCTTGTCGGCCGAGGGGAACTGGTCGCCAGCCAGCGAGGCATAACCGATGCTCACGGTGATGCCGCGCTCGTCGCTGCCGCTGGCTTCGACGCTGGCGCGCAGCCGCTCGGCAATCGCCGCGGCGGTGTCGGCGCTGGTACCGGGCAGGATCACGCAGAACTCGTCGCCGCCATAACGACAGGCGAGCACCGGTTTGCGTGCATAGCGACGCAACGCGCCACCCACCATCTTGATGGCTTCGTCACCGAGCGTGTGACCGAGCCGGTCGTTGTAGGTCTTGAAGTGGTCGATGTCGAGCACCAGCAGCGACAACGGGCGATTGTTGCCGCGCGCCTGCGAGAACTCGATGGGCAGCCGATCGTCGAACAGCCGGCGGTTGCCGAGCAGCGTCAGCGGATCCGTGCGGCTCTGGTGCTTGAGCTCGTTCATGCGGCTGCTCAGCGTCATCGACAGCAGGATCATTTCGAGCAGTGCGCCCACCTGCCACGCGTGCTGGCTCATGAAGGTGTGTGGCACCAAGCCGAAATTCTTGAGCAGGAACACCACCGAGCCGGCGAGGAATGCACCCCAGGCCACCACGTAGAAACGCGCGGGTCGCGACCCGGCGAGCAGGCAGATGACGCCGAGCGCGATCATGAACACGACGGCGATCAGGATCAGGAACGTGACCGGCTTGATCAGCACCGCGTATTCGATGAACGGCGTGAGCGCGATGGCCAGCGCGCCGAGGCCCTGCAGCGCACGCGCGGCCAGATTGAGTCGCGGCGTGTAGTCGCGCGCACGCAGGATCGTGGTGGAGAACTCGAGTGCCGTGATCAACGCCAGGCACAGCAGCACGGGCAGGCAGGCATTGCCCCAGTTCGGACTGTCGGGCCAGAAGTACTGGTACGCGAAGCCGGTGTTCACCGCCATGTACACGCCGAAGGTGGACACGTAGCCGAAGTAGGCCAGGAAGGCGCTGTCGCGCACGGCCACGAAAACCAGGCCGCTCCACACCAGCAGCATGAGCACGCAACCGAAGTACACGCCGTAGGCGAGCTGCTCACGACTCAACGATTCGGCCAGCTTGTTGGGATCGAACAACGAGAGGTTGATGTCCACCGGGCCCTGCGAGGCGTAACGCAGGTAGACCGTGGTCTGCGAATCCGCGGGCAGCGTCAGCGGGAACAGGTAATCGCGGTGCGCCACGGGACGCGAGCCGAACGGCCGCCGGTCGCCGGTGGCCACGTGGTGCCAGCCGCCGTTGTCGCCCAGGTCCTGGGGTTGATAGACGTCGAGCTGGTCGATGAGTGGATAGCCCTGGCGAAGATAGAGGTCGCGGGCCGTGGCGCCCTGGTTGTGCACCGTGAGCCGCACCCACCACGCCGAGCGCGAGAAACCGACGTTGGCCTTCTCGGGTGTGCCGGCCACGAATCCCGAATTCGCGGGCGAGCGGCTGACTGCTTCCACGTCGAGCGCGCCGCTCGGGTCTTCGAGAAGTTCGATCGAGGTGCTCAGCGACTCCACTTGCACGGATTGGTCGGCCGGGAGCGTCACTCCCTCCGCGAGGATGGCCGGCGAGAGGCTAACAACTGTGAACGCCAGCAACTTTCTGAGCATCGAGATGTTTGCAACGTTCCTGGGCCCGTACACAATCGCCATCCTCGCCTGGAAGCTTGTTTGAGTATGCGACAGTTCGCGCAGGGAGTAACGCGATGCGTCGATTCATGAAGTGGATTCTCGGGATCGGCGCGCTCGCCGCGACGCTCGGCGCGCTGGCTTATGCCTGGTTCGTGTGGTGGCCAGTCCACACCATCCCGCCGATCGAGCACGTCGACGAGTACGTGTGGCTGGACCAGGGCTGGGGCGCCGGCCAGAACGCGGAACTGCGCCAGCGCTATTACTACACGGCACAGGGCACCTCGATGCCGCAGGGCGCCTCCGACGGTGCGGTGCGTTATAGCTGGTTCGTCAACCTCGAGCTGCCGCTGTCCCGGGAACGCTTCGCCTCGCCCGACAACATGCGGCGACTGCGTTTCCTCGTGGACCCCGAGCCCAGCCCGGCCAACCCGGACCAGCTGCCGATCGGCTTCACGCGGCATTTCGATGCGCACATCGGCGAGTATGTACTCGACATCACCTGCGCGGCCTGCCACACGGGCGAGATCCAGCACACCGCGAACGGCAGGACCCGCGCCATCCGCATCGATGGCGGGCCGGCGATGCACGCCTTCACGGACATGCAGCGCGGCAACTTCGCGCCCTCGCTCGCGGCTTCGCTGCTCGGCACCACGCTCAACCCGTGGAAGTTCGATCGCTTCGCGAAGAAGGTGCTGGGCGAATCCTACCCGGGCGGCAAGTCGCGGCTCCGGAAAGCCATGAAGGCGACGATCGACGCCATGATCAGCAGCGGCCAGAACGACCCGGCGCGCAAGCTGTACACCATCCGCGAAGGCTTCGGCCGCACCGACGCGCTCGGCCGCATCGGCAACACGGCGTTCGGCGATCATCTCTCGGCGGCTAACTACCAGGCCGGGCTGGCGCCGGTGAGCTACCCGTACGTGTGGAACATCTGGAAGTTCGACTGGGTGCAGTACAACGGCTCGGTGGCCCAACCGCTGGCGCGCAACGTCGGCGAGGCGCTGGGTGTCGGCGCGGTCGCGCCGCTGCTGAGCTCGATGCGCTCGCCGCTGCCACCCGAGGCGCGCTTCCGCAGCTCGGTGGACATCGCCGGGCTGGTGCGCATCGAGCACACGCTGCACATGTTGCGGCCGCCGCCGTGGCCCGAGGAGATCCTCGGCACGATCGACCGCGCGAAAGCCGCGCGCGGCGCCGAGCTGTTCGTGAAACATTGCCAGGAATGCCACGGGCCCCACGTGTCCGAGGCGGCGCGCCAGCAATCGAGCGCGCCGCTCAAGCCGGGCAACGGACTCGAATGGCGCATCGAGGTGATCCCGCTGGACCACATCGGCACCGATCCCGCGGCGGCGCAAGGATTCATGGATCGCCGCTACGATCTGTCGTCGACCGGGCTGCACAATGCCGAGCTGCAGGGAGCGTTGCGCCCGCTGATGCTCCGCGACCTGCTGCGCGACGTGCGATTCCGGCTGCGCGAAGTCGTGCGGCTGCGCAGCGAGGCGAAGCTGCCGCCCGGGGACCTGCCCGCGGTGCTGGCGGCCTACCCGGATCCGGACGCCACGGCGGTACCGTCGCTCCCCGCGGAATCCTTCGCGGCCATCGATGCGGCATTGAAGATCGCCGATCCGCTGCCGCAGATACCCGGCCCGGAAGCCCGCCCGTACGATCCGCTGGGCTGCGCGCTCAACTGTCACCTGCGCAACCTCGCATGGGACCTGCGCCAGGGAACAAACTACATTGAGCACGTGCTGGGCTCGCTCGACGTCAAACAGCTCACCGAGGGCGCGGCGCTGAACCTGGTGGGCATCCTGATCAAGAACAAGTATTACGCCGACCACGGCATCGACTGGGCGAAGCAGCAGTGCATCGAGGGATTCGGCGCGCTCGACCTGCCGCAACAGGTGGCCGGCTACAAGCCGCGGCCGCTCGAAGGCGTGTGGGCCACCGCGCCGTTCCTGCACAACGGCTCGGTGCCGACGCTCTACCAGATGCTGCTGCCGCCCGAGAAGCGCGACCGCAAGTTCTTCGTGGGCCGGCGCGAGTACGACCCGGTGCACGTGGGCTACGTCACGCAGCCGGACGCGGACGGCGACGACGATGGCTTCTGGCTGGACACCACGATCGACGGCAACCACAACACGGGCCACGCGTTCTCCGCCGACGCCGCCACCTGGGCGAAGCACCTCGAGAACCCGAAGGCGAACCCGCTGCCGCACGGCGTCATCGGGCCGGAATTCAGCGACGAGCAGCGTTACGACATCATCGAGTACCTGAAGGTGCATCGCGATCTTCCGGAGACGCCCGCCGACTACCGGCCGCCGGCCTGCGGGCTGCCTGGAGAAGCCTCGTGAGCGCGGACGGATCCGCGTCCTACACAGAACAGTTTTCCGAGGTCGAACGAGCCGAACGCGAATGGATCCGCGAACGGCGCGCGGCGGCAGGCGTCATCCCGCCGGAGGCGCCCACCGTGGGACTCGCGCTCTCGGGCGGTGGCATCCGCTCGGCCGCGTTCAACATGGGCGTGCTGCAGACGCTGGCGCGTACCGGATTGCTGGCACGCGTTGACTATCTATCGACGGTGTCCGGCGGCGGTTACATCGGCTCCTGCGTGTCGTGGCTGCGCGCGCACGTTCCGGTCTCGCAATCGCAGCGACTGGGCGCGATCCCGCTGGCCGACGGCACCGGCACCGTGCTCGACTGGTTGCGCGCGCATGGCCGTTACCTGATCTCCGGCAAGGGGCTGTCCGGCTGGACGCTGGGCGCGAGCATCGCGTCCGGCACGCTGCTCAACCTGTTCGTGCTGCTGCCCCTCATGCTGCTCGTCATCGGGCTCGCTTCCGGCGACTGGTTCGAATTCAGCTGGCCGCCGCACCTCACGCTGCCGGGAGCCGTGCCCGTGGAGGCCCATGATGGCTTCATGGTGATCACCATCGCCGGTGTCGTGCTGCTGGTTCTCTATCTACTGGCCACGCTGGCATTCGCGCTGAGCACGGTGTTGCCGCCGCTGCGCAGCCTGAGCGCGGGGCAGTACCTGCGCCTGCGTCTCGGCCAGCTGCTGGCCGGTGCCGCCATCTGCATCGGCATCGGCCTGCTGCCGGTGCTCGCGGGTATCGAGGAGACCATGGCCACGTGGCTGCGCAGCGACGCCGCTCGTTCCGCTACGCGTCATGCCACCTGGCTCGGGCCTCTGCTGACCGGCGTCCTCTCGCTGCGCCAGGCCAACAAGCGCGGCGCGCACTCGGGCACGTTTGCCGTGACGGGACTGGTGTTGCTGCTCGCGGGCCTGTTCACCGCCATGTACCACCTCGCGCATCACACGCGGCTGCTGGAGACGCCGGCGTTCATGGTGTGGCTCGCGGCGTCGGTGCTGTTCGCGTTCGTCTGCGACATCAACGCGGTGTCCATGCACAGCTACTACCGCAGCCGGCTCGCCGAAGCCTTCCTGCCTGAAGTCGGCACGCAGCGGCACGAGGGCCGCCATCCGCTCACGTTCCGGCTGACGGACCTGCGCGCCGCGTCCGGGGCGCCGTTCCACATCATCAACACCACCTTGAATACCGGCAGCTCGAAGGACGCGACGCTGCGCGCGCGATTTGGCGAGAACATGATGCTGTCGCCGCTGTACTGCGGTTCCTCGAGTACCGGCTACCGCCGCACGTCGAACTACCTGCGCGGCGAGCTCACGTTGTCGACGGCCTTCGCGGTATCGGGCGCGGCCGTGGACCCGGACACTTACGCCACGAACTCGCGCCCGGTGAGTTTCTTCATGACGCTGCTGAACGTGCGGCTCGGCATCTGGGTGCTGAATCCGCGCCACGAGCCACGGCGGCTGCGCTGGCCGGCGTGGTACCAGCTCATGCTGCGCGAAATGCTCGGCATCGGGCTCGATGAGAAAGACGCACGCGTCCATCTCGCCGACGGCGGGCATTTCGAGAACCTCGGGGTCTACGAGCTGCTGCGGCGCCGCTGCCGCTACATCATCGTGGGTGACGCGGGCGCCGACCCCACCTGCACGCTGGCCGACCTTGGCCAGGCCGTGCAACGGGCGCGCGCCGATCTCGGCGCCGAGGTCGAGATCTGCGCCGACCCGCTGTTCCACGGTGATGGCGATGCATTGCGCAAGCAGGCGCACCTGCTGGGCCGCGTGACCTACGCCGACGGCTCGCGCGGCGAGATCCTCTATCTGAAGGCGCTGCTGACCGAGAATCTGGGGGCCGACATCTATGGCTACTGGCGTACCAACCCCGACTTCCCGAACCAGCCGACCTCGAACCAGTTCTATGGCGAGCTGCAGTTCGACAGCTACCGCGAGCTCGGCCGCCAGCTCATGGCGGGCATCGCCGGCGACGCGGGTGACGACGTCGAAAAACTGTTCGCGCGCTGGAGAAGTTAGGCCGCGGCCTTCGCCGGTGGCGTGGGCACCACGCAGGTCCTGCTGCCGAACTTCTCCACCATGATGTCGATGAGCGCGCGCACCTTGCAGGGCGCGCTGCCGCCGGGAGGGCGCACCACGTAGACTCCCGCTTCGGGCATCGGGTAGTCGGGCATCACCATGATCAACGCGCCGCTCGCGACGTGGTCGGCGATCAGGAAGTCCGGCAGCAGCGCGATGCCGAGGCCTGCCAGCACTGCGGGAACGAGCGCCGCGCCATTGTCTGCAGTGAACCGCGCGCGCGGATGCAGGTTGATCACGCCGTCCTTCGTGCTCAGCGGCCACTCGTCGTTGATGCGGTTGACGGCATCGTGCTCGAGCAATTCATCGGGCGTGCGCGGCGTGCCGTGTTCGGCGAGGTAGGCAGGGCTCGCGACCAGGCGACCGCCGAACGTGATGATGCGCCGCGCGACCAGCTTCGAATCCTCGAGCACGCCGAGCCGGATGGCCGCGTCGAATCCTTCGGCGACCAGGTCGACGTGCCGGTCGCTGTACGAGGCCTGGATCTCGAGCTGCGGGTAGCGGCTGCCGAGCTCGGCCAGAACCGGCGCGAAATGCGTGGCGCCGAACGACAGCGGCGCGGCCACGCGCAGCCGTCCCCGGACCTTGCCGTCCTCGGCGATGGCGTCGCGGGCCGCATCGGCTTCGGCGGCGATGCGTGTCGCGTGCTCCCGGAACGTGGCGCCCGCCTCGGTGAGTGCCGCGCCGCGCGTGGTTCGCGACAGCAGCCGGGTGCCGAGCGACTTTTCCAGGCGTGCGATGCGGCGGCTCACGATGGACTTGCTGACCCCGAGTCGCTTGGCCGCAGGGGACAGGCCGCCGCTGCCGGCAACCTCGACAAAGGCCTGAATATCTTCGATTTCCATGTGAGCGTTCCTGTTTTCGCGACACCGAGTTGCCGAATCAGGGGCTACTCGATCGATTTCGGGAACGCGAAGATGCCGGCACGTCGAATGGAAATCAACAGGAAGGAACAGTCATGAAATCCCTGCTCGTCATCAACAGTAGCGCCGCGCGCGAAGGTTCGGTCTCGAGGACGCTGGTCGCGGAGACCGTCGATCGGCTGCTCGAGTCCAATCCGGGCGCGCAGGTCGTGCAGCGTGACCTCGGCGCGACGCCGATCCCGCATCTCACCGTGGAAACGCTCTCGGGCGTGCGCGGCCAGCCCGCCACCGCGGCGGAACATGCCGCCCGCAAACTCTCCGACGAGCTCATCGCCGAGCTGCGGGCCGCCGACACCATTGTGATCGGTGCGCCCATGTACAACTTCAGCGTGCCCACCAGCCTGCGCGCCTGGTTCGATCACGTGCTGCGCGCGGGTGAGACCTTCTCGTATTCCGAAGCGGGCCCGAAGGGACTGCTCGCAGGCAGGCGGGTGATCGTCATCGAGAGCCGCGGCGGTCTGTACAGTGAAGGACCTGCCGGGGCCTTCGATTTCCAGGAACCCTACCTGCGGCACCTGCTCGGCTTCGTCGGCATCACCGACGTGACCTTCGTGCATGCCGAGAAGATTGGCTACGGGCCCGATGCGCGCAACGCCGCGCTCGAGTTCGCCACGGCACGCATCGCAGCACTCGCGCAGCCGGCGCTGGCCAGCGCGGCGTGATCACAGGGTGTCCTTGAGGGCGATGGTGTCGTCGGCCAGCTTCGCGAGGTCAGGACGGGCGCGCGCCGGGATCAGCTTGCGCGCCCCCATCTGGTCCTTGATGTGGTTGATCGTCTCCACGGCGATGAGCTCGCCGCTCTTCAGGTAGCAGACGCTGAAGGCACGCGCGGCCGGGTTGCCGCGCACCACGACCCGGTCGTGCCCGGCCGACAGCCCGACGATCACCATCTTGAGATCGAACTGGTCGGACCAGAACCAGGGCACCTTGTCGTGCACGGTAGTTAGTCCGAGCATGTTGAGCGCGGCACTGGTGCCCTGCTCGAACGCGTTGTCCACGGATTCGAGCCGCACCGAAAGCCCGAAATGCAGGTTGCGCTGGCGCGTGCAGTCGCCCGCGGCCCAGATCGAGGCATCCGAGGTGCGGCAGAACTGGTCGACCAGGATGCCGTCCTCGCAGGCGAGCCCGGCGGCGAGCGCGAGCGCATCGCCGGGTACCACGCCGATGGCCACGAGCACGAAGTCGGCCGGCAACTCACGCCCGTCCACGAGCCGCACCGCGCTGACGCGCCGGTTGCCGGCGCCGGGCGGATCGGCCGACACCAGCTCGCCGAGCCGGGCGCCCAGCAGGATCTCGACACCATGGCGTGCGTGCTCGGCTTCGTAGAAGCGCGACACCACGGGCGAAACCACGCGGGACATGACGCGGTCCGCGGCCTCCACCACCGTCACCTCGAGGCCCGCTTCCCGGCAGGTCGACGCCACCTCGAGGCCGATATATCCGCCACCGATGATCACGGCCCGGCGCCCGGGTCGCATTTCCGCGCGCAGCCGGTCCACGTCGGCGACCGTGCGCAGGTAGTAGACACCCGCGAGCTCCGATCCCATCACCGGTAGCAGTCGCGGCCTGCTCCCCGTCGCCAGCAACAACTTTTCGTACTCGAAATGCGATCCGTCGGTGACCTCGACCCGGTGGGCGGTGGCATCGAGGTTCGACACGGCGAAGCCCAGGTGCAGGTCGACGGCGTGCTGCGCATAGTGATCAGCATGTCGGAACAACAACCGGTCCTTTTCCATGGCGCCCGACAGGTACTTCTTGGAAAGAGGCGGACGTTGATAGGGCAACAGGGCCTCGTCGCCCACGACGGTCAGCGGACCGACGTGGCCCTTCTTGCGCAAGGTCTCGACGGCCTGGGCCGCGGCCTGGCCGGCTCCGATGACGAGGATGGGCGTGAACATGCGGTCAGGTCCTATATATAAGAGGGCGGTCGGTCGCACCATTGTTGGGCGCCGTGAGAGTCGGCGCGCTAAATTAGTGCCGCCGAATTCCTCGTCCAGACGCCCAAGAGCCAAATTGCCGCTATGTTGGGCTTTCGGGATACTGGCACGGAAGCTGCACTGCGATTAAGGCTCGCCGATGTCGGCGTCCCGTTTCACTGAAGAATTGGCACACAAGAATTGGGAGATAACGAAATGAAATTGGTCACCGCCATCATCAAGCCTTTCAAACTCGACGACGTGCGTGCGGCGCTGTCGGAGATCGGCGTTTCCGGCATGACGGTGACGGAGGTGAAAGGTTTCGGTCGCCAGCGCGGTCACACCGAGTTGTACCGCGGCGCCGAGTACGTCGTCGACTTCGTCCCCAAGACCAAGATTGAAGTGGCCGTTCGCAGCGACCTCGTCGATCAAGTCGTCGAAGCCATCCTCAAGGCCGCGAAGACCGGCAAGGTGGGCGACGGCAAGATCTTCATCACCGACATCGACCGTGTCATCCGCATCCGTACGGGTGAGACGGACAACTCTGCCCTGTAAAGGCTTCTAGCGAGCACGAACACAAGAACATCCCGGCGCACCGTGACAGCGGTGCGCCGGAATCGTGCGTGAGCTAACGCGGTCCTTCCGGCCGCCTGACGAGGGGTTTGACAATGAGAGTCTCTAACTACCGGGTGCCGGCGGCACTCGGCTTGCTGCTGTGCCCGTTGTTTTCGTACGCCCAGGATGCGGTTCCGCCAGCCGCCGACACGGGTGATACCGCCTGGCTGATCGCGGCCACGGCCCTGGTGCTGTTCATGACGCTTCCCGGACTGGCGTTGTTCTACGCGGGCCTGGTGCGCGCCAAGAATGTCCTGTCCATCCTGATCCAGTGTTTCGCGATCACCTGCGTGGTGTCACTGCTCTGGCTGGCCTGCGGCTACTCGCTGACGTTTACCGATGGCGGCTCGGTGCAGGGTTTCATCGGCAGCCTCGACAAGGCGTTCCTCGCCGGCGTCACGCGCGAGTCGGTCTCGGGAACCATCCCCGAAAGCGTGTTCTTCATGTTCCAGATGACGTTCGCTGTCATCACGCCGGCACTGGTCATCGGTGGCTTCGCGGAACGCATGCGCTTTTCCGCGGTGCTCTGGTTCTCGGTGCTGTGGCTGCTGGTGGTGTACGTGCCGATCGCGCACTGGGTCTGGGGCAACGGCTGGCTCGCGAAGCTCGGCGTCATGGACTATGCCGGTGGCATCGTGGTGCACGTGAGCGCGGGCGTCGCGGCACTGGTGTGCGCGGTGGTGCTCGGCAAGCGCCGCGGATTTCCACACACCGCGATGACGCCGCACAGCCTGCCGTTCACGGTGACCGGTGGTGGCATGCTCTGGGTGGGCTGGTTCGGCTTCAACGCGGGCAGCGCGCTCGCGGCCAATGGCTCGGCCGGCATGGCGATGCTCG
Source organism: Steroidobacteraceae bacterium (assembly GCA_035279135.1). Taxonomy (GTDB): domain Bacteria; phylum Pseudomonadota; class Gammaproteobacteria; order Steroidobacterales; family Steroidobacteraceae; genus CADEED01. The sequence goes on from DATEII010000091.1 coordinate 38,617, forward strand.
CCACCCACATGGGCGCGTCGGCCGGTGCGTTGGCGTGGATGATCGCCGAGTGGACGCGTTACGGAAAGCCATCGATGCTGGGCGTGGTCACCGGCATGGTCGCGGGCCTCGGCACCATCACACCGGCATCGGGCTTCGTGGGTCCCATGGGCGCGGTGGCCATCGGCCTCGCCGCGGGCACAGTGTGTTTCTTCGCGACGCAGTTCCTCAAGCGCAAGCTCGAGATCGACGACTCGCTCGACGTGTCGCCGGTGCACGGCGTCGGCGGCGTGATCGGCACGCTGCTCACGGGCGTGTTTGCCGCGGTGTCGCTCGGCGGCGTGGGTTTCCCCGTGCAGAAGGACGTGCTCGCGCAGGTCGGCGTGCAGGCGCTCGGCGTGGGTGCCGCCGCGTTGTGGTGCGGCGTGTTCACCTGGCTGATCCTCAAGCTCGTCTCTTTGCCGGTGCGGCTGCGAGTGTCGGAAGAAAAGGAGACCGAAGGCCTCGATCTCGCCGAACATGGCGAGCGCGGGTACTCTCCCTGATCCCCTGATTCGAAGGAGCCGCCGATGCCACGTGCCATTCGCATTCACGAGACGGGTGGCCCCGAGGTGTTGCGGCTCGAGGACGTGGACGTCGCGAGTCCTGGCGAGGGCGAAGTGCAGGTGCAGCACACGGCCATCGGCGTGAACTTCATCGACGTCTACGACCGCAGTGGTTTGTATCCGCAGAAATCGATGCCCGGCGGCCTCGGACGCGAGGCCGCCGGTGTCGTCGCCGCGCTGGGCAGGAAGACGCGCGGCTTTCGCGTCGGCGATCGCGTGGCCTACGTGGCGGACTCGCCGGGCTCGTATTGCGAGCTGCGCAACGTGCCGGCCGCGCGGCTCGTGAAAATTCCTGCCGGCGTCAGCGACGAGCAGGCCGCCGTGCTCATGCTCAAGGGCATCACGGCCTGCTATCTACTGCGCCACACCTACCGCGTGCAGCGCGGTGATTTCATCCTGGTGCACGCCGCGGCCGGCGGCGTCGGCACGCTGCTCGCGCAGTGGGGGCGGGCGCTGGGTGCGGTGGTGATCGGCGTGGTGGGCAGCGAAGCGAAGGCCAGGCTCGCGAAGCAGAACGGCTGCAGACACGTGCTCGTGCGTGGCCGCGATGTGATCGCGGAAAGCGTCAAGAAAATCTCGAAGGGCGCGGGAGTGCACGTCGTGTACGACGGCGTGGGCAAGGACACGTTCTTCGAATCGCTCGACTCGCTGCGCCGGCGCGGAATGATGGTGAGTTATGGCAGCGCCTCGGGACCCGTGCCGCCGTTCTCGACCGCCGAGCTGGTCAAACGCGGTTCGTTGTTCCTGACGCGGCCGACGCTCTACGACTACACCGCCACGCGCGCGGATCTCGAATCGGTGACCCGCGAAGTGTTCGGCGCGTTGAAGAAGAAGTGGATCGCCGTTCGCATCGAGCAACGCTACAAGCTTGGGGACGCGGCGCAGGCGCACCGTGATCTCGAGTCTCGCAAGACCACGGGCGCCAGCGTCATCGTTCCGTGACGACTTGGTCCGGTCGCGATCAAGGATCGGTGCTGAAGTATCCAGCGATCTTGCCGTCGCCCGCGACAATGATGCTGTCGCGCTGCCGGCCGTTGGCGCGCGCCACTTCGTAGATGTCGAAGCCACCGCCGTCGACCCCGGCGAACTCGATGGATTGAACCGGACCCAGCCGGCGGTACCTGGCCATGAGCTTCGGCAGGTCCCGGCGCACGGCTTCCGCCAGGAGAGGCTGCATCTCTGCATAGTTTGGCGAACCTGCCTCGATGCCGGCATACAGACGACGCAACGTGGCCTCGGTTCCGGGTGCGGGCGTTTGCACCTGCAGGCGTGCCTGCAGTCTCGCCCTGTATTCCGCGACCGTGGCGGCGTCGACACGCTGCAGCGGCAGATCCTTGCCCATCTGCCGCAAGGCCGCACTGGGAGCCTTGTTGGACCCGTCGTTGGCAAAGATCATTTGTGCGTCGTCGTTGGCACCCTGCACCATGAAATGGTCCTCACTCTCGGCCACCAGCTCGAACCTGGGCCCGGATGACAGGTCGACCAACAACCGGTCGCCGTCCCGCCGGACGGTGACGAACGTATTGTCGCTCTGCGCATAGTCGCCCACGTACCGGTCCAAGATGTTCGTCGGTAGTTGGATCGTCGCGCGCGCGGCGTGGCTTTCGGAGGGCCCGGGAGTGCTCACCTGGGCGGCGAGCGCCGCGATGCACAGCGAAGCACCGGCGAGTGCGGCGGTCGCCGAGCGACGCCACTTGATGGGTTTGCTGATCATGATGCGTATCCTCTGTTCGAGAAATGAACGGGACCCGGACGTTGCCGCCATGGCCGCGATCTGCGCGGACTGGCGTTCTCCGGCGGAAATGAGCGTTTCGCCGTAACTCGCGGCGTCGATGCCGCCGTCGAGCACGCGCGCGTCGCAATCGATTTCGATCGCACGGCGCAGGCGGTGCAATTGCCACCACAACGGCAGGTTCCAGGGCACGATCACCAGCATCGCGAGCGCCAGCGCGAACAACCGCACATCGCCGGCGGCCAGGTGCGACTGCTCGTGCGCAATGATCGCGAGCTGGTGAGAGCGTGGAGCCCGCGTCAGCCAGTCCGGCACGACGATTCGTGGACGCAACACTCCGACGACCGCAGGTCCCGCGTGGCTGCTCAGCAGAACGGCAACACCGGCGACCGAAGCCGGCCGCCAGCGCCGCATGCGCAGCCGGAGATGCAGGTAACCACCCAGCAACAACAGCAACGTGAGCGCCGACGTCCCGCACCACAGTCGGCGCAGCCATGCGTCGTGGTCCTGCCACCAGCCGGGCTTTTCGGAAACGGCGGCGATCCAGATCGTGGGTGACACCGTCGCGGCCAGGGGGCGGGGATCGCGCGTTACGGTAGCCGGTGCCTGCACGGCATCGCTGCCGGCACGCCAGTCGCGCACCGTGTCAACGACGATCGGGGCGCACAGCGATGCGCCGATCGCGACCAGCCAGATCCAGCGCGAACGGCCGCGATTCAGCCGTGCCGCCCGCTCGGCGATCCATGCGCCTGCCGACAGCAGCAGCGCGACCGTGATCATGTAGAGCATCCAGGCCAGCATTCACTTCTCCTGTTTGCCGTCCTTCTTCGCGTTTTCCAGCAACTCGCGCATGCGCTGGATCTGCTCCTTCGAGAGTTTTCGGTCCGAGACGAGGTGGGTGAACAACAGCTCGGCGGAGCCCTTGAAGAGTTTTCCGGTGAGGTGCTGCAGTGCGCTCTTTCGAGCCGCCTGTTCCTTCACCGTCGCGAAGTAGCGATGCACGCGGCCTTCCTCCTCGTGCTTCACGTAACCCTTCTGCTCGAGCGTGCGCAGGATGGTCAGCACCGTGGTGTAGGCGAGCTCGTCGTGCAGCTGCTCTTTCACCTCGTTGACCACCGACGGACCGCGGTCCCACAGCACCTGCATGACGTCGGCTTCGCGGTCGGTGAGATAGATGTCGTTGGCCATGCGTGCCTCACTACTAGATGTCTAGTAGTAAACGCCCGCGATCGACCGTTTGTCAACTAGAACTATAGTAGTGAATCCGGACAGCCACTTGCGTGCGCCGTGCGCACCGGCCTGTAGGACGGGGACTATCTAACTACGTGCAACGCCCGCGCGCTGCGGCCCACGGCCAGCGCGCCGGAGCGTACGACTTCGATGATCTCGGTGCGCTCGCCGAGGTCCTGCACGAACTGGTTGATCTCGGCTTCCGACGCGGTGAGCTCGACCACGAAGCTGTCCGGCGAGGGTGCGAGCACGCGGCCGCCCGCGCGCACGACATAACCACGCACGGAGTCGATGAGCTGCGGCTCGACGCGCAGCTTGAGCACGGCGAGCTCGCGCTCGATGTGTTCTCCGCGCGTCAGGTCCTCTACCGCCACCACGTCGATGAGCTTGTTGAGCTGGTTGACGATCTGCAGGATCACGCCATCGGCGCCCTTGGTGACCAGGGTTACGCGCGACACCGAGGGGTCATCCGTGGCGGCTACCGAGAGGGACTCGATGTTGTAGCCGCGGGTGGAGAACAGGCCGGTGACGCGGGTGAGCGCGCCAGCCTCGTTCTGCAGGTGGATGGCGATGATATGACGCATGTTTCGGGCGGTTTTCTGGTGAGCGAACACGGCGGCCAGAATAGCGGTTTAAGCCCGCGCTGCAAACTGCTAGGCTCCGGCGCACCCATGGCAAATCCCCCCAAAATCCGCGACTTGTCCGCGCCGGCTCCGCCGAGCGCGCCCTCCATTCAGCATCCGCTGGCCGGCAAGAAGATGTCCGGCGCGGAAATGATCGTGCAGGTACTGGCGGACGAGGGTGTAACCACGATTTTCGGGTACTCGGGTGGCGCCATCCTGCCCACCTACGACGCCGTCTTCTGTTTCAACGAGGACCGCAAGGCGCGCGGCGAAGCGCAAATGCCGCTCATCGTGCCCGCCAACGAGCAGGGGGCGGGCTTCATGGCCGCGGGCTACGCGCGCGCCAGCGGCCGCGTCGGCGTCTGCATCGTGACCTCGGGTCCGGGCGCCACGAATACCGTCACGCCGATTCGCGATTCACTCGCGGACTCGGTGCCCATGGTCGTGATCTGCGGCCAGGTGCCGCGCAGTGCCATTGGCACGGATGCGTTCCAGGAAGCGCCCGTGCCCTCCATCATGGGCTCGGTGGCCAAGCACATCTTCCTGGTGACCGATCCCGAGAAGTTAGAGGCCACGGTGCGCACGGCGTTCGAGATCGCGCGCACGGGCCGGCCGGGTCCGGTGGTCATCGACATTCCGAAGGACGTGCAGAACTGGCAGGGCGATTTCAAGGGGTCGGGCACGTTGCCCATGCCCGGTTATCGCCGCCGGCTCGAGACCCTGACTACCGACATCATCGACGCCACCGAGGCCAACCACTTCTTCGAGATGCTCGGTGAGTCGCAGCGCCCCCTGATCTACGCGGGCGGTGGCGTCATCAATGGCAATGCCGCGGAACAGCTGCGCGAATTCGCGCGCGCCTTCGACATCCCGGTGGTCACCACGCTCATGGGCATCGGCGCCGTCGATACCACCGACGCGCTGTCGATGCGCATGCTCGGCATGCACGGCGCGGCGTTCGCCAACTACGCGGTGGACGATTGTGATTTCCTGATCGCGATCGGCGCGCGCTTCGACGACCGCGTGGCCGGCAGCCCCGCGAAGTTCGCGCCGGGCGCGAAGGCCATCGCGCATTTCGACATCGACCGTGCCGAGATCAACAAGGTGAAGCGCGTGCAGTGGAGCCACGTGGGCCTGCTGCCCGAGGCGCTGCGCATGCTCACGGTGCACGGCCAGCGAGCGGGCTTCAAGCGCGACCGCAGCAGGTGGCTGTCATACCTGGCCGAGCTGCGGCAGAAACATGCCATGAACTACGACCGCGGCAGTGAACTCATCCAGCCGTACTACGTGCTGGAAGAGATCAACCGCGTCACGCAGGGCGAGGCCATCATCTCGACCGGCGTGGGCCAGCACCAGATGTGGTCGGCGCAGTATTTCGACTTCAAGCGCCCGCGCCTGTGGCTCACCTCGGGTTCGATGGGCACGATGGGCTTCGGCCTGCCGGCGGCGATCGGCGCGCAGTTCGCGAACCCGGGCAAGCTCGTCATCGACATCGACGGCGACGCCTCGGTGCGCATGAACATCGGCGAGATGGAAACGGTCACCACCTACAACCTGCCCGTGAAGATCGTCGTGTTGAACAACAACGGCGACGGCATGGTCAAGCAGTGGCAGAAGCTGTTCCACAAGGGCCGGCTCTCGGCGTCCGAAAAGACGCTGCACACCAAGGACTTCATCAAGGCAGCGCAGGCCGATGGCTTCAAGTACGCCGTGCGCCTGGACAAGAAGGCCGACGTGCCGCGCGTCATCGCGGAATTCCTCGCGTTCAAGGGCGCCGCGTTCCTGGAAGTCATGATCGATCCCGATGCGGGTGTGTACCCCATGGTGGGACCCGGCCAGCCGTACGAAGCAATGATCACCGGAGACTGGATTCCGTCGCGCAAGAAGGTGGACGTCAAACCACCCGGCGCCAGCGAGATGTTCTAACAATAAAAGGTCGCGAGGTTCGCTGGCGTCACCTCGTGCGCCCGTGGTGTGGCAATGAAGCCGAATTCTCCTTCGACTTTTTCCGTGCTGAGTCGCTCGTGGCTGTTGGCGATCGGGGCGTTGGCGCTGTCCGCCTGCGGCGGGGGTGGCGATGATGATCCCGCGCCCGTCGTTCCCAGCATCTCCAGCTTCACCGCGGCCAAGTCGACCATCACCTCGGGTACGAGCACCACGCTCACGGGCGTATTCGCCAACGGCTCGGGCCTCGTCGGCAATGGCGTCGGGGCAGTCACGAGCGGCACTGCGGCATCGACCGGCAACCTGACGGCCGACACGACGTTCGTACTGACCGTGACGAGCTCGACCGGCCAGGTGGTCTCGAGCACCGCGGCCGTGCACGTCGTGCCGGCGCCCGCCATCAGCGCATTCCAGGCTCAAAATGCGATCGTCACGGAAAGCATCGGGACGTGGCTGACCTTCACGTTCGCCGGAGGCAGCGGCAGCATCGACAACGGCATCGGTGCGGTCACTTCCGGAACACCCGTGTACATCACGCCCGCGGCAACCACGACTTACACGCTCACGGTCACCAGCGCAGCCAGCGCCACCGCGAACTCCACCGCCACGGTCACCGTGGTGCCGCATCCGGTGCTCAACTGGTTCGTGGCCTCGCCAACTACCGTGCGGCCAGGCGGTACCACCACATTGACCGCGAGTTTCGGAGGCGGCGTTGGTGTCGTTTCCGGTCCCGGCGGGGATATCGGCACGATGGTTTCGGGCGTGCCGTTCGATACGAACATCGCCCAGAGCTCGACGCTCACGCTCACGGTAACCAGCCCGGCGGGCATCGCCTTGACCAAGACGGCCGACGTCGCGGTGTCGCACTTCTCGGCGACGGGTCGGCTGAACGCCGACCGCGGGGGTCACCTCGCCACGGTGCTGGCGAATGGCCAGGTCCTGATCACGGGCGGCGCGAACCCGAATACGGTTCCGGCGACGCAACTCGTGACCGCTGAAATCTATGATCCCGTCGCGGGTACATTCAGTGCCACCGGCAGTCTGCCTGCGGGCTTCATCGTGGTCACCGCCACGCGGCTGCTCGATGGTCGCGTGCTGGTCATCAGCGCGACGCAAGCGGCGCAGCTCTACGATCCGGCCACGGGCACCTTCACGGCCACCGGGTCGACAATCAAGCAACGCTACAGTCCCACGGCGACGCTGCTGCAGGATGGCAAGGTGCTGTTGATCGGCGGCGTCCCGGGCGTGGGGCCCGACAAGACCGCGGAACTGTACGATCCCGCGAGCGGTACTTTCCACTACACCGCGGGCCTCGAATCGCGCAACCAAAGCATCCACCGCTCCGTCAGTGTTCTGCTGAACTCGGGCGCGGTGCTGAATTGTGGTGGCTACGACGGCAGCAACGGCCCTTCGACGACCTCGGCATGCGAGCTCTACGATCCGGCCACCGAGACTTTCCGCAATACCGGCACCATGGTGGTGGCGCGCATCGGACCGAAGGCCACTCTGCTCGCCGATGGCCGCGTGCTCATCGCGGGGGGACTCAGGAACAATTTTGCGATGGCGGGCCCGGAAATCTACGATCCGGCCACAGAGGTCTCCACGACCACCGGCGTGTTGCCTTCCACCAGCATCTGCTCGCTGAACACCCTGCCCGACGGCCAGGTGCTGCTCGCCGGGCTATGGGGTACCAGCAGTCCCTACGAACGGCCTAACTATCTGTTCAACCCGGCCACCGGGGCGCTCACGGATGTCGGCCGCATGGCCGAGTACCGGCAGAGCTGCGACTTCGCGACTGCCAACCTCGGCAATGGCCGCGTACTCATCAGCGGGGGTTATACGGACAGTGCAGACGGTTACAGAACCGCGGAGCTCTTCTACTAGATGAAATACCTGCACACCATGGTCCGCGTCACTGACGTGGACGCGTCGCTCAGGTTCTACTGCGACGCGCTCGGTCTCGAGGTGCTGTCGCGCAAGGACTATCCGCAAGGCAAGTTCACGTTGATCTTCCTCGCGGCCCCGGGCGATTCCACGGCGCAGGTGGAGCTCACGCACAACTGGGAGCCGGAGCAGTACCCGGGCGGACGCAATTTCGGCCACCTGGCCTACGCAGTCGACGACATCTATGCGGCCTGCGAGCGCCTGCAGAAACACGGCGTGACCATCAACCGTCCACCGCGGGACGGGCGCATGGCCTTCGTGCGATCGCCGGACAACATCTCCATCGAACTACTGCAGAAAGACGGCGCACTGCCGCCGCGCGAGCCGTGGGTGTCGATGGCCAACACCGGCAACTGGTGATTCCCAGGGACCCCGCACGACGCTCGGCCTTCAAGGCCGGCCAGCGCGCCATCCTGCAATCGTTGCCAGGCGCCGCCACCTGGGGCCTGGTGAGCGGCGTCGCCATGGTGAAGGGCGGGCTCACCGTGCCCTGGGCCATCTTCATGTCGCTCACGGTGTACGCCGGCTCCGCGCAACTCGCGGCTCTGCCGCTGATCGCCGCCGGCATGCCGCTCTGGGTCATCGTCGCCACCGGGCTCATCACCAACCTGCGGTTCGTGATCTACAGCGCCGCGTTGCGGCCGTACTTCGTGCACGAGCGACTGGCCAAGCGCGCAGCGCTCGGCTTCTTCATGACCGATTTCACCTTCACGCTGTTCATGCGCGCGGCACAGGAGAACTGGCTGCCGGAGCGGCACCGCGACAGCTGGTTTGCGGGCGTGTGCTCCAACAACTGGATCACCTGGCAGGTCAGCGCCATCACCGGCATCGTCGCGGCCAGCTACGTGCCCACCGACTGGGGCCTGGAGTTCACCGGCACGCTGGCGCTGGTGGCCCTCGTCGGTCCCGCGCTCAATGCGCGGCCGGCACTGGTGGGCGCGGTGATCGCCGGCGTGGTCGCGCTGCTGGCGCATGGGCTGCCGTACCGGCTCGGGCTGTTCGTGGCCGCGATCGCGGGCATCGCCGCGGCCACGCTCGCGGACGCCTGGCGCGCGCCGCCAGGTCCGGAACGAAGCGAGGCGGCTTCGTGAACTCTCCCATCGAAGGTCTTGCGCTCGCGATCGTCATCGTGGGCCTCGCACTCTCGACCTTCGTCACGCGCACGTCGTTCCTGGTCGCCGGCGCGCGTGGCCGGCTGCATCCACGCATCGAAACCGCGCTGCGTTACGCGCCGGTGTGCACGCTCACCGCCATCATCGTGCCGGACGTGCTGATGCACGCGCAGCACGCCGATTTCTCGCTACTCAATCCGCGGCTGTTGGGAGTGCTGGTGTCCGGCCTCTGGCTGGTCTTCTCGCGCAACATCTTCGGCTGCCTGGCCCTGGGCATGGCTGCCTACTCGCTCGTGCGGCTCGCGCAGTAGTTTGACGTAGAGCCCGAGCTGCACGAACCACACCACCGCGAGGCTCGCGAGGTCGTGCGAGAGGAAATGAGCGCCGCGCGCTTCCTGCGCGATCGCGAATACGGCCCACACCGCGAGCGCGCCGACCAGCGCCGCTGCCGCAATGCGGCGCGAGCGGTCGCGATACACGAAGTAGAAGCACACGAGCGCGAAGCCCGAGGACGAATGGGCTCCGGGAAAACATTGCGCCGTGGGCAGGCCGTGCGGCCGGGCCGCGAACAGCCCGAAGTACGGTCGGTCGCCGCCGAATTCGGCCAGATCCCAGGGGCAGTCGACGTTGGTGACCAGCTTGAGACCACCGACGATGAGAACCGCGGCCGCCATCGAGATGAACACGAACCCTGCCGAGCGGCGCCAATGTCGCATGCGCACGGACAGGAACGACCCGGTCCACAGCACGAGCGCGGTGCCCGCGACGGTGCGTGCGAGCCAGCGCCCGCCATTGTGGATCACGCCATGGGCCCACCAGCCGCCTGCGCCTTCACCCAGCCACCGGTGCACGGGGTCATAAAACAGCGCGTGCGCGAGGATCCGGTCGAGGCCGGTCCACTCCACGACCGTGAACAGCGGCACGAACAGGATCAGCGGGACCCATGCGTGCCGGTTCCAGAAGTCGTCCTTGTTCGAGATCGAAGCAGGGGTGGTAGCGAGAAGAGTGCGGGTGGTCGGGACGATTTCTGTCATGTAGCGGCTTGATGGGCGTCTTAAGGGGTGCATGGCTTTAGACGGCGCGCCGCCGCAGAATCCTTCGCAATGCGCAACGGAGTCCCCCGTCCGACGACGTCTAAGTCCGCACACCGGCTCCCCCAGCGGCATGGGCCGCTGGAGCAAGCGAGGTAGCCGCGTGGACGAGCAGGAACTCATCGACCGGATGCGCCGTGGCGATCAACGAGCTTTCGACCAATTCTTCGAGACCTACGCGGCCCGCCTCGGTGCATTCGCGGCGCGGCGCAGCGCGCTCGATGCCGCCGCGATCGAAGACGTCGTGCAGATGACCATGATCAATGCCATGCGCAGCCTGGGCAGTTTTCGCGGCGGCTCGACGCTGTTCACGTGGTTGTGCCAGATCTGCCGCAACCTGCTCGCCGATGCGCGCCGCAAGGCCGCGCGCCAGCCCGTGACCCAGAGCCTCGACCAGGAGGACAAGGCGCTCGCCAAGGTCGTGCAGCTGACCGATTTCCGCGATCCGCTCGACGAATGCGCCGCGGACGACGATCGCAGCGCCGTCAGGCGCGCCATCAACCGTCTGCCATCTCACTACGCCCGGATTCTCGAGCTGCGCTTCGGCGACGAGCTCACGGTGCCCGAGATCGCGCGGGTGTTGCAGGTCTCGGAGAGCGCCGCGGAATCACAGCTGGTGC
>DATEII010000092.1:0-7251 GCA_035279135.1 Steroidobacteraceae bacterium
TCGTCGGCAACGAAATGACGGGCGAGCTTGGTGCACACGTGCCGCGCGGTCTGCGGCCGCGCGGCCAGGTCCTTGAGAATGGTTTCTCCCTGGCGCACGCCGTCGTCGTCGAAGGTCTTGCCCAGCAATCGTCGCGTGCCGGGCTCATGGAAGATCTCGCGGAACAGGAACTCGCCAGGCTTGCCGCTCTCCCCGCCCAGCCTCGCGAAACGGCGGTTGTCCGCCTCGCCACCGATCGACCACCCGCTGATGGCCTCCGCGAACGTGGTCACGTCGCGCTGCGTGTAGCCGCCGTCGACACCCAGCGTGTGCAGCTCGAGGATCTCGCGCGCCAGGTTCTCGTTGATGTCGGCCTTGCGGCCGTTGGCGCGGCGGTTCATGAAACGCCCCGCGCGCGAGTTGGGCCCGATCGAAGCCTGGTTGTCGAGATACAGGATCATGGCCGGGTGTTTCTCCACGGCCATCAGCAGGTCGGTGAAGTGCCCGAGCACATGGGGCCGGATCGCCTCGCGCTCCATGGCGCCGGCGATGCCGAGCACCACGATCTTGTCCACCGAGACGGCGAAGTGGTTGGTCCAGAACTGCGTGAGCCGCTCGAGGAACGGCCGATCCGTGCTCACTGCGTGCGAGAAGCGCGCGTGGGCTTCCTCGATGTACGCGGGACGGTAGATCGCAGGTAGTTTGAGCGCCGCAGCCGCCCTGGCGGCCTCTTCATTGCCCTGCTTCTTCTGGCGCCTCGCCTCGGCCAGCTCCTGGCGCAGGGCCAGGGCCTGCCGCAGCGTATCGGCCGACGGCTTCAGCCCTTCGCCCGTGAGCACGGGAGGTTTGCCCTCGAGCTGCCGGCGCAGCCAGCCCTGCGGATCGCGCTCCACGTCGGCGAGCTCGCCCGGACGGGCGCCGAGCCCGAAACGATTGGCGGCTATGGCCGCACCCAGGGGTTTCTGCGTGGCTGTCATCGGTGACCCTACCCCGCTCAACGCGGCACCCGCGCCGCGGTTGACACTGCTATTGACGCAGCAGGCCGTCCACCCAGCGCTTCAGCTGCGGCTCCACGTTGGCGGCCTCCAGCTCATCGCGCGCGCCACCTTTCTTGGTGCCGAGCAGCTGGCCATTGGCATCGAACAGCGCCATCAATGGATATTGCTTGACCCGCATGCGATCGATGAAATCGCGCGCGTCCGGCACCACGCGCCAGCGCAACCCGAATCGCTGGACGAAGGCTCGCGCCTCGGCCGGCTCGTCGAAAGTGACGGCCAGGAAATTCATCTTCGGCCGCGACGCGGCAAACCGGTTGATGGGCTCGACTTCGAGGATGCACGGCAGGCAGGTCGCGAAGAAGAAACTGACCAGCGTGGGTTTGCCCTTGAGACCGGCCGAAGTCACCCGCCGGCCGTCGAGATCCTTGAGATCGAAAGGCGGAATCGCCGTGACCGGCGGATACGGCGACGGACATGGCGCCATGCCCTTGAGCTTGACCGTCATGGTGACGGCGGAGCCGTCGACCGAGCGCTCCACGTCTGCGTGCGCGCCGGGTTTGCGCATGCCGTCGACGAACCCGGCGAAACTCACCGGCTTGCACTCGAGGTTGCGGTACTCGAGCTTCGCCGACGGCGCGAGGCCCAGGTGTTTGCGGAAATTCTCCTCGGTGGGCTGGGGGTCCTGCGCCAGCGCCGTTCCCCCCAGCAACAGCAGCGCGATCAATGCGAATTTCTGCATGGGCGACATTATGGAGGAACGCTCACGAAACGGCTGCCGCGCTCGACGAATCTGAGACGCCGGTGCTGATCACGCGAGAGCCCGATGCGCGTGCTCACCTGGATGCGCGGCTGCGGACCCGCGCGCTCCAGCCACAAGCGATCGCTGGTGCACAGGTCCGTGCCCGAGAGCACGGGTCCGATGCCGAGCGCCGAGCACAACCGCCCCGGCCCGCGGGTCAGCGCGGACTCCTTCACCGTCGGGTAGTTCTCGCGCATGAGCGCCAGCCCCTCGAGCGGCTCGAGCGCGCGGATCAGGACCGAACCGCCGATACCGGCGGGTTCCGCGGCGAGGTTCAGGTTGTAGCAGGCGCCGTACACCATGCGCACGTAGGCGTGGCCGCGCTCCGCGAACAGCGGCGCGTTGCTGGTAGTTAGTCCGGGGCGGTGGTAGGCCGTCGGATCGCCTGGCGGGTAGGCCTCGGTCTCGACGATGCGGCCCGTCATGCGGCCGCGCGGCGTGGCGTGCACGAGAGTCTTGCCGATGAGATAACGCGCGAGCTCGACGGTCGACATCGGCAATGCGCGGCGCGTGAGCCGTGGCATGCGGGCAGTGTATGCTGCGGGCCCAGTCCGCGTCAGAGAGTCGGGGGAACCGGAAGATGAAGCGTCTTGCCTGGATGATCGGCTGTTTCGCCACGATCGCGCTGGCCTGGGCGCAGACACCGGCGCCGTCGAAGCCGGCCGCGAAGCCTGCAGCCGCGCAGCCCGAGGCCGAGCCGAGAATTCCGTATCCGGACTGGCTCTTCCCCGTCGACGACGACACGCTGCGCGCCGCGAAGCGACCGCCGGCGAAGCAGCCCAAAGAGCCGCCCAAGTACGACGACGTCGAACAGCTGACCATCCCCGACAGCGATCAGAAGTTCACGCTGGCGCGCATCAACGATCCGTTCAACGCGCCGGACTGGTTTCCCGCGGCCCACGGCCCGATGCCGGACATCGTCGCCAGGGGCCACAAGCCGAAGATCATCGCCTGCGCGTACTGCCACACGCCGACCGGCCAGGGCCGGCCCGAGAACGCCGCGCTGGCCGGGCTGCCGGAGGCCTATATAAAGGAGCAGCTCGAAGCCTTCCGCAGCGGCGAGCGGCGATCCATCGGGCCCGAGGTCTACGTGCCGAGCCACATGATGCAGCCACTCGCCGCGACGCTGAGCGACGAGGAGATCGACGAGAGTGCCAAGTACTTCGCGCAGCAGAAGCTCGCGCGCCGGCACTACGTGGTCGAGGGCATCAACATCCCGCGCGCCGAGCCGGCCTTCTGGGTCTACAAGGAAGTCGATGGCACGGAAGATCTCGGCGAGCGGCTCGTCGAAGTCGCACCCGACATCACGCGCCACGAGCGGCGCGATCCCAAGATGCAGTACACGGCGTACGCGCCGCCGGGATCGCTGGTGAAGGGCAAGTCGCTCGCGACCACCGGCGACAAGGGCAAGACGCAGATCTGCTCGACCTGCCATCTCGCCAGGCTCGAAGGCACAGACAAGATCCCGCCGATCGCCGGCCGCTCACCGACCTACCTGCTGCGGCAGCTGATCGCGTTCAAGAACGGCACGCGCACCAACGAGGCCGCGAAGCAGATGGACGCAGTGGTCGAGAAACTCGAGCTCGCGGACATGGTGGCGCTCGCCGCCTACGTCGGCTCGCTCTATCCACCCAGGTGAACCCCGGGATCGGTAGCTAGCCTTTCGGCTGGCGGATGTCACCGCCGGCCAGCGACTGCGCGAGGTTCTCGAGCAGCGAACGCGTGCCGCGCTCGCGGCTGCCGGCATCCTCGTAACCATCCAGGAACGCATGCTGCTCGGTGACCACGAGCTTGGTGCCCTTGCCCGCGAGCACGAACTCGATGCTGGCCAGCGACACCGAGATCTTCTTGCCCTGCCAGTACATGTCGTAGGTGTAGACCAGCCGCTTCTCGGGGACCACGTCGAAATACTGCGCTTCGAAGCGCGATTCGGAGCCGTCCATGAACTTGCCGATGAGCCGGTCGCGCCCGCCGATGCGCACGTCCATTTCGCGCACCTGCTCGCTCCACTTGTCGGGCGGACCGTTGAACCAGCGGGCCTTGGCCTCCGGGTGCACCCAGGCGCGGTACACCTGCGCGGGGTCGAAGTCGTAGCGGCGCTCGATGACGAACGAGCTGTGCTTGATGGAGCGGGCGCTGGAATGCATGTGGGATTCCCGGTGATTCGTGTGGTTACTTTTTCTTGCGCCCGCCGCGGGTTTCGCGGGCATTCGATTCGCGCAGGTAGTCGTCGAGCCGATCGAGGCGTCGTTCCCAGTGTTCGCGGTAGGACTCCATCCACTGCACCGCGTCGCGCATGGGCCTCGCTTCCAGGCGGCAGGGCCGCCACTGCGCCTCGCGTCCCTGGCTGATGAGGCCCGCGCGCTGCAACACCTTGAGATGCTTGGTCACCGCGGGAAGGCTGATGTCGAACGGCTCGGCCAGCTCGCCCACCGAAGCCTCGCCCGACGAGAGCCGCGCGAGGATGGCGCGGCGTGTTGGATCCGCAAGCGCGGCGAAGGTGGTGCTGAGTGGATCCGCGGCCATCCGCATGAACCTCGTAATTAACCGATCGGTAAAGTACTAGATGGGCCGGCGCCGCGTCAACAGCCGCGGAACGTTTCGGTGCGGGAACACATTGTCACCTCGGGAGCAACGTAACTTTTCCAGGGGATGACCCATGAACACGCGGGCCCGCGCGGCACTCGCCGCGCTTTCCTTTCTCTCGGTGGCCGCCTCGGCCACGGATTTTCCGCATGATTTCAGCACCGAGTTCAACGCGCTCAGGCAGGTGCAGGAAGGACGGAACACGTTCCGCTACGCCACCTTCGGCGACGAAGCCTTCTGGGGCGACGGAATCGGCTTACATCTCGCACTTGCTGGTGCGGCGAACGGCGGCGTCGGGCCGGGCGTGTCGCCGGAGACGGCACTCAAGGTCGGCCTCAAGGTCGACGTCGATGCGTTGCCGTTTTCACTGCGGCGCGCGCTCGCGGCCGGCAAGGTGGACCTCAAGGATCCGGCGACCACGCTCGCATTGCTCAAGCTCGATGCCGTGGTCGGCGTCACCGGCATTTTCGATGGCAGCGGCCGCATCAAGTCGATGGGTATCCAGTGCGCGTTCTGTCACTCGACGGTCGACAACTCGTTCGCGCCCGGCATTGGCCATCGGCTCGATGGCTGGGCGAACCGCGATCTCAATGTCGGCGCGATCGTGGCATTGGCGCCGCGACTCGAACCCGTGGCGCAGGTGCTCGGCACCGATGTCGCGACGGTGCGCAAAGTGTTGCTGTCGTGGGGTCCCGGGAAATTCGATGCCGTGTTGTTCCTCGACGGAAAAGCGTTCCGCCCCGATGGCAAGTCCGCCTCGGTGTTGATCCCGCCCGCATTCGGACTTGCCGGCGTGAATCTGCATACCTGGACCGGCTGGGGCAGCGTGCCGTACTGGAACGCGCTGGTTGCAACGCTCGAGATGCACGGCCAGGGCACGTTCTTCGACCCCCGTCTCGATGATCCCGTGAAGTACCCGGTGGCGGCACGCAATGGCTTCGGCCACGTGCAGTCCGAGGAAGACCTGGTCACACCGCTGCTGCCGGCATTGCAGATCTACCAGCTCGCGCTGCCCGTGCCGAAGGCTCCGCGGGGCAGCTATGACCGCTCCGCGGCACGTCGCGGCGAAGCGCTGTTCAACGGCGAGGCCAAGTGCAGCACGTGCCACGTGCCGCCGCTCTATACGGAGCCGGGCTGGAACATGCACACCGGTGAGGAGATCGGCATCGACAACTTCCAGGCCAATCGCGCACCGGACAACCGCTACCGCACGGCTCCCCTGCGCGGACTGTGGACGCACACCAAGGGTGGCTTCTATCACGACGGGCGTTTCCCGACGCTCAACGCCGTGGTGAACCACTACAACTCGCACTTTGGCCTCGAGTTGTCGGCGGGTGAAAGGAGTGACCTGGTCAATTTCCTGAAATCCCTCTAATAAACCTCGCGTCCGAGGGCGGGCTCGATGCCCGCCCTCTCACCAGGTCCGGCCCCGTTTGCTAGCAAATGGGGAGTGTCCCCATAATCCGCGCCATGGACGTGATCGACCAGCGGCGGCGGGATCTCGGCGGCTTCGAAGTCGGGCGGGTGTTGCCATTCACGCGCCGGCACATGGTCGGACCATTCATTTTTTTCGATCACATCGGGCCGGTGACATTCGCGCCCGGCATCCCGCGCTCGGTGGACGTGCGCCCTCACCCGCACATCGGCCTCGCCACGGTCACCTATCTATTCGCGGGCGAGATCATGCATCGCGACAGTGTCGGCGTGCAGCAGGCCATCCAGCCCAACGAAGTGAACTGGATGATCGCGGGCCGCGGCATCACGCACTCCGAGCGCTTCGAGAAGGCGCGCGCCGCGGGGGGACTGATGCACGGCATCCAGGCCTGGGTCGCATTGCCGAAAGAACACGAGGAGACGGCGCCCTCCTTCGGACACTTCGGCCCGGAGTCGCTGCCCGTGAACGAGGATGGTGGTGTGCGCACCCGACTGCTGGCCGGCTCGGCCTTCGGGCTCACCAGCGGAGTCACCACGCATTCACCCCTGTTCTACGCCCACTGGGAGCTGCAGCCAGGCGCACGCGTCGCGCTGCCGGGCGATTACTCCGAGCGCGCGGTCTACATCGCCGCCGGCGAGGTCGAGGCGCAGGGCCGCCGCTTCGGTGCCGGCAAGATGCTGGTGTACAACCGCGGCGAAGACACCACGCTTACTGCCGTGCAATCGTCCACGGTGATGGCGCTCGGCGGCGAACCGGTCGGCGAACGCTTCATCGAATGGAACTTTGTCTCCTCGTCGCGCGAACGTATCGAGCAGGCCAAGGCCGACTGGCGCGCCGGTCGCATGAAGCTGCCCGACTTCGACAACAAGGAATTCATTCCGCTCGCGTGAAGACTTTCGCTCGCACCCTCCTCGCAGCGGCGCTGCCCGTGGGCGCCGCCGCGTGGCTGGCAGGCTGCGCCATGCCGGCGCCCGCCCTCTCGCAGCAATTCGCCGTGCGCGACGTGCCGTTCACCCCGGACAGCGGCACCATTGCCATCCACTGCGGGCAGCTCATCGACGGCGCCAGCAACCTGCCGCACGGCGAGTCGGTGGTGCTGATCCGCGACGGCCGCATCAAGCGCGTCGAGCCCGGCTCGGGGCGCGGCAGCGGCGCGACCACCATGGTGCCGGTGCTGGATCTGGCGGAATACACCTGCCTGCCCGGCCTCATCGACATGCACACGCACCTGACGGACCGGCCCGAGGACACCGCCGACCTGCGCGTGTACTTTTCGCGCAGTGCCGAGGACACCCTGCACCAGGGCGTGGAAAACGCGTCGGCCACTCTGCTGGCCGGGTTCACCACGGTGCGCAACGTGGGCACTTACGTGCAGAACACCGACACCGACCTGCGCGATTACCTGAATCGCGGCGCCGCGGCCGGTCCGCGCATGCTGGTCAGCGGGCCCTATC
>DATEII010000093.1:0-50487 GCA_035279135.1 Steroidobacteraceae bacterium
CGCCTCCCAGGGTGAACACGATCTCCGAATGCCCGTCCGGGATCAGCAACTCCTCTTCTTTATATGCCGCCGCGGGGTCCCAGTCCGCGACGGGCACGGGATGCGCGAGGTAATAGCAATACACGCGCGAACGCAGCCGCGGATCGGGCTTCATGAGCCAGTAGCGCATCTCGCGGCGGGTGAGGGTCGGGGGCGGGGTTCGACGGAACAGCATGCTTCTTGTTTGTCGTGAGCTCGAACAGACCCGCGAGATCCGCAATGGTTCGCAGATTTGGGAAAACGCCTCCCTGACGACTTCATGTCTCAGCTAACGAATCAAGAGGTTGCGAATTTGAGGTCACAGATTGTGACCTCAAATTTGGCGCTGCCGAACTACCTCGGCCTCGCGATGTGATCTCTTCACCCGCCCTTGGCGTCATCTTCCAGGTTTTCGATCTCCTGGATCTCCAGCGGCGCGGTCTTGGCCTTTTCGCGACTGTCGCCACGTTCGGCGTCCTTCGCCGGGACGCGATCGGATTTCACATCAGGCGCGGGTTGCCACTCGTCATCCTCAGGCCGCGGGGCGGACATCATTGCGACCCCGCATCCGAATCCGGCCGCGGCCGCCTCGGCGCGTCAATGTCCTTCCGCGCCACGTCGATGACGTTCCCTTCATCATCCCGAACCTCTTCCGCGCCATCGGGCTCCACGTCCGATGAGTTCGCGGCAGTCGTCGATTTCTCGCGATCCAGCGACTCCCGCACCGCAGGCTCCGCGCTTCGATCGGGAATCTTTGGGACGGTCATGAGCATCTCCTTGGCTTCAGGCGAATAGCCTCGCAGAAGCAGGACGCCGTGTTTGACGGCGTTCCACCGCAGACGCTGTAGGGCAACCCCAGGGCGCGGATTCAGCCGCGCGCTCTACCGGCACCCCTGCCGGCCCCGCCTCGGCACCATCACATACCCGCGCTGCGCATCCTCGCCCGGCAATATCCCGCCCACCGCGATCGCCCCTTCCTCGTTGATGCCCATCGCAGTCCCGAGCACGGGCTGAACCGCAATCCCGCTGCGCACATCGATCAACTCATTCAAATCCCGCATTCCGCCTCTCGCGTCCCACACGAACCCATGGAATTCGCCCGAAGCGGTCTCACTACCACCCACGATCGTGCCGCGGTCGTTGATGGCCTGTGCCGTGGTGAAATCCGCGAAGCCACCCCCGAGCGAGCCGAGAAGCTCGATCTCCTCACCGCGCGACCATCGAAACGCACGTTGCAAACCCGGCTCGAGCAAAGCACCGACGACTTCACCGAGATTGTTGATGTCGCTCGGCGACGGGAACGACCCGCTGGGCTCCGGAAGGAACAACTGTCTTCCGCGGTGCGCATCCCACATGAACGCATCCTGGATATCACCATCGGCGCGCACGACGACGACCTGACCGCGATCATTCATAGCCATGGCGCTGCTGAATCCGCTTCCATTGGGAAACGCACCGAGGTCCACGACGTCTCCACGGAC
This sequence comes from Steroidobacteraceae bacterium, assembly GCA_035279135.1. Lineage (GTDB taxonomy): Bacteria > Pseudomonadota > Gammaproteobacteria > Steroidobacterales > Steroidobacteraceae > CADEED01. The sequence continues at coordinate 1,500 of DATEII010000093.1, forward strand.
GTCGCGAAAGAATGCGTGGATGGCGCCGCTCGCGGTGGTGCTGGCGCCCGCGATCTGGCCGGCCCGATTGATGGCGCTGGCGAAGCTGCCCACGCCGCCGAGCGAGGTGTCGAGCGAGCGCACGCCTCGCCTCGGGGTCCACACGAACGCGAGGTTCTCGCCGGTTTCCTCATCCACGGCCTCGCCGACGATGGTGCCGGCGTCGTTGATGGCGGCGGCAGTCATGCTGCGATGTCCAGGCACCGTGCCGAGGTCGCGTATGCCCTGCTTGCGGTCCCAGACGAACGCGTGGAACCGCGAACCGTCTCCAGGGTTGATCCAGCCGGTGACCTGGCCGCGGTCGTTGATGCCGCGGACTTCGACCGAAGATGCGCCCGCCGGGATTCCAGGGAGTGGATCGATCTCGTGCAAACAGTACGTGGCGGCGCGTGGATCGATCCTGGCGTCATCGCCGGCGCCGAATGCCGGTACGGTGATCAACGACGCTGCGAGAAGATGGCTGAATCGCATTTCCCCCTCCCTGGAGTTCATGTTGTTGTTCACCGAATGACTCGGCGTTGGCAACGATGAAATGATTTATGGAGCGTCGCCGCAATGAGGCGATTTCATCGTCCTACTGGAAAGTGAGAACCAGTCGCCAATCGGATATTTCGTGGCGCGAAAGCTGGCGTCGTTCCTTCCGCCACTCAGAGAGACGGAAAACGGCGCCCGAGTGTCGGCGGCCGACCCTGCTCCACCCACTCCATGAGCGCATCGAGAAGCGCAACCGGGTGCGGCCCCTCGCCGCCTCCGCAATGGCCGACACCCGGCGCCAGGTAGAACCGCAGGAAGCTGTTGGTCTTCTCGGCGCCGAGCGTGCGCCGAATCGCATCGACGTAGTGAACGGTGCCCGCCACGGGGATCACGTCGTCGGCCACGCCGTGCCAGATGATGGTCTTGCCACCTCCATCGGCGAACGCGGAAAGATCGGGGTCGGACGTATCCATGACGGGGCCATAACGATCGACGAATGCATCGAACTCGTCTTCGAACTCCGCCATCGACGGAACGAGCGGTCCCGCCGAAGCTTCAGAAAATGGACTCGCCCTGGCCTGCGCGGCATCGAGTGGTGGCGGCGCATGAATGAGTGCCGTGGGATCCACGCCGCTCCAGAGACGAGAACCATCACGGCGGCGGGGCCCATCCCAGATCCGGCGGATCACGTCGGCATCGTGCGCATCGAAGGTGCCGCAGTCCGTGTGGCTTCCGATCAGCGCGCGTGCGTCGAAGTCGCAGCCGATGGATGCGAGGCCATCGCGGATGCCATCCCGGGAATCGCAGGCGGCAACGGCGGCGCGTCGCGCCGCCTCATATTTGCAGGGAGCGACCGGTCCCAACTCGTTCGTCACCACGCGAACCCACGATTCCGCCGCCGCAAAGTGCGCCCAGTTGATCGCGGGCGAACCTGACACGACGCCGTCGTAGTCGTCCGGATAACGTTGGACTTCCGCCTGGCCCTGTCGGCCGCCGGTCGAGCAACCACTGAAATAGTCGTAACGCGGCGCGTGTCCGTAGAAATCCGTGGTGACGCTCTTGCCGAGAACTGTCATCTCGTGGATGCCGCGATAGGCGAAGTTCTCGAGCGCGTTCCAATCGAGGTGGCCATCGGCAGCGCGCAGAAAGTCGTTGCGGCCGACCAGGTCTCGCAATGTCTCGGCGGGCGTCGACAAGTCGTACGGCCGGCCGGCATTGGTGATGGCGGTGGCGAAACCGAGCCTGGCGCCCGCATCCAAAGCGTCCGGGAATCCTGGCATCCAGCCGCCGCCGCCGAGCCCGAGGAAGCGACCGTTCCACTCCGACGGCAGTGCCAGCCAGACCAGCATCGCGGCGGACGCCGCATCGGGCGCGATTTCGATCGTGACCCGGCACCATTCGCGCTCGCCATTTCCTTGCGGCATGACTCGCGCTTCGCGAATCACCGCCGTGCGGGAGGGATGTGAATGCGACAGGCTTTCGCAAGTGCGCACCGCTCGTGTCCGATTCGATGCGGGCGCGGGGGCGACTCGGGGAAGCTGCCAGATTCCGCCGGGGCCGGCGTGCTCCTGGGCCAGCGCCGCGGAGCCGTGGCAGGCGATTGCCGCGACGACGCAGCTGAGCAGCACAGCCTTCGCGAAGGATCGTCCGCGCGCGTCAAGGTGCGTCGTCGAGCGCATGATCGCGCATGGAACTCCGTGCGCTCATCCGCTCCACTCGGGGATGGAGAGGTATTCGTGTAGGAATCGAAGCGCGGTCGTTTGGCGTGAGCGATGGCTGCGGATCCGCAACGTTGCGTCACGGCCTCAGGAAGCTCTGCAGGTCCTTGCCCGTGGGCTGCCGGTACGCGGCGTACACAGTTTCGATGGCCGCCGTGTCGAGCGGCGTCTTGCGCAAATCTCCCAACACCTGCGCGAGTAGATGGTCTTCGCCAAAGGCGTCGAACACCGCCTTCGTCGCGAACGCATAACTCGCCGAATTCACATCCGCCGGCACTTCGTTGCTGCGCGGATCCTCCAGCACCGGCCAATGCTCGAGATCCACGCGCGGCCGCAGCGCGGCGTATCGCTCCACTTCCTCATCCACATCGTAGTAGTGCCTGGCCATATCCGGCCCCGTCAGCGACTCGAGCACCCGGAACGCCACGTAGTTCGCCACGCCCTCGCAGAACCAGCGCCGATCAGGACTGCGGATGGTGGTCGCCACGAGCGTGGACTCCACGGTCTCGTGCAACACGGTCATCACGGCCATGCCCTGGATCTCGGTCGACTGGAATGCGCTCAGCGACTTTGCGTTTTCGGCGAGCTCGGCGAGTCGCTGTTTGATCTCGTCGTCGGGCGAGGTGCCCGGCGCCTCGCCGATCTTGATGGGCCAGGTCATGCGGCTCCAGTCATCGCGCAGGCGCGACACGGACGTCTTGGGCGACTCGCCGTCCTTGAACTCGAACGACACGCCCACCGAGAACTCGATGCCGCCGTCGGCAGCGCGTTTGAAACCCGCAATCTGCTGGCCGTCCGCCAGTCGCGCGGCGAGTTCGGGCTTGCGCCACAGCGCGAAATGTCTGGCGGTGTCCATCAGGCTCAGGGATTGCAGCGCGGTGTAGCCGTCGACGAAGGCGTCGTAGGTCTGGCTCATCCTGGGTGGGGGCGTCGCGAGGCCGAGCTGCGCGGCGACGAGCTTCAGGACCTCCTCGCGACGCGAGCGCAGGTCGGCCACGACGATGGGCAGGTTCGGAGCGGCGACGGGCGCGTTCAGATCGACGGGCAGTGCCCGCGCGAGGGCCGTCGCGTACGGCTCATCGCCCACCGAGTACTCGATGGTGTACGGCTTCGCCTCTGCGACCTTGCGCTCGGGAAATTCATTCGCGGCATGAACGGCGCACGTCACCGCCAAGTTGACCGCCATCAGCATCCACAGTCTGCCCAGCCTCACTGCCCGTCCTCCCTCGAGACAAAAACTACGGCGACTCGCATCGCCAGGGCTTAGTTTCACATACGTCCCGAGTGGCGGTCGCTACGGCTTCAGCACCCGCGGCTTTGCGTCCGCCGGCGCGGGAACGTCCTCGGCCCCAGCGTGGCGCTGGCCGATGTGTTCGCCCGTTGAAGAAAGGCCCCGGCGACTTTCATCGCCGGGGCCTGGTGGGCGACACATATATATGTGTCTCCTCGGGGGTCCTAGTTGAAGTTATCGGAGATCTTCCCGAACCCGATCACCCCATTGCAGTTCATCCACTCGCTGTACTGCCCGCCGCCGCATCGACCATTCGCAAACAGCGCGGTGTTGTACTGCATGTTCTCCGCCTGACGGGGAAGCTGGCTGTCCACCTTCAGCCAATCGACGACCACGTCCTTCGAGCCGCCGTCGTTGTCGTACTTGATGTTGAGATCACCATCGCCGCTGACGTTCACGGTGTATTCCTGGAACGCGGTGGTCAGCCACCAGCCGGTATTCACGGAAGTGCCATTGACGAGCAGATGGATGTGCTCGCCGCCCACGGTGCCGCGCGCACGGATGCGGATGGTGTGATCCTGCTTGAGCGGCCCGTAGTTCACGGCGCCTGCGCAATACAACCACTCGCTGTATCCGCCGCCGCCGCAGATGTTGTTGGCGAAGGAACCGGTGTTCACGGCCTGCGCCTCGGTCTCGCGCCTCGCGCCATCCACCGATAGATAGTCCACGCGCGCGGCCTTGCCGTTTGCGACACCGTCGTCGTTGACGAACTCGATGCCGATGTCGCCCTCGCCGTACACGGTCTGGCGGAAGGTCTGGAAGGCGGTGGTGAGCGTGCGCGGCGCGCTCACGCGCTTGCCGGCGCGCGTGAGGTAGACCTGCTCGCCGCCCTTGTTGCCGAGCGCACGGTATTCGACGGTTCGTGGCAGCGCTGCGCCCTGGGTCACGTTCACGGTGGCGGTGGCTGACTTCGTGCCGTCCGGGCTGTAGATCGTCAGCGTGCACGAGCCGGGCGCGGCGCCGAACAGCAGGTACTTGCCCTGGTACATGTCGAGCGCGATGACACCGTTGCAACTACTCGATTGGACGACGGATCCGGTCCAGTCGGAGTAGTCAGACGGCAGCGTCCAGTTGACGATGGTGCCGTCGTCCACGGCGAGGTTGTAGGTGGCGGGGCTCGCGGTGATGGAGCTGGGCGCGCTCTGCGTGGTGAAGGTCAGCGGCGTCACGCTCACGGTGCCGGTGCTCTTGTAGCCTTCCGCGAGGAACGCAATTTCGTAGAGCTCGCCGGACATGTCGAGCCCGAGCTTTTCCCACGCGGCGAAGTGCTGCCCGACGTTGATGCCCGCGGAGAACGTGCCCGCCGGACTCGGCGTCTGGTTCTGGGTACCGCGGCCCTGGCGCACGCTCACGTACTGGGAGAAGTTCATGTTGCCCCAGGGCGTCGGCTGGTTCTCGCGCGTGGTCTTGATGACTTCATAGACCGCGCCATTGACGGCGATCTTGCCGAGCGATTTCGCCGAACTGTCCAGCGAATGGTTCCACTGGTACCAGTTCTCGATGATGTAGAACTCGGCGGTGGAGCCGACATTGTTGTTGCCGCGGTGGACCCAGCCGTAGACGCCGATGCTGGAATTGCCGCCGTTGACATAGGAGGGCGTCCAGGTCGTCGCGTAGTAGATCTGCAGGCCGCCCCGCTGCTTCCAGGATCTGCCGGTGTTGGTGCCGTAGAAGATTCCGCGGCGCGCGAGATAGTCATCCGCGTTGGTCCAGCGGCCGCTGAATGTGGCGCCGCTGTTCACGGTCATGCACTCATCGGATGGATTCGAAGCGCCTTGCGGATTCCACAACTCGTAGTGGTAGCCGTTGGCATCGCCGGTGATCTGGTTGGTGCCGGAAGACAGGCAATACTCCGTCTGCGCGCTCGCGATCTGCATGCCCGACAGCAACACGGCGAATGCCAGTGCGCTGCGCAACGACCTCGTCCCTGAAGAAATTCTCATCTTGGTCGGCTCCCTTGGTTTCAATTGATGACCCAGCGCTGGCTGGTCCAGCTCGGGTTCTTGCCTTGCGAGTAGATGACCAGGTTGGCCTTGTCGGCCGCCAGCGCCGGGTCCTGCGCCGTGAGGTATTTGCCGGTGCCGAGATTGCGGAAGCGGAAATCCGACGGTGCGTAGACCACGGGCTCGATGACCCACATCTGGCTGGTGGCGCTCGAGCTCGTCGATGTCACGACGATGGCGGACTCGGCCGAGCTCGTGACGTTGAGGTAGGTGTTGGTCGTGGTGTTCTTGAGCCGCACGTACTCGGTGTTGGTCACGTGCTCGATGGCCCAGGTCTGGCGCGTCGATCCCGACGCGGTGTTCTTGACCGCGGCGCCGCTCGTGGTGCTGGTGGCCGTGAGGTATTTGCCCGTGAACACGTCCGAGAGCCGGTGGTTCTCCGTCTGCGGCTTCGCCTGGCAGCCCTGGTAGCGCACCGTGTAGTTGGAGCACTGGCCGTCGGGCTGATCGCCGTTGTTGCAGGTGAGGCCGTACTGGCTCATGCGCGCGAGGCGGTCGTTGGGGCCGACGATGAGCTGCTCGCTGAGACCGCCGCGCGTGGGGATGAAATAGCGCGCGCGGATGCCGATGGGCTGCTTGCCGCCGCAGGCCGCGAGGATCGCGTTGTTGGAGTAGGAACGCTCTTCGTGGTCATCGCCACCGTTGGAGTTCACGGTGTGGTTCCAGAATGTGCCGGTCCAGTTGCCGTTCGGGCATAGATAGCCGACGTCGAAATCGCGGCAGGAAACGTTCGGGTCCTGGTCCGAGTTCAGGCAGACCAGGCCGTCCTTGAGGTTGAAGGCGCGGAACTTCTCGGCGATGTTGTTGAGGCCGGAATAGCTGAAGCCGTTCTCGGCCGCCACGCCCACCGCATGGACTTCCATGTCGCTGGGTACGCTGCCGGTGGGGCAATAGCTGCCGTCGAAATTCGCGGGCAATGCGAGATAGGGCACGGCGAGCTTCGTGGCGTTCATCGCGTCCGCGAAGTTTTCCTTCTCGGCGCCGTCGCCCGCGGTGTCGAGATTGATCCAGCGGTAGTGGCTGTCCCACTGGTAGGGCGCCATCGCGCCGGCGTTGTTGATCATGGCCATGATGCTTTGGAACCCGGGCAGCACGGTCTCGGGGCCCCTGCGGCTGCGCTGGATATCGGCCTGCTGCGGCGAATCCGCGCCCACGAGGTGGCAGCCGTCGGAGCAGCCGTTGCTGGCGAGGTAGGCGTGCTTCTGCCTGTTCCATTGCACGAAGGCGCTGGTCGCCGACGTGACGACCGCGCGGTATTTCTCGTTATTGGTGGGATCGATCAGGCTGAGCTCGCTGGCGGCGACATTCGACAGCGTGTCGTGCCCGTTGTTCATGAGCCCATATTTCGCGAGATACGGCACGATGCGGGGTGTCGCGAGATATACGCCCGACACGTGGCAGTTGATGCAGCGCACGTTCTGGTCCACATCCGCGGGGGTGGTCCAGTAGCTCGACGCATTCGACGCCAGCGGCGACACCACCATCGGCGACACCTTCGACTCGGCATTGGTCGAGAGTGAGTCGATGGCGCTGAAGTAGCAGGTCTGGCCGTTCTGCCGGTTGTGCAGCGTCGACTCGACGCTGATGGCTTTCTCGCGCGCGGTCTTGGTGCCTTTCAACCAGCGGCAGATGAAGGCGTAGTCCACCTGGTCGGTGACCTTGCGGTAGCCGATGTAATCGCTGATCTCGCCGCCCTGTGCGAACAGGTCGGCGTCGTAGCAGTCCATCGGACTCCAGGTTGTGGTCGCGGGAATGCTGAGCTGCGTGCGGCAGGCGTTGACGTATTCGCCCAGGGTTTCCGCATTGGCGATCGAGCAGAGCGCCAGCAGCGCGGCGATGCCCGTGAAGAACTTCCGTTTCATGGTCCCCTCCCGTGTGCACGCCGGGCTCACATTTCGCGGGCGCAAGAGTTCCCGGTCCGCGCTTCGCGCGGACTAACTACTACGCCGGTGCGATCTCCCTGATCGTGCGTTTTTGACGCGGCGAGCTTAGTAACACAGAAAAATTGTTACCGCTACCGCGAACCACCGACAAATATGAGCCCGCATTCATATTGCGCTGCGATGGGCGCTTGTCGATTCAGATAGTTAGCTGGGCGGGAACGCGTTCGCGGCCGTTCGAAAAATATTTTCCAGGTCCGCGCACCAGCGGTGACGGTTTGCCCAAGAAAGCGGTTTCATGGACCGCGCGACCCGGGCCTGCGGGCAGAAAAAAGCCCCGGGCACTGGCGCGGCCGGGGCTCGCGACATCCAGCTACGTAGCGGGATGCCTGCTCAGGGCTTGGGCGGCTCCGGTTCCTTGTTGGGCGCCGTCATCACCTCGTCGCGATCGATGTATCCATTGCCGTTCTTGTCATACATCGTGAACTGTTGCTTCACCTTCGCGTCGGACTCGGCTTCCTGCCGCGAGATGCGGCCGTCGTGGTCCTTGTCGAGCGTGTCGAAGGTTGCCCGGTCGTTCTTGGGCTGGGTCGGATGCTGCGGCAACTTCTGTGCGCCGCCCTGCTCGGGTGGCGGCGTCTCGTTCTGCGCGGCGGCGACGCCGAGCTGCATCAGCGCAGCCACGGCTCCCGCGATCACCAATCTGGAAACTCTCATGGGGGTACCTCTCCATGAATGAAGGGACATCCCCAGATGGAGCAAGCCACGTGCCAACGGGTGCGCGGCAACAAAGGCGACCCGGTACCCCGCCCGGGGCGATGCCGCCGTTACATTGAAAGAAGTGCCTCCGCCTGCTGCATATTGCAAACCCCCGCGAGTACGGCGCGTGGGCGTTGTCCTTCGAGCGCCAATGGGCCATCTGTGCGCCAGGTTGGGCCACGCGGCGCCCTTTCTGTTATGAATCCGCGCCGGGAAACACATAAGAAGAAATGTCCAAAACAAACATGACGCGCGGCCCCGCCCTGGGCACTTTCATCACCTCGATCGCGCTCCTGTCTGCCTGTGGCGGCGGGGGTGGTGGCGGTGGCAGCAGCTCGGGTGGTGGCGGCCCTTCTCCACCTCCGCCCCCGCCGATCACGCTTACCTTCACCGCCGACTCGGCGCTCGTCCCTTCCGGCCTCGCGCCCACGCTGAGCTGGCGCAGCAGCGGCTCGGCCTGCACGGCGACCGGCGGATGGTCGGGCGCGAAAGCCGGGACGGGCTCGGAGCAGGTGGCCGCGCTCTCGCAGACGACTACCTACTCGCTGTCCTGCACGGGCGGCGCGGCCGCCGCGGCCAACGCGTCGCTCACGGTCGTGGCCACTGCATCACATCGGCCTGAACCCACGACCAGCAAGGTGTGGTCGGAGGAGAACGCCACGTCGCTCGACTACGCACGCCTGCCCTACAGCGTGCGCGACATGGCCTGGAACAAGACGCGCAAGCTTCTATACGCGGTCACGCGCATGGGCTCACCGAATGCCGAGAACTCGCTGCTCGCGATCGACCCGGTGACGCTCGCGACCCAGGTGTTGCCGCTCGGCGCCGAGCCCTGGACCGTCGAGATCTCGAGCAACGACGAATTCGTGTACATCGCCATGGCCAGCACGGGCAGTGTGCGGCGCGTGCGCACCAGTGACTTCACGCAGGACCTGTCGCTCACGCTCGGCACCGGCACCACGGCCGTACAGCGTGTCATACCGTCACCCGTTGATCCGCATACGTTCGCGGTGCTCGCGAGTGGTTTGATCCCGCGCAGCAGCGGGTACGGCGTGATCGTCTACGACGACGCGACGCCGCGTCCCGACGCCTTGCTGGGCGACGACGTGAACATCCCGTTCCAGGATTTCATCGACATCGACTGGAATGCCGACGGCACTGTCATCCACGCCGTGGGCAGCGGCAGCTCGGTGGGATTCTTCGACCTCGCGGTGAATGCACAGGGTGTGCGTTACCAGCGCAAGCGCCTCTGGCCCACGGCCTCACCAGGCACGCTGGTGGGCAACCGCTACTTCAGCACCGATGGCCGCGTCTTCAATCTCGCCGGCGCGGTGGACCTGGATGCGTACCTGCCTGACTACTACTTCACCACGGCCAACCGCGTGCCGATGCCGGCGCGCGGCAAGGTATTCAGCCTCGGCTCGAACCGCGACGGTGGCTTCGTGGACGGCACGCGCATCATCGCGTTCGACATCGATCGCTACACCTACATCGATGCCATCGTGTTCAACGGCGCGGCGTCGTTCTATGGCGCGCCGCTCGTCGCCTGGGGCACGGATGGCCTCGCCATCGGCGGGCCGTCGGAAATGATCATCGCGCACGGCAGCTTCGCAGCGTCGGGTGGCGTGCCGCCGGCTTCATCGGCCACGTTGCCATTGCAAGCGGCGGCCGTCACGGGCAACACGGCGATGGGCACCGTGAACGTGCGGGCGGTGGATATCGGCGCGCGCGCGGTGACGGCCGATACCTGCGGACACCTGTACGTCACGACGTCGAGCGGGTCCCCGGTACGGCCGGGGTCGGTGATGGAAGTGGATCCCGCGACGCTCACGATCACGCGCTCGGCGATCACGGGTGTCGAGCCGTATCTCGTCAGCGCGTCCGATGACTGCAGCACCTTGTACGTGGCGCCGTATTACAGCTCGAGCCTCTGGAGGCTGCGCGCCTCGGATCTCGCGACCACCGGCATCCTGCCCATCCCGAGCGCGAGCTTCTACACGGGCAATCCCAACGCCCCGCTCGAGCTCACGCGCGTACGCGCGATGAGCGTGGCGCCGGGCCAGGCGCAGACCGTGGCCTTCTCCACCGGCGACATCGAGTACTCGCTGTGCAGCGGACTGGATCGCGGCGTGTACATCTACGACGGCGACGTGCCGCGGCCTGTCTACCGTTCGGACTCGACGTTCTCCATCAAGAGCATCGTGTTCGGCGCGAATGCCAGCGTGCTGTACGGCGAGGACTTCGACAGTGTCTACGCGTTCGATGTGAGCGCGGGCGGACTCGGCAATCCGCGCGCGGTGATGCCTTATCCGGACGGCAATACCTTCGACTATGACTTCGGTCGTGACCTGTACTTCGATCCCGCGGCGAACCGGGTCTATAACCTCTTTGGCGGCGCATTCGATGCTGCCGCAAACACACAGCTGCCGAAAATCAGCCTCAAGCACACCGCGTTCACGACGGGCTGCGGCGCCCCGATGCAGGCCCGCGTCACCGACCGCACCACGGGCAAACTGTTCTGGGTCGGTCGCACGGATGATTCGCGGCTCGGCGTGTCGACCTACGCGCGCAACGGCCTCGCACTCACCGGCTCACTCGAAATCGGCAACACCAACGAGCTCAACAACTTCGGCTACCCGCAACACGTCGCGCGCCTGCCGAACAACCAGCTCGCGGTGGTGACGGACGGTGGTTACCTGGTGCTGTTGCAGGGCACCTTGTTGGCACCCTGAGCTCGAGCACCTGAAAGACGCGCCCGGGCGCGCACGGCCGGGTTTTTGTTTCACAAGCGTAATCCTCGGGTGATCTCCCGCGAGCTAGTAACTGCGCACGCAAACGTGCGGAGAGCTCAAATGGTCGTCGCAAGATCCGGAGTTCAGCGGCTGCTCGGCTGCACACTGCTGCTGGTCGGCATGTTCGGTTCGAGAAGCACCCATGAAGAAAAAGCCCCGGCAACTTTCGCTGCCGGGGCCCATTTCTTCTTGCTCTTGGCCGAACTGAATTTCAGGTCTTCGACGCGTCGTAGATGCTCTGCACGGCGGTGTCGAGCGCCTTGTTGAACTGGTCGTCGCTCTGTTGCGCGGTCAGGCCTTCCGACAGCGCACGCGAGAAGCTCGCGATCATGCCGTTCTGACGGGCGAGACGCTTGTTCGCTTCGTCACGCGAGTAGCCACCCGACAGCGCCACCACCTTGAGCACGCGCGGGTGCCTGGTGAGGTCCTGGTACAGGTTGTCGACATCGGGAATCGTGAGCTTCAGCATCACCTGCTGGTTGTCAGGCAGCTTGTCCAGGTTCGCGACGAGTTCCTTCTTGAGGTTCTCTTCGGCGCCCTTCTTGTCCGGGCACTTGATGTCCACTTCCGGTTCGACGATGGGCACCAGGCCCTTGGCGAGCACCTGGCGCGCGACGTCGAACTGCTGCGCGACGACCGCCTTGATGCCGGCGGCGTTGTTCTGCTTGATGACCGAGCGCTCCTTGGTGCCGAAGATGCCCTTGCTCTTCGCCTTGTCGAGCAGCTTGTCGAGATCGGGCATCGGCTTCATCAACTGCACGCCGTCCTTCTCGTCCGCCAGGCCTTTGTCGATCTTGAGGAACGGCACCACCTTCTTGGTGTTCCACAGGTAGTCAGCCGCGGGCTTGCCGCCGAAGTCGCGATCCATGGTCGCTTCGAACAGGATGGCGCCCGCGATGCGGTCGCCCGTGAACACGGGGCTGGTGACGATGCGCGAGCGCATCTGGTGCACGAGATCGATCATCTGGCTCTCGCCGGAGTACGTGTTCTCCTCGATGCCGTAGAGCTTGAGCGCCTTGGGGGTGCTGCCGCCGCTCTGGTCCAGCGCCGCGATGAATCCTGGCTGGTTGCGGATCTTGGCTGCCTGCTGCTCGAAACTGCTCATTGAAATCGCCCCTTCTGTGTTTGGCTGGGTATTAAAAGAGGCGGGCATGGTAAGGGCGCGCCCGGGCTGGGGCAACAAGCGTCTGATTGGCCATAAGCCAGCCACTAATGTCTTTCCAGACAGTGAGTTGCGGGTGGCGAAGCGGCGCTGCCGAGGCCGTTGGTTTTCCTCGCGAAAGTCGGCGTCCTCTGACTGCGTCGGACGGGGATACCCGGAACAATGCGCGCCATGAAACGACTCATCGCACCCTCGCTCCTGATCATCCTCGGCGGCATGGCCGCGGCCCGCGACCAGGGCCCAGACTCCGAGATCGGCAAGGCCGCCGTCGAAAAGCTCTACAACCGGCTCGGCGAGACGGAGGTCAAGGTGGATGAAGTGCGCGTCACCCAGGACGGCGTCGCGTGCATCGACTTCCACGGCATCGGCAGCACCAGCGGCAAGGCGGCGCATGCGGTCGTTCAGGGCGACAAGATGCTGGTGAGCACGAACTCGGACAAGAATCCGTTCGAAGAGATGTGGAAGAAGCATTGCCTCGGGCCGCGCGGCGGCACGACGTCGAACCCCTGATCCTCAGAGTTTGCTCAACGCAAACGCGGCGAGGAACCCGAGCACGGTGACGAGCCCGGCGAGGTCGTGCGTGCCTTCGAAGGCTTCGGGGATCATGGTGTCGACGAGCATGGCGAGAATCGCGCCGGCGGCAATCGCCATGGTCGCGGCCACGATGCCGGTCGAGAACCCTTCGAACGCGGTGAAGCCGATGAGCGCGGCGACACCCGACGCGATGGCGATCGCACTCCACACACCGAACACGTAAGTCGCGCTGCGCCCCGCCTTGCGCATGCCGGCGGCGCTCGAGAGTCCCTCCGGAATGTTCGAGAGGAAGATCGCCGCAACGGCGACGAAGCTCACGACGCCACCCGAAAGTAGCGAGAGGCCGATGACGATGGACTCGGGGATGCCGTCGAGCAGCGCGCCGAGCGCGATGGCGGCACCGCTGCCGGAGTCCTCGCTTTCGCTCGGCTGCTTCTCGGATCGTTTGCGATGCCGTGCGCCGCGATGTGCGAGCAGCCAGTTGGCGCCGGTGTAGATAGCCGCGCCGATCACGAAGCCGAGTGCCGTCGCGCCGAAGCCGCCGCGTTGATAAGCCTCGTCCATGAGCTCGAACGAGAGTGCGGAGATCAGCACGCCACTGCCGAACGCCATGATGGCGGCGATGAGCCGGCGCGGCACGCGCACGCAGTAGCCGATCACGGCGCCGAGCACGAGCGCGGCGCCGGCGAGCAGGCCCCAGAGTCCGGCCTGGAGCCAGGCCGGGATCACAAGCGGCCGATGCTGGCGTTCAACGCGGCGGCCATGGCGGCGTCGCCGTTCACGAGATCCGCCCACGCGATCTCGACGCCTTTGCGCCGGCCTTTTTTCGTGAGCTTGAGTCCTTCGGGGCCGATGGTCAGCACGAAACTGTCTTTCTTGACCTTCACTTCCCGCTTGAGCGGCTTGTCGAGTTTCGTCATGTGGGGCTCCGTGGATAGTTGCCCGCCCATCATTGCCGGGCTGCATCGCGCGTAAATCGGAGAACCTCGCCGGCCGGGTGTAATCGGATTCCTCCGACGTGATGGCGCGGCCTCTAACATCGAACTGCGCACGGCCGAGGCGGGTCCAGAAGGCATGCGTGCACTCACTCTCGTCCCCGGCCAGGCGCGATCGGCGCGGCTGGAGTCGCTCGATTACGTGCCCGGGGATGCCGAGGGCATTCGCGTCAATGCGGTGGCGGTGGGTGTCTGCGGAACGGATACGGAAATCCTTGCGGGTGAATATGGCTGGGCGCCGCCCGGGCGTGAGCGGCTGGTGCTCGGGCATGAGTGCGTCGCGCGAGTCGCGGACAGCGGCGCGGGTTTCGAGCGCGGAGATCCGGTGGTGCCCATCGTGCGGCGGCCGGACCCGGTGCCGTGCACGAGCTGCGCTGCCGGCGAGTGGGACATGTGCCGCAATGGCAAGTACACCGAGCACGGCATCAAGTCGCTGGATGGGTTCTGTGCGGAGGACTTCCGCGTGCGGCCGGATTTCCTGGTGCGCGTGTCACCGGAGCTCGGGCGGCACGCGGTGCTGGTCGAGCCCACGAGCGTGGTGGCCAAGGCGTGGGAGCACATCGAGCGTATCGGGCGGCGCGCACACTGGGCGCCGCGGCGCGTGCTGGTGACGGGCGCGGGGCCGGTGGGCCTGCTGGCCGCGTTGTTAGGCGGCCAGCGCGGACTCGACGTGACGGTGCTCGATCGCGTGACCGAAGGCGTGAAGCCCAGGCTCGTGCGCGCGCTCGGCGCGGAGTACTCCAGTGGGCCGCTCGACCAACTACTGGCGGACTCGCCGCCCGACATCGTGCTCGAGTGCACGGCTGCGTCGTCGGTGGTGGTCGATGTGATCCAGCACAACGCACCGGGCTGCGTGACCTGTCTCGTCGGCGTGTCGTCGTCGGGCAAGTCGGTGCCCGTGGACGTGGGCGCGCTGAACCGTTCCATCGTGCTCGAGAACGACGTGATCTTCGGCTCGGTGAACGCGAATCGCCGGCACTATGAGCAGGCAGCCGAGGCGCTGGCGAAGGCGGATCCGGACTGGCTGTCGCAGCTCATCACGCGACGCGTACCGCTGGACCGCTGGAAAGACGCCTTTGCGCGCCAGCCGGATGATGTGAAGGTGCTGCTGGAAATCGGCGCGTAGCCTCTGCAGCCCGGCGTCAAGGCAAGGTCTTCAGCCACTCGGCGCACAGCTCCGGCCACTTCGCGACGGGACCGCGCTTTTCCCGCAGCGCGAACCCATGCGGCGCATCCGCGAACACGTGCAGCTCGGCGCTGCCGCCCTTCGCGATCAACGCCTGGTGCAGGCGATACGCGTTCTCCATCGGCACCACGTCGTCATTGGCGGAATACACGATGAACGCCGGCGGCGGACGCTCGAGCAGCTGCGAGTCCGGCTGCATGACTTCGTACAATGCCTGCTTTTCGGGCGGCTGCAGCGGCGGCTTGTCGGGGATGACGGTGCGCCCGCTCGCATTCGTGGAGACGGGCGCATAACCGATGATCGCGAAGTCCGGCCGCGCGCTCACGTGCGCATGCGGCGACTCGGTCGCTCGCCACACGTCGGGATACCGCGCGATCAGGCAGCTCGCGAGATGGCCGCCGGACGACAATCCACACACTCCGATCTGCTCCGCATCGATATCCCACTCACCTGCCCGCGCGCGGATCTGGCGCATGGCCTCGATCGCATCGTCGACCGGCGCCTGCGATCCGGATCTCCCCGGGAAACGATGCGCGACCACGAAGGCATGGAACCCGAGTGTGTTGAGCCAGCGCGCCACCTCGACGCCTTCCTTGCCGATGACGAGCTTCGTGTAACCACCGCCCGCGAACACGAGCGCGGCGCGCCGCGTGGGCTTGGCCGCCTTGAACAGGAACACGCGCGGCCGAAACACATTGCTGATGACGGCGTCGTGCGCCGGCGCGGGAACTTCGAACACCAGGTCATCGCGGGCCGCGGTGTCGGGCCAGAGCCGCCACGAGGAATCTTCTCCGAAACAGGTAGTCGTCATGGCGTGACTATGCACCATGCGGCGCGGCTGCGGTGAATACGCAGTGTGAAAATCTGCTCCGGATCATCGAACTACTCCGACGTCGATATCTGTCTCTTCCGGATGCACCGCGACAAGATACCGTCGAAAATGTGCAGCGCGTAAGAACAAAGGAGATGCACATGAAAAATCGGCTCCTGCTTGCAGTACCGCTGGCGCTGGCCCTCTCCGGCGGCGCATTCGCCAATGACGCTTCGGACAAGAGCGGCGATCCGGCCGTCGAGAAGCTCAAGTCCTCGCTGACCAACATCAATGGATTCGAGGTGCTGGATGCGCGCGCGGGCGACGATGGCACCACCTGCATCACCTACCAGGTGACCAACGACCGCAACGGCATGAGCAAATCCCACGCCGTGGTGCAGGGCGACAAGGTGTTGCACGAAACCACGGGCAACACGCGCTTCGCAAAGGCCTGGAACAGCAAGTGCGTGGCATCCAGGTAGAGGTTTGACCCCGCGGCGTCAGCCTGGTCTGTCGCCGCGGGGAGACGGGCAAGCCTCGCGCGCGCCTTGCGCGATGCCGGCTGCCCTCCGTGGCCGATCCGCGAAATCCGCTGAACCCGCGAGCCGGTGATTTCCGGCGCGCTCCTTCCGCTCGTCCTACGTCTTGTTAGAGCGGCGCTGCCTACGCTAACAAACAACCCAGGGGACCACGTGAAGGAGAGACCGATGCGTATGAAACTGTTGCTGTCGGCAGCCGCCGCAGTGCTGCTGATCAGCGGGTGCGCCAGGCACCAGATGGAAGCGAAGAAGAGCGTCGACAACATCGAGGATTCGATCAAGGACATCCGCGCCGATGCCGAGCGTTATGCTCCCGAAGCGCTGAAGAGCATCGACTCGCAGGTCGCGCGCTTCAAGGCGGATCTCGACGCCAAGAACTATGACGACGTGGTCGCCGGCTCACCGCAGCTGCAGAAGGCGGTTGAATCGATGAAGGCGGCGATCGACACGGGCAAGAAGCACGCGCAGCAGGCGGTGGCCGTTGCCAAGACCGAGTGGGAGTCGCTGAATGCGACCGTGCCCGAGATGGTCCAGAGAATCGATGCACGTGTCACCGAGCTCGACAAGCGCAAGATGTTCCGTGGCATCAAGAAGGAGGATTTCGAGAACGCGAAGTCGACCTTCAGCACGATGAAGACCACGTGGGCGGAGGCCGAGGAGAATGCCAAGGAAGGCAAGACCGTCGCAGCGGCGACCAAGGGCAAGTCCGCGAAGGAGCTGGGTGATCAGCTGTGCGAGACGCTGAACATCAAGGAAGTGAAAACGGACGTCAAGAAGACTTGAGTGATCCCGGGAGTCCGCGGCAGAGCGTTTCCCCGCGCTGCGGGCTCCCGGGCAGGCTGGCTACTTCTTCCCGAGCCACTTCCAGACACCGCCGGCGATCACCGCGCCTAGGATCGGCGCGACCCAGAACAGCCACAGTTGTGACAGCGCCCAGCCGCCCACCAGCAATGCGGGGCCGGTGCTGCGCGCCGGGTTCACCGATGTGTTCGTCACGGGGATGCTGACCAGGTGGATCAGCGTGAGCGTGAGGCCGATCGCGAGCGGCGCGAAGCCGACGGGCGCGCCTTCGCTCGTGGTGCCGAGGATCACGAGCAGGAAGAAGAACGTCATCAGCACTTCTGTGAGGAAGGCCGTGGCCGCGGTGTAGCCGCCCGGCGAATGCTCGCCGAAGCCGTTGGCCGCGAGGCCCGTCGCGATGGCATCGGTGCCGTTACCGGCCGCGATGGTCGCGAGCAGCCAGGCGGCGAGCACGGCGCCGATGAGCTGCGCGACGATGTACGGGACCACGTCGCCGAACTTGATGCGCCCCGCCGTGAAAATGCCGAGCGTGACGGCGGGATTGAAATGACCGCCCGTGATGTAGCCCACGGCATACGCCATGGTTACGACGGTTAAGCCGAAGGCCAGCGAGACCCCGAGCAGGCCGATGCCGACCTCCGGAAACTTGGCGGCAAGGACGGCACTGCCGCAGCCACCGAAGACCAGCCAGAAGGTTCCTAACAACTCGGCGACGGCGCGTTTGGCGATGGGCATGGTGGATCTCCCCGCGGTTTGTTGTTGTGGGCGCGGGAATGTAGCGCGGAGCGCGGCCAGCGCGCATTGGCCTGTTGGTCTTACGTATTTGGATCAGAGACTTGCGCGCTCGAGGAACGCGCAACCAGCAGCCCGAGGATCAAGGTAACTGCCATGACGGCGTGGATCCCGTAGTCCAGGCCGCTCCGCGGGCCCACGCCGATCGCGATCATCACGACGCCGACGCATACACCCAGGAGCGCGAAGCCCTGTGTCCATACCGCCGCGGGTCGCCCCTCGTTGGGGCTGTACACCGTGATGGCCAGGCCAATGGCGAGCACCAGCGCGATGATGGCCTCTGCGATCGCCGCTCGCGCGTGCTCGAAGCCGCGCACCAGGATGCCGCGATGAATGAGCGAGGCCAGCGAGAACAGCACGATCTCCGCGACCAGGAAGGCGCGGACGCGATGGGAAGCCGCCGTCAACCTGCGCGCACCGAGACGAAGATCTGTGTGCCTGCGCGTTCGACCAACAGCGCCGCCGAATCGCCGCGCTTGAGCTTGGCGGCCTCGTCGCGCAAGTCTTTCACGTTGTTCACGCTGCGATCGTTCACGGCCAGGATGATGTCGCCCGGCTGGATGCCGGCGCGCGCGGCCGAGCCTCGTACGTCCGCGACCACGATGCTGCCCTCGGTTTCGACCTGGTCCTTTTCCTGCGGCGTGAGCGGCCGAACGACCAGGCCGAGCTTGGCGCCCTCGGCCTCCCGTCGATCCTGGGTGGCCTTGCCCGTCTTGACGCCCGACTCCTGCAGTTCCTCTATCTTCACGGTGATCTTGCGCTCCTTGCCGCCGCGCCACACGGTGAGGTCGGCGTTCTTGCCGGGCTCGCTCTCGGCGATCAGGTTCGAGAGATCGGCGCTCTGCTCGACCGGATCGTCGCCCACTTCGAGGATGACGTCGCCGGGCTTCACGCCGCCTTTCGCCGCCGGCCCGCCTTTCTCGACGGCACTCACCAGCGCACCGCGCGGCCGGTCGAGCTTGAATGATTTCGCGAGCGACGCATCGACGTCCTGTGCAACGACTCCGATCCGTCCGCGCACCACGTGGCCGGTCTTGATGAGCTGCTCGCGCACGTCCATGGCGACGTCGATGGGCACGGCAAACGAGATGCCCATGTAGCCGCCGCTCTGGCTGAAGATCATCGAGTTGATGCCGACGACCTGGCCCTGCAGGTTGAACAGCGGCCCGCCCGAGTTGCCCGGGTTCACGGCGACGTCGGTCTGAATAAAGGGCACCGGGCTCTCGCCGCTGATGGTGCGCGAGGTGCCGCTCACGATGCCGGCCGTGGCGGTGTTCTCGAGCCCGAATGGCGCGCCGATGGCCAGCACCCACTCGCCAACCTCGAGCGCCTTGTCGTCGCCGATACTAACTACCGGCAGGTCCTGTGCGTCGATCTTGATGACGGCCACGTCCGAGCGCGTGTCGCTGCCGATGACCTTGGCCTGGAACTCGCGCCGGTCGGTGAGCTTGACGGTGACTTCGTCGGCCTGCGCCACGACGTGTGCGTTGGTGAGGATGTAACCGTCGGGGCTCACGATGAAGCCCGAGCCGGTGCCGCGCATCACGGGGCCTTCACCGCCGCCCGACGGTCCTTCGCCGGGCTCGCCGCGATGGAACCGTTTGAAGAAGTCGAGCAGTGCCTGTTCGTTGGGATCCGACTCGCCGTGGCCGATCACGCGCACGTTGACCACCGCGTCGCCGTATTGATGCACGAGCGCCGTGAAATCGGGCAGGCCATGCGCGGCCGCGGCGGACGCATTGTTCTTGAGCTTGGCGGGTGCAGACGAAGCGGTCTTCGGGGGAGCGGCAGTGTCGTCGTTGCCCCGGGTGGACTGGCTGCCGTCCGAGCAGGCACCGACCAGCGCGATCGCGCTGATCAAGGTCAATCGCAGAATGTTCATGTGGGTCCCTCGAGGCACGGGCTTCGCAGGACCCTCTTTTGCGCTTCCGCGGCGGGTTCCAGAATCAGCGCGCGCGCCGCTGGTAGCTAGACAGCCGCCCGCCCGGGGGTGAGACGGCGCTGACCTCGGAGCCGGGAGCGGTTTGCACATATATAAGAGTGGCCACGCCAGCCGGTGCGCTGGTTGGGCGATTTGGGGCCTCGGTCAACGCTGCCGCACCCGGCGCGTTCCTGGGTGCATGCGCCCCGGAATTCCCTGCCTCGTTCTCACCTGCTGCCTCGCCGCTTGCGGCGGCGGCGACGATGGGGCGACCGTCCCGGCTTCTCCCCCGCCGGCGGTCCAACCTGACCCATTCGTCGACGTCGATCGCGCGGCGAGCGCGGCATTTTCCGCGCAGGCGCTCTCCGGCATGGGGCTCGCGATCTACGACGCGGCGGGCGACAAGCGATTCGAAAAGGTGTACGGCAACTTTGCCCCAGATCAGCGCATCGCGATCGCGTCCGCATCGAAGCTGGTCTCAGGCCTCGCGATCCTGCGGCTGGTCGACCAGGGATTCCTCGCGCTGGACTCCACGACGGGCGCGGTGCTTGGCTGGACCGGGCCGCAGGCTGCGATCACGTTGCGGCAGCTGCTGTCGTTCACGTCGGGGCTGCCGCCAGAAGCGACGTGCACAGTGCAAGTGAACATCGAGCTCGGCGAGTGCGCGGACCAGATCTCCCGCATGGACCTGGTGGCCGCGCCTGGCACGCGCTTCGACTACGGCAGCACGCATCTGCAAGTGGCCGCGCGCATGGCGGAGGTTGCGACGGGGCAAAGCTGGGATGGTGTATTCACGACGCAGCTCAAGACGCCGCTCGGGCTCGGCGCGGACATGGTGTATTACACGGCGCCGCGGCAGGCCACCGGCACGCGCAATCCGCTGGTCGCGGGCGGACTGCGCGCCACGATGAATGAATACGCGCGGGTGCTGCAGCTCGAGTTCAACCGCGGGAGTTACCAGGGCAATACGCTGATCGCGGCGTCCCTGTTCGACACGCAGGCGACTGAGCCGTATCCGAATGCCGAGATCGGCAACTCACCGTTCGAGAAGATAGGCGTCGACTACCACTACGGGCTTGCCGCGTGGCTCGAGTGCACGCCGCCGGCGGCAAACTGCGCCGTGTTGTCCTCGCCGGGCGCGTTCGGCTTCACGCCGTGGCTGGATCGGGACGGCGGCTACTACGCCATTCTCGCCATGGAAGTCACGGAGTCGCAGTCGGGCATCGTGGAATTCTCGGTGCGGCTGGCGCAGGAACTGAAGCCGCTGATCCGCAAAGCCGTGGGAGGCTGACCCCTTTTGCTAGGAAACGGGGGCTGCCCCCTGGATCACCTTCTTGCAGGTCACGCTGCCTTCGAGCTTCACGCCGCTGGCCGTCTGGCCGGTGAAGCTCAGCAGCGCGTTGCCGTCTTTCTCCATGAGCGTCGTGGTCGCCTTGCCCGTCATGCCCTTGTTGGCCCGCTCGGCGCGCTGGAACGGTTCGAGCGAAGCGTCGGGACGCGTGTCGATTTCGTAGGTGACGCTCGACGCGCCCTTCTTGCCGGCCGTGTGCCCGTCGGCGATCACGAGCACGATCTGGATCTCGTTGGCATGTTTCTCGTCGAGGTTCGGCATGTCGATCGACAGCGACGAGTCCGTGGCCTGCATCACCACCGAAAGGCCCAGCGGCTTCTTCGTGAACGCGGTGATCACGCAGGCCTCGGTGGGCGCGAAGTTGTACTCGCCCTTGTGAGGCCCGGTGCTCACGTTGATGCTGGCGCTGCTGCCGCCTTGCGCCATCGCCGCCGCGGCGCCGAGCATGATGCCGGCGCAGGCCAGGCCGAAGTTGAACCACTTGTTCACTTGATGTTGTAGACCAGGTTGACGGTGAAGAGGGTGTCGGTGCTCTCCGCGAGCGGCGGAGGATCCGAGTTGTAACGCACGCCGATGCCCACCGCCAGCGCCAGCGTGTCCGTCATGTTGACGGCCAGCGCGATGTCGTCCTGCAGCGAGTTGTTGTCCGAGCCGAACTCGGCCAGCAGCTTGTTGGTGATCTTGGTGCTCTCGGTGAAGGAGTGTTCGTAGTTCGAGCCCAGCGTCGCGACGGGCTCGCTGTCCTCCTCGCCCTTGATGCGCTGGAGCACTTCACCGGCGTCGGTCTCGATGAGGATCTGCGGCTGCAGGCGGCGATAACCGATACCGACCGAGGTGTCGAGCTTGGTGGTCGGGCTGTCGATGAACTGGTAGGTGACACCGGTCGAGGCCGTGGCCTGGTAGGCGAAGCCGCTGAAGCGGTCCTCTTCACCTCGCAGTCCGAAGAACCAGCTCAGCTTGGCGGTCATCTTGAGATCCGCCTGGTAACGGGCCTCGTAGCGCTCGGCCGTCGCGAATTCCGCGTTTTCGCCGTACAGCGCGGCCAGGTAGAAATTGTTCTTCCACTTCGAGCCCTGGTGGGTGAGATCGAGCTTGGTGTTGGCGGACTTGGCCTCGGTGTTGCCGTCCGAGAGCATGACGCCGAGCTCGGCCTTGCCGGACCATTGCGCCTGGGCGGCGGGCGCGGCGATCATCAACGCCGCCACGGCGAGAAACTTGCGGGAGATGCTGAACACGACCTGCTTCCTTCGAATGTTGTGGTTGTTAGGCGCAGGATTCTAGCGGCGCGCAACCACGTCAATCAGTCCGAAGGCGTAGTTTCGGAATGCTCTGACAGGGGCCGCGGTAATCCTGGACGCCGCCGCGATGCAGCGCGAACTACTGCGACAGGTTGTAGCTGACCTTGGTTCCGCTCTGGGTCACGTATTTCATGCGGATCAGGTCTTCGATGAGCTGCTCGATGGCGCTGTCCGCCAGCGGCCCGCCGTGCTGGCGGAAATAGTTGGCGATGGTCTGCGAAAGCTTCTTGCGCGTACCCGGCTTGCCGGACAGCGAATGCAGCTGCTTGATGATGGGCGCCAGCTTGTCGCTGTGTGCGCGGCGCGCGGGCGGCACGGCACTGCGAGTGGCCTTCGGCGCCTGCGCGGGAGCCTTCGGCTTGGGCATCGAGCGCGCGATCTCGGCGATGGTCTTGGCGCGTTTGCAGGCCACGCCCGCGGCCTGCAGGTACTCGACCAGCGGGTCGAAATCCGTGTCGCGCGAGACGATGTAGATGAACGCGTTCGGCTCCTTCTCTATGAGCCGGCCGATGAAATACGCGATGTGCATGTCGACGGCGTTCGGGCCGCTGCGCGCGATCTTCACGTACTCGGCGTTGGCGCCGAGCATCTGCATCGAGTGTGAAAGCTCGAAGGAAATGCGGCCGCGCGCCTGCGAGGCGCCGACGAACACCTTGATGCGGAACGAGCCGCCCGCGAGCGCCCCGAGGCTGTCCGGCTGCACGTTTTCGAAATCGACGAGCACGTAGTTAGTGGTCATGGGCGCGCATTGTGCACCTTTGTGCGCAATTCAGCGAATGCGGCGTGTACGGGCGTTGCGCCAGGACAGACGAGGATCGAGGCTGGCAGCCATGACACTGGTGGCTGCCCGTGGCTGGAGCACAGATTCGTACGATTTCAGGACAAATCCGCTGTCTTCGAGACACACAGGTCATTCTCGACTCCGACCTCGCCGCCATCTACGGAGTGACGACAAAGCAACTGAATCAAGAGGTGAAACGGAATCTCGGCCGCTTTCCACCGGACTTCATGTTTGGTCTCGAGCGATCGGAGTGGGAAGCCATGGGGGTCACAAATTGTGACCACATCAAAGTCCAGGCACCGACTTGATAGCCCTCCGTTCGCGTTCACCGGGCACGGCTGTTTGATAGCCAACGTGCTGCGTGTGTCTCGGGCCGTGGACATCAGCGTTCTGGCCGCACGTGCTTTCGAGAGAAGCAGGGTCGGACGCTTACGAGGCACGAAGTTGCCATACTGAAATTGCTGGCTGAGAGCCGCCGCCTCGCAAAGTTTCCGGAGCCCTCCCGGCGGCCCATCGGCTGCACCGCAGAACTCGACCACAGCGGGTAGATCACTCGCTTCGCCATCGCACCGCACGAAAGCGCGGCTATGTAAAAGCTCGACTCGTTCTGAAATCCCGATCTGTGACCACCTTCACCAGATCACAGCGTTGTCACTTGCAATTAAGGGTACCGGTCGCGCAAAGTGGAAACCGGTGTCATCCAGTAGCCGGCAGCTTGCGCTGGCAATATCTCAGCGGTTTTTCCGAGGAAAATCGATGTTTTCACCCAGCGTGGCGAAACCTTTGGGCTACCTGTTGTCCATCGGTTTCCTGATTGGCGCCGCCCGCGCCGCGGGGCCGCCGGCGGACCCGGCGCGGGACGTTTTGCCCCCCAACGACGGCTGGGCGTCGCAGCCCATCGCCGCCCTGCCCCTCGGTACCACGGGCGGCTCGAATGCGGCCGCGAGCCGCACCGTGACCGTGACCAATCGCAACGAGCTGGTGGCTGCGCTCGCCTGGCCCGACCCCACCCCCAAGCTCATCTACGTGCGCGGCACCGTCGACGCCAATGTCGATGACGCGCTCAAGCCGCTCGCCTGCAAGGACTACCAGCGTCCGGACCCGATGACCGGCGAGATGTATTCGTTGCAGGCCTTCCTCGCGATGTACGACCCGGAAGGTCCGTTGGGCAAGGCGAAGAAGGACCCGTTCGGCGGCCAGGAGAACGCACGTGTGGCCTCGGCGGCCGCGCAGGCGGCCCGCGTGCGCATCCGCGTGCCACCCAACACCACGCTATATGGCCTCGGCGCCGACGCCACCCTCGTGGGTGCATGGCTGGACGTCGCCGGCCCCGCGGCGGACAGCCGCGGCGGCAACGAGCCCGTGAACGTGATCATCCGCAATCTCAACTTCGTGGACACCGCGGACTGCTTTCCCGAGTGGTCGCCCACGGACGGCGCCACCGGCAACTGGAATTCGGCCTATGACTCGATTTCGATTCGGCACGCGACTCACGTGTGGGTCGACCACAACCGCTTCGCCGACCTGCGCACCCGCGACGACACGCAGCCCACGTATTTCGCGCACCGCTACCAGGTGCACGACGGGCTGCTCGACATCACCAACGAATCGGACCTCGTCACGGTGTCGTGGAATCAGTTTGCTGTGCACGACAAGGCCATGCTGATCGGCAACTCCGATTCGGCCGTCGAGGACCGCGGCAAGCTGCGCGTGACCCTGCACCACAACCTGTTCGACAACCTGGGCCAGCGCACCCCGCGCGTGCGTTACGGCCAGGTGCACGTCTACAACAACTTCTACCGCGTGGCCGGCGAGACTAACTACCACTCCAGCTGGGGCGCCGGCGTCGAGTCGCAGATCTACGCCGAGAACAACTACTTCGAGATGAGCGCGATGTTCGGGCCCATGGAAGTCATCGACGGCAAGAAGGCCACGCGCATCACCACCAGGGGCAATTGCTGGCGCGAGAAGACGGGCGCCTGCGAGCCGACGGACTTCGTCGGCGTCTGGAACTCGAAGTTCGATCCGGACCTGTCGCCCGACGCCGGCTGGACGCCCACGCTCTACGGCAGCGCGGCTGGAGCGGACATCGCGGCCGAGGCGCGCGAACGCGTGCTCAGCAACAGCGGTCCCGGCAAGCTCGGGAAATAATGGGGACATTCCTCGTTTCCTAGCAAACGGGGACGGACCAGCCGGGCATGTCGTGAATCCGAGGCCTGACCCCGTTTGCTAGGAAACGAGGAATGTCCCCATTACAGCTCGGAGTACTTCTTGACCGAGCCCCGCGCCTTCTCGACCGGGTACTTGAGCGCGTTCAGCTGGATCTTGTCGCGCGCCGCCTCGAGCAGGTTCACGTCGAGCTTGTCCGCCAGCCGCACCAGGTAATTCAGCACGTCCGCCATCTCCTCGCGCACCTTGGCGAGCTCATCGGGCGGCAGCCGGCGGCTCTGGTCCTCCGTCAGCCACTGGAACCGCTCGAGCAGCTCGGCGGCCTCGACGGCCAGCGCCGAGGCCAGGTTCTTGGGGCTGTGGAACTGGTCCCAGTCACGCTCTTCGGCGAATTGCCGCAATGCGTCGCGCAGGGGATCGAGGGCAGGGTTTGGAGCAGTCATGGCGCGCGAGCGTAGCACCGCCGTCACTCCGGCACCCGCGGCGGCAGAACGACGGAGAACCTACAAAAAGCCGTGACCCAGTCGAAATTTGCTGGAATGTCCCCCGGCTATGCTTCTGTCAAATCGAAGGGGTCGACCGTCGCATGATTTTCCTCCGCCGCACGCTGTTCCTCGCCGGTCTGGTACTCGTCCTTGCCCCCGCGCACGGCGCCGACGCCTGGGACGGACCGGCGTTCGCGACGCCCGCGCACGAGCTGCTGCAGGCGGCCTCGGGCGTCACGCGCGAGCGCCCCAACGACGTGGTCGTGCTGCTCGATGAACGCACCTTCGTGTTCGATGAGCAGCACCGCGTCACTCACACCTCGCGACTCGTCTACCGCGTCGATTCGCCCGATGGCGTCGAGAACTGGGCCGCGAGCACCGCGCACTGGCAGCCCTGGCACCAGGCGCGCCCGGTGATCCGCGCGCGCGTCGTGACGCGCGACGGCCGCGAGCACCAGATCGACCAGAACCTGCTCACCGAATCCGGCACGCGCGACAGCAGCCAGGTCTACGACGACGACCACACGCTCCAGGGCCCGCTGCCCGCGGTGGCGATCGGCGCGGTGGTCGAAGAAGAAATCACCGTGCGCGACGAGAAGCCGTTCTTCGCCGCGGGCTCGGTGTTCCGCGAATACGTGGGTCGCGCGGTGCCGACGCTGCGCACGCGCATCATCATCGATGCCCCCGAGTCGCTGCCGCTCAAACACGTGACCCGCCTGCTGCCGAACGCGCAGGTCAAGGAGGCGCGCGCGAATGGCCGCGTGCGCTGGACCGTCGAGCAGGGTGTGGTCGACGAGATGGACGAGATGGAAGCCAACCTGCCGTCCGACGAGCCGGGCTGGCCCAGCGTGGAGTTCGCCTCGGGCGCCTCGTGGGAAAACGTCGCGAGCGTGTACCGCGGCATGACCGAGCCGCGCGTGCGCAATGACGATGCGCGTCCGCTCATCAACGGCCTCAAGACGCCGTCGAAGTCGAACACCGTCGAGTACATCGGCAAGATCGTCGAGCGGCTGCATCGCGAGGTGCGCTACACGGGCATCGAGTTCGGCTCGGCACGCCTGATCCCTGAATACCCTTCCGAGACGCTGCGTCGCCGCTTCGGCGACTGCAAGGACAAGTCGACGCTGCTGGTCGCCGCGCTGCGCGCGTCGGGCATCGAGGCATACCTTGCGCTGCTCTCGGCCGGTGACGACCAGGACGTCTCGCCCGAACTACCCGGCTTCGGCATGTTCGATCACGCCATCGTCTACGTGCCGCGCGCCGGTGGCGCGGACCTCTGGGTCGATGCCACGGCCGAGTACACGCGCGTCGGCACCCTGCCCGCGGCCGACAGCGATCGCCTGGCCCTGATCATCCGCCCCGGCACGAACGAGCTCACGCGCACGCCCGCGCTGCGCGCCGCCGACAATCGCCAGGTCGAGACGCGCGACTTCTTCCTGGCCGAATACGGCCCGGCGCGCGTGCTCGAGAGCACGGAGACCTTCGGCATCGTCGAAGGCGAATACCGCGCCTGGTACGCGGGCGGCGATACCAAGGAGCGCGTCGACCAGCTCAAGAGCTACATGCGCGACGCGTATCGCGCCAAGCAGCTGCTCGACTACCAGCACACGGCCAGCACGGATTTCACCAAGCCCTACTCGATGAGCATCGAGATGAAGGACGCCACGGTGGGATTCACGGATCTCGAGACCGCGGCCGTGGGCATCAACGTGGCCAACATCACGGCGCGGCTGCCGGAGTATTTCGATTCGCGCGTCGATGAGACCGAAGAGACGCCGGACAAGCGCACGACGGACGTGGTCTTCAATCCGTTCGTGACCGAGTGGCACTACCGCATCCAGCCGCCGCCGGGGTTCCAGCCGCGCGCGCTGCCCGCCAACAATGTGCTGACCCTCGGCCCCGCGCAGCTGGTGTCCGAGTTCAACGTGACCGCGGATGGCGCCGTGCACGCCACCTGGCGCTTCGACACGATCAAGGGTCGTTACACGCCCGCCGAGACCGACGCGCTGGTGAAAGCCCTGCGCGAGCTCAACGCCGCCGAGACGCAGCTCATCGCGTTCGACCAGGTCGGCGTCGCGCTGCGCGGCGAAGGCGACTTCAAGGGCGCACTGCAGGCCAACGAAGCGCTGGTCGGGAAATATCCGCGCAAGGCCGTGCACCGGCTGCGCAATGCCTCGGCGCTGCTCGAGGCCGGACTCGGCGCGCGCGCGCAGCGTGAAGCGCTCGCGGCCACCAGGCTCGAGCCCAAGCTCGCGCTGGCCTGGAAGACGCTGGGCTGGACGTTGCAGCACGACGCCGTCGGCCGCCGCTTCGGCGAAGGCTTCGACCGCGCGGGCTCGATCGCGGCCTATCGCAAGGCGCGCGAGCTCGATCCCACCAACACGGACATCACCGCGGATCTCGCGGTGCTGCTCGAGCACGATCGCAACGGCGTGCGTTACTCGGCCGAGGCGGATCTCGACGAAGCCATCGTCGAGTACCAGGCGCGCCGCAAACTGCTCAGCGAGCAGGAAGCGCGCAGCGATGACTACGCGAACAACCTGTATTACGCGCTGCTCTATGCGCACCGCTATGCCGATCTGCGCGAGACGCTGCGCCAGGCGGGGCCGAGTCTCACCCAGCGCGCGCTGCTGATCACGACCATCGCCGCCGAGCGCGGCGGTGCCGCGGCCATCGAGGCGTCGCGTTCGCTGGTCAGCAGCGAGCAGGACCGCCGCTCGGCACTGGCGAGCGCGGGCAACATCCTCACGCGGTTGCGCGAGTACCAGGCGGCCGCCGATCTCATCGAGGCGAGCACGCGTGGCCAGACCACGACCGCCGCGAACACGCAGCGCATCGCGCTGTTGCGCAAGACGCAGAAGGTCGATGCACGCGCCATCCAGCCCGTGGATCCGAAGGGCGTGGTGCTGCGCTCGTTCGGCGAGCTGCTCGCGCCGGGCCAGGATCGTGCCGCATTCCGCGCCTTGCTGAGCCGCCGCAGCACCGCGGACAACAATGACTTCGAGCGCGCGCAGCGCCTCATGATCAATGGACTCACGCGCCAGGAGCTGCCTTTCGAGGTGGGCGCGGATCTGCTGGCCAGCAACGTGCGCGTGAATGTCGAAGGCGACGATGCGCTGGGTTATCGCGTGCAGCTGCGCGCGGCTGGCGACACGCAGAGTTTCTACGTGGTCAAGGAAGACGGCGGTTATCGCCTGCTGACCGTCGCGCCGCTGGTCGGGCCGCTGGCACTGATGGCGCTGGAACGCATCGAGGGCAATGACCTCGACGGCGCACGTCGCTGGCTCGATTGGGCGCGGCTCGAGCTGCGTCCCGCGAACACCGAGGATCCGCTCGAAGGCCCTGCGTTCGCGCGCGCCTGGACGGTGGGCGTCGGGACCGACCTTGCGCGCGCGAGGCTCGCCACCGCGCTGCTGCTGGCCGACTGCGCCATGGGCGATCGCGCGTTGCCGCTGCTCTCGTCCGTGGACGAGAACGCGCTGAGTGCCACCGATCGGCTCAGCCTGGATCTCGCGCTGGGCAAGGTGTACCTCGAGCTCGATCGCTGGGCGGACCTGCAGTCTGTCGCGCAGCGACTGGTCACCGCGGTGCCCACATCGTCACTCGCCTTCCGCTACCAGCAGTGGGCGGGAATCCAGCTCAAGCAGTGGGACACGGTCGAAGTCGCCTCGCGCGACCGGCTCGCGCGCCTGCCCGATGATTCCATCGCGCGCGAGATGCTCGTGCATCGCGCCGAGGCGCGCGGTTCGTTCGGCGAGATCCCCGTGATCATGCAGCCGCTGATCGACAGCGGCCGCGCCACCGCCTCCGACTACAACCAGTACGCGTGGACCTCGCTGCTCAAGCAACCCGTGCCCGAGCAGGCCGTCGAGGCCGCACGCATGGCGTACGACGAGACGCAGGGTCGCAGCCTCGCCATCAACCACACGCTGGCCTGCGTCTATGCCGCGAGCGGCAAGCCACGCGAGGCGCGCGACCTGCTGCTCAAGGGCATGGAACAGGTGGGCATCGCCGAGCCGGATGATTCGGCGTGGTATGGCTTCGGCCTGGTGGCCGAGGCGTATGGCGATGCGGAATCCGCGCGCGATTACTACGCGCACGTGCAGCGCCCGCGCAAGGGCGTGATCCAGGCGAGCAGCGTGTACGCGCTCTCGCAGGCGAGACTGAAGGCCTTGACGAGTAGATAGAGATGAGCCACAAGCAGCCGAAGCGACCGACCCTCGAGGACCTGCACCGCGAGTTCGAGCGCACGCGCGTACAGATCCGGGAGGTCGAGCAGCCCGCCCGGCGCCCGCACCTTCCTTCGTTCCCGCTCGACCGCGAGCCTGGCGAGGCCCCGCCGCCGGGCCCGACGGTGCATTGATCGCACTGATCGGGCCGCGCGGCCGATTCGTCAGATCGATTTGACGATTGCGTCTTCGCCCAGCGGCTTCTTGCGTTTCACGCGGATGCTCTCCGCCCACTCGTTCGCGAAGTCGCGCTGCATGCGCCGGTTCACTGCCGCGGTGATCAGCATCGCGATCAACGCACCGAGGGACGCCAGCGCCATGTCCTTGTGCGCATCCCAGACGTCGCCCTGCGTGCCCAGGTAGGCGGCACCGAGATCACCGCCAAACGCCTCGGCCGCGCCCCACTCGATGAGCTCGTAGAGCATGGAAGTGGACATGGTGAGGTCCAGCGGCAAAAAGTATCCCCAGAAGCCGCGCACGTTGCCGATGCGCAGGAACATTTCGCGGATCGGGTACGCGAGCAGCAGGCCATACGAGAAGTGCACCAGGCGATCGAACTGGTTGCGTCCGCCGGCGAGGAAGGGCAGCCAGTCCTGGTATGGCACCTCGGCGTAGGTGTAGTGGGCGCCCAGCGCGTGCAGCGCGAGGAACACGAAGATGCAGGTATACGAGACGCGCGACAGCGGGAATGCCTTGTGGGTGTAAACCAGCACGCCCACGGCGGCGAACACCAGCACGTTTTCCAGCAGCCAGTCCGAGCGGTCGTTCGGTGAGATGGCCATGAGCGCCCACCAGATGGCGTAGACGATGGCGAGGCTCCACAGGTAATTACTGCGCTTCAATCTTCCTCTCCTTCTTCACCACGCGCTCCCAGTAGGCCGCGAGATCGGCACGCAGCTCCGGGATCATCAGGTAGACGGCGATCAGGTTCGGGATCGCCATGCTGAAATTCAGCGAGTCCACGATGTTGACCACCTGCTCGATGCTCAATGTCGGCGCGACGAACAACACCGAGCACAGGAACAGGCGGTAGGCCACGCGGCTGGGTTTCGCGCCGCTGAACAGCCAGGTCCAGGCTTGTTCGCCGTAATAGCCCCACGACAGCACGGTGCTCAGCGCGAACAGGATGGCGACCACGGCCAGCACGACGGGGAACCAGGGCACCACGGTCGCGAACGCATCGGAAGTCAGCGCGATGCCCTTGTTGGGGCTGTCGAGGTACACGCCGCTGACCACGACGACGAGCGCGGTGAGCAGGCAGATGATGATGGTGTCGAGGAAGGGTTCCATGAGCGCGGCGAAACCCTGCGACATGGGCTCGCGCGTGCGCACCGTGGCGTGCGCCATGGGTGCGGAACCGATGCCCGCCTCGTTGGCGAACGAGGCGCGGCGGAAACCCTGGATCAGCGCGCCGACCACGCCGCCGGTCACGGCGTTCGGCGCGAAGGCGTCGTGGAAGATGGTCGCGAGCGCGCCCGGCAGGTTGGCGTAGTTAGCCCCGAGGACCACGAGGCAGGCCGCGACGTACAGCAGGCACATGAACGGCGAGAGCTTGTCGGTCCACTTCACGATGCGCTTCACGCCGCCGAACAACACGATTCCGATCCAGACCGCGACGATGAGGCCGAACAGCCAGGCCTGATCGAAGCCCGTGACCGCATTGAGCTGCGTGTACGACTGCTGCACCTGGAAGATGGTGAGCGAGGCACCCACGGCTCCCACGCAGAAGAATCCCGCAAGGAATTTGCCGACGCGCGGCAGGCCGACGCGCCGCAGTGCTTCCGGCACGTAGTACATCGCGCCGCCCGAGACCGTGCCGTCGGGCCTCACCAGTCGGTATTTCACGGCCAGCGTGACCTCGGCGAACTTGGTGCTCATGCCGAGGAAGCCCGCGACCATCATCCAGAACGCGGCGCCCGGGCCGCCGAGCGAGACCGCAACGGCGACGCCGCCGATCGAGCCCAGGCCCACCGTGCCCGACACCGCGGTGGATAACGCCTGGAACGGCGAAGCTTCGCCGGGGTGATCCTGGTTCGAGTAGTCGCCGCGAATCACGCGCATCGAGTGGCGGAAGCCGCGCAGGTTCACGAAGCGGAACGCCAGCGTGCAGACGATACCGCCCATGATGAGCCAGGCCAGGATGAGCGGCAGTTCCGCGCCGCCGAGGGGCACCGAGTAGAACACCACCTTGCCGAACCAGTCGGCGATGGGTGCGAGCCACGCGTTGATGGATTCGTCGACGGTCATTCGCGACTTCGCATAGAGTGCGCCGCAGTGTACGTGTAAGGGGGACGCCTGTGCAGGCACGAATCGCGGCGTTGATCGCGGCGCTGATCGCCATGCCCGCGCACGCGGATGCCGATCGATGGCAGGTCGTCCGCGCCGGTGAGTCCAAGGTCGGACACGTGCTGATCCAACGCAGCGCCGGCGAATCCACGATCATCGAGACGGAGCGCCTCGAGGTCCGGCTCGGCAAACAAGGCCGTCGCGTGCGTTATCGCGTGCAGTTGAACACCGAGAGCAGCGCCGATGGATCCCTGCGTCGCCTGCTCCGAGAAGTCGAAGCCAGCGAAGGCCACTCCCGCGTCGAAGTGCGCGCGATGGGCGATGATCTCGAGTTGAGCCACGGCACGGGCCGTGCGGCCGTCAACCGTCGGCTGGCTGGCGCGGCGCGCGGGCTCAAGTCGGACGAGTTCGCGCGCGAATGGCTTTCCGCGGTGGGGCGCGGCGATCACCGCGCGCCGCTGCGCTACAGGACCTGGGACCCGGTGAAGCTCGAGGTCGTGGCGGTGGAGCTCGCCGCCGTATCGCGCGCGTCCGGCGAGAACGTCGAGCGCCGCGTGTACTCCTCTCGCGCCACTACCGGTTCCGTGTTGCGCGTGGATGCGTCCGGCAACGTCGTGCACGAGGTCATGTCGCTGGGCGCATTCCAGCTGGTGCGTTCCGATGCCACCGAAGCCGAGGCCCAGCAGCCGGACCTGGCGTTCGACCACGTGTCGGCACTGCTGCAGAAATCACCGTATCGCATTCCGTCGCGTGACATGGACCAGAAGATCCGTTATCGCTTCGACAACCACGGCAATGCGGCCGCGCTGCCGGCGGGCGCCGGCCAGCGCACCTGGATCGACGGCCAAACTACCTGGATCCAGGTGTGCGCGAGCTGTCCGCTCGACGCCGCGGCGCTCGACGATGACCTGCGCCGCCGCGCACTCGAGCCCACGCAATGGCTGCAGGCCGGGGATCCGGAGCTTGCGAAGCGCGCGCGCCGGCTCGCCGGAGATGGCGAGCCCGCGGTGAAGATGCGCCGGCTCGCGGATTTCGTCCGGCGGCACATGGGCACGCAGATCGACATGCTGGGGTACGGCACGGCGCTGGACGCGCTGCGCACGCGGCGCGGCGATTGCACGGAGTTTGCGGTGCTGCTCGCGGCCCTGGGCCGCGCGGCGGACGTACCCACGCGCATCGCCATCGGGCGTGTCTATGCGCGTCACTTCGAAGGACACCGCCACGTGTTCGTGCCGCATGCCTGGGTGCAGGCCTGGACCGGCAGCGGCTGGCAGAGCTTCGATGCCGCCATCGGCAGCTTCGACAGCACGCATCTCGCGTTCGCGGTGAGTTACGACGGCAACCCGTCGAATCACTTCGACGGCATCACGCTGTCACGCGAGCTCACGCTGGAAGCCGCGGCCCGCGTGGTACCGCGCAAGGTGGCGACTAACTAGCGGCCGTCGTCTTCGATGGTGGGAAGCTCGGGCGGTGCATCCTTGCCGTCATCGGTCCATTCCGCCTGGTCGCCGTGCGAGACGCCGCCCACCAGGATCTCTTCATAGTAGTCGTCGCAGTGCGGGTATTGATCGGGCGTGGCCGGCGACATCGCGCCGGCAGGCGGCTCCGCCTGCGGCGCCGGATCTTCCGCCGCCGCGGGCAACGATACCAGCGCGGCGGCCGCGATCGATGCGGCCACCAGGCCGCGGTGGCGCACGGGAATCTTCACGGTGTAGGCCACGCAGACCTTGCCGCTGCACGAACGCATGAATTCGCGGCGCTGGCCGGCCGACATGCGATCGAGATTGTGGACGCTGCGGTCGCAGAGCGTGCAGTGCTCGGTCGCGCCCGCGGGCAAGCCCTTGCCGACGACGGGACAGGGGGACTCGATCACGGGGACTTTCGCCATGGGCCACCTCGAGTTGTTAGCCCGGACGCTACGCCGCGTTGCGTTGGCACGCAAGAAACGCCAGCGAGAAGCACATCAAGGTGCCGGCGCATGGCCCACATTCGGGCACATTATGACCCCCGACCGGCGGCAATCCGACAATATCCCGGCGCGAGTTGGCGATCCGCGGGCCCTTCGCACGGTTTGTACCGATATCGGTGCCCATCTATTGCGTGCGCGGCGCGACGACTCCTAACCTGTTCGCGTCGTCCGGAAACGAGGTGGTTCGATGGTCCGCGAGGGCCGCACGTTGAATCGCACAGTCATCGCGGCGCTGGCGCTGGTGGCCGTGGTGCCGTTCGCGCGCGCAGGCGACGATGCCCACGAGCGCCCGATCGCCACGGCCGCGCCGCTCGAAATCCCGCACACGCTCAACCTGCTGCTCGCCGAGAAGTCGCGCAAGCGCAATCGCAAGCCCGACAACATCGAGAGCTTCGATTTCCTCGATCTCAAGCCCGGCCTCGTGCCCGTGACCTGGCCGCGTTACAGCGACGTGCGCACGCGCATCCTCACGCCCGAGCTCAAGCGCACGCCGGTGGTCGGCTGGCTCGCCGAAAACCTGTATCGCAGCAAGAAGGATGACGGCTGGTGCGTGGAGGCCGATCCGGGCGAAGGCGAGTACATGGTGTTCTACCGCTTTCACCCGAAGCGGTAATGGGGACATTCCTCGTTTCCTAGCAAACGGGGACAGAGTGATGCTCGGCTGAGCCGCAGGTGAGGCCTATCTGGATGCTCGCGCCCGATTTGCGAGCGCCGCCGTCGGTGCGATTGGTCTAACTTCACCGCATGCCACGGACGGCCCGGTTCATCGTCGCCAACTACTGCTACCATGTTCTCAATCGCAGCAACAAGAAGGCGCGGATATTCCACACAGCTGCAGATTACGAGCAGTTCCTGGCGTTGATTCACATGGCACAACAGCGGGTCCACATCCCGGTTCTCGCAGCCTGCTTGATGCCGAATCATTTCCACCTGGTGGTGAGGCCGCGGTCTGCGACAGACCTCAGCAAGTGGATGCAGTGGACGTTCACGACACACGTCCGCTGGCATCACGCCAAGTACGAATCGACAGGCCGATTGTGGCAAGGCCGATTCAAAGCGTTCCTGATCCAGCAGGATCATCACCTGCTGACGGTGATGCGCTACGTGGAGAGAAATGCTTTGCGCGCCAAATTGGTCGAGCGCGCCGAAGACTGGAAATGGGGAAGCCTTGCCTGGCGTACTGCGCGAAATCCGCCGGTTGGCATTTACGACTCGCCGGTAGCGCTTCCCAGTTATTGGCGGCACTTGGTCAATGAACCGCAGACCTCAGCAGAGCTGGAAGAAATACGGACCTGCGTGAATCGACAGCGGCCGTTCGGTGAACACCGCTGGGTCACTGAACAAGCGAAGGCGTTGGGAATCGAGCAGTCACTTCAGCCCTTCGGCCGTCCACGCAAAACGAGGTTTGTCCCCGTTTGCTAGAAAACGAGGAATGTCCCCATTAGGGCCCGAGCCAGGCCCTGGGCTCCCGGCGCTGCACGCCGCGGCTGACCAGCCAGTTGTACACGGCCTCGGTCTGTTCCTTGTCGATCCACGAGTCGTTGTAGATGTAGAGCGCGGTCACCTTGTGGCCGCTGAAGATCTGCAGCTGGGTGTATTTGCCGGAATTCTGCAGTGCCACGCCGTCCATGCTGGCCAGGGTCAGCTGCTGCTCGGACATCAGGTAACCGCCCTCGAGCGTGAGGATGTTCACCGCCTGCGGGGTCTGGACGTAAACGCAGTTGAAGAAGTTCGGGCGCTCGTCGGTGTCGACGACGGCCGCCGAGCAGGTGGTGCGCACCTGGGCGCGTTCGGGCTCCACGCCAGCGGCGGCCAGTAGTTGGTCATCGTTGGCCGCCTTCTCCAGGGCGCGTTGGCTGGCGGCGGTTGCCAATGTGGAAACGGCGAGCAGCGAGGCGACGAGGAGTGTGCGCATGGTGGAGGAATGTAGTTCCACATCCTGCGGCGTCGCGTCAGACGGGATTACGTGCGGCGTCAGGTGCGGCCCCATTTGCCAGCAAACGGGGAG
This sequence comes from Steroidobacteraceae bacterium, assembly GCA_035279135.1. Classification (GTDB taxonomy): domain Bacteria; phylum Pseudomonadota; class Gammaproteobacteria; order Steroidobacterales; family Steroidobacteraceae; genus CADEED01. The sequence goes on from DATEII010000093.1 coordinate 37,773, forward strand.
TGTCCCCAAAAAAAACGCGTGCAGGCCCTTCCGTACCTGCACGCGTCTGTCCAGCAAAAACGTCTCACGAGGGGGGAGGAGAACATTCCGCAGACAGACTGGATAAAGCAATCGGCGTGCCAACGGCGGACTGCCCTCCAGGCCGCCGGAACGGCGGTTCAGTCGCTGACAGGGTGTCCAGAATCCCAGCTTGGGTGCATCGCGATCGAAATCGCTTCGATCCGGTGCAGAGGGTCAGTTGATCCGCACCTGGAACTGGATCGTGAAGCTCGGATTATTCCCGCCGCTGGCCGCGCTCATGGATCCGGCCGGCGCAATGCGAATGGCACGCACGGCGGCATCGAACCCGTTGGCGTCGGGCACCGGTGTGTAATTCCACGGACCGCCGGCGCCCGACGACGAGTAACTCACGTGTGTCACATAGTTGTAACTGAGACCACTCGCCGGTGACCCATTGATGAACACCACGGGCGTCCCGCCGCCGACGTACAGCGTGGTGTTCGCAGGCACGGGGTCGGTGATCACCAGGGTGTCGGCGTCGACGGCGCCGGCGCCGGAGTTGGTCACCGAGATGTCGTATCGAACTACCGCCATCGGAATACGTTTCGGCCTGGCGCTGCCCGTCGGATCGGAGAGCACGGTCGACGTCTTGAGCATGGTCAGCGACGGCATGAGCGCCGCGACGGTGAAGGTACCCACGCCCACGTCGGTGACGCCTTCCACGCCTTCGTTCGCGGTGACGCGCACGGTCCAGCTGCCATACACCGGTGAGGCCGGCACGGTGTACGGGTACTGCAGCACGCAAGTCGCGGAGGTCGTGAGGCCGCAGCCGGCAGCTGCGCCCTGCGCGGTCATCGCCTGGTTCGCCACGAGCGTGTTGCCGCCCGCGTCGATGATGCTGATGGTGGCGCCGGAGATGTCGAAGCTGCCGAACGGATCGCTGACCGTGGCCCGCACGTACAGCGTATTGCCCGGGTTCCACGTGGCCTGCTGCGCGCCCGTGTTCCAGGCTTGTGTCCAGGTCTGGACGCTGTTGACGTTGATGACCGTGGCGCTGTTGAGCTCGATGCGTGAGTAGTTGGTCCCCGAGTACGGCGTGAGGCTCACGGAGCGCGTGCCGCTGCCGGTGCTGAGGTTGGTCACCGCCAGCGAGAAGGTCGAACCCACCGGCGCGCTGATGCCCGCCGTGTTGAGCACGAAGCTGTACATCGTCGAAGTCGACGAGGTCAGCGAGAGCTGGGTCGTGCCGATGGTGCCGAGCGCCGAATTGCTCAGTGTGGCGCGCACGGTGCGCGAGGTATTGCCGGTCGAGCCGGTGCGCGCCAGCAGCAGGTTCACGTTGAAGGCGCCGGAGTTCAGCGTGAGTGCGGTCTGAAGCGCGGGATTCAACACGAAAGTCTGCGTGTCACCTTCGTCGAGGCTCAGCGCGGCATGCGACCCGGTCGGCCGCGTGCGTGACAGCCGCTGGTTGGTGCTCCAGAGATACAGCTGCTTGGTGCCGCTGCCCGGCACCGAGTTGGCGAGCACGGTGATGGTAGGCGCCGCGGGCGTGGCATCCGGGCCGTTCGGATTGTTCACCGTGGCGGTGTTGTCGATGAGCGCGCCCGCGGAGACATTGTCCACCGTAACGTTGAACACCACGGTCACGCTGGCATTCGCGGCCACGCTGATGCCGCTCACCGAGATCACGCCCTTGTCGTTGTCGCCGTTGGGCGGTGGCGAGAAGGAGCTGGTCGCGCCCGCAGGAATGGACACGAAGCTCGCGAACGTGGCATTGGCCGGGATGTGATCGGTCACGCTGACGCCGGTCGTGGCGCGGCCGCCGCTCTCGGTGAGCGTGATCGTGTAACGCAGCGTATCGCCGGGCGCGGCGTCGCCGCCGTTGAGGTCCTGCACCGTCTTGGTGGACGTGGACAGGTTCGGGAAGGCCACGGCCGTCACGTCCGTCGCCGTGTTGTTGGTGGCGTTCGAATCGAAGCTCGGCGTGCTCACCGTGACGCTGTTCGTGCTGCTGGCCGCGGCGTTCTCGGTCACGTTCACGGTCAGCGTGAGCGTCGGGAAGGAAGCGCCGGCGTTCAGGGTCGGCGCATGGGTGCAGGTCACCACCTGCCCCGCGGCGCTGCAGCTCCAGCCGGTGCCGCTGGCCGACGCGTACGAAAAACCCGTGGGCAGCGTATCCGTGACGGTGACCGTGTTGTCCTCACGCTCGACGCCAGCGGCATTCGAGACCGTGATCGCGTACTGGCCCGTCTGCCCCGCGACGAAAGTCCCCGAGTGGCTCAGCGTCACGCCGAGGTTCACGGCCGGGTCCGAGGTGGCGCTGACGATCTGCGCCATGAGCAGCACCAGGTCATCGCCCGAGGAGTAGACAGTCGTGGCGCTGGTCTGGCCTGCGCTCAGCAGCGAGCTCACGTCGTACTGGTCGACGTCGATGCCGTAGCTCTGCACGTTGGCCGGCGCGCCGGCCGTGTTGATGGTGCCGTCGAACTGCTGGTTGGTCGGGTCGCTGTCGGCGGGCACCAGGCCGTCATTGAGCGACGTGCCGTTGAAGCGCAGCGACTCGCTGAAGCCGTTCTGCGCGTTGGAGTTCTGCGGGTCGCCTTCGAGCGTGAACACCGCGATGCGGCCGTCGATGTTGGTGGACGGCACGCGGAAGCCGTCGGGCGTCTGCGTGACCTGGCTGCCGTAGAAGTAGTCGAGGCCGTCGTAGAGGTTGATCGCACGCAGGCGTTCGCCCGCGCCCTCGTAGATCACGATGAGCGCCCAGCCGCCAACGACGGCCTGCGATGTGCACCAGGGCGTGCCGTTGGCGACCGTGAGGCCGCCGAAGGTGTAGCTGCCATTGCCGGACACCAGCGTGGTGACGTCGGCGAAGCCGCCGAAATAGTTGAACGCAGTGCCGTTGTTGAAGGTGCGCGTGAAAGTGCGCGACGCGGTGACGTTGTTGCCGTTCAGCGTGACGGTGGTGTCGGCCGTGTTTCCGGAGGCGCCCCAGTACAGGTACGCCTTGCGTACGGTACGCGACGCGGGAATGCCCGAGAGCGCCTGCGTGCTGGTGGTGTTGATCGTGCAGGCGTTGGTGACGTTCGGCGCACTGCGCAGCGAGCCGCCAGTGGTGACGAAATTGATGTTGCCGGTATCGCGCACGAACCGCGTGATGGTCTGGGCGCCCGCGTCGCGCGCACCCAGCAGCGCGCAGGCAGCCAAAACAAAAAGGCATCCGCGACCCCATGCGGATCTGAGGCCGCGGATGCCGCGACTCGACGGCACTCTCATGGACTTGACTTTAGGCAGGCGCGCTGCGATGCGGCGGCACTGGCTCTCATAATGAGGTCGCCCGTAAGTGCCGGATTGAGAACGGTTTCACACCGCCCTGTAGGGCGGCCGCGAGGCGGGAAATCTCAGGCCGGAGAGAGGCTCGCCACGTGCAGGACGGGGCCGGTCGGGAGGCCTGTCGGAGACCCTCCGGCGGGCTCGAGACTGACCGCAAGCTGCCGCGCTCCCGCGAGCGCGGCACGTTGCGCGGGCGTCAGCGCGCGGCGCTCCGCGCCGCTCGCGGGCAGCAGGCCGAGCGACACGGGCTGCCCGTTGTTCACGCCGGGCGCGGGCAGCACCCAGAGCTCGAGCGCCTTGCCGGCTTCGAGCGCATGCGCCGTCTGCACGTGCACGGCCAGTTCCTGGTTGTCGCCGAGCAGCTCGACGCTCCAGTAGATAGTCTGCGCGTTCTCCTGGATCACGGCCTTCTGCGTGGCGAGCAGCTCCGGCGGCTGGCGCAGCGCGTAGAACCCGATGATGGCGACGAAGATCAGCGAGGCCGCGATGGCGAGCCAGCGCGTCGCCGGCTTGCGGCCCAGCGCCAGCCGGTTCTCGATGCCGCGCCACACCGCGGCCGGCGGCGTCACCTTGTCGAGGCGCGGTTCCAGGCCCGCGAGCCGTTCTTCCCAGCCTTTCACGATATCCCCCACCTGCGGCGACACCAGCCAGCGTTCGAAGCGCCGGCGCGCGCGGCCGCGCAAAGTACCGAGGACGTATTCCGCGGCCAGGCGATCGACGAGCTCGCGATTGCCGGATTTCAAGCGGTTTGCCCCTCGGCCGTGAGACAGGCCTTGAGGCTCATGAGGCCGCGGCGGATCCAGCTCTTCACGCTGCCGAGCGGATTCGAGGTGAGCCGCGCGATCTCGTCGTGCGAGCGGCCTTCGACGAAGGCCAGCGTCAGGCAGTTGCGCGTGTGCTCCGGCAGCTGGCCGATGCACAGGTCGAAGTTGTTAGGCTTGTCGAGCACCGGGTCGCCGCCGGATTCATCCGCGACGTCGGCGAGCGCATCGTCACCGACCAGCGTCAGGCGCTCGCGGCGCATGAGGTCGATGGCGCAGTAACGCGCGATGGTCACCATCCACGCGAGCGCGCGACCGCGGCCCATCTCGTACTGCGCGGCGCGCTCCCAGATGCGCACGTAGACGTCCTGCAGCGCCTCTTCGGCCACGCTCCGCCGGCGCAACATGCGCAGCAGGCGCGCGAACAGGATGGGCGAAGTCTTGTCGTAGAGCAGCCGGAACGCGGCCGAATCGTGCGCGGCACAGCGTTGCAGCAGCTGTGCGAGCTCGATCTCGGGCGGCAGGGTTTCGTTCCGGTCCATGGGGAGTCCTACGTGCCGTGGGCGCCTTCGGATGCAGCGGCAGACTAGCACGTGATGGGACATATGCCGGACAATGCGCGGCCTTTTCGCCGCCCACCGGAAGCTGCTTTTTGACCTCGTCCCGCGCCGCCCTCACCTTCGTGCTGCTGTCGGTATTCATCGACAGCGTCGGGTTCGGAATCATCATCCCGTCGATGCCCGCGGTAATCATGCAGCTCACCGGAGACACCGTCGCGCACGCCGCGAGCTGGGGCGGTTACCTGATGGCGGTGTACGCGCTGCTGCAGTTCTTCATGGCGCCGATCTTCGGAAATTTGAGCGATCGCTTCGGCCGCCGGCCGGTGCTGCTGGCGTCACTGGCTGCGTTCGGTGTGGATTTCCTGCTCACGGGCCTGGCGCCCAGCATGACCTGGCTGTTCATCGGGCGTGCGGTGGCGGGCGTCTTCGGAGCCTCGTTCGCCGCGGCCGGTGCGTACATCGGCGACATCAGCAACGACGAGAACCGCGCGCGCAACTTCGGGTTCATCGGCGCCGCGTGGGGTTTCGGGTTCACGCTGGGACCCGCGATCGGCGGGCCGCTCGCTGAGCACATCGATCCGCGCGCGCCGTTCTTCGTGGCGGCCGCGCTGGCACTGGCGAACGTGGTGTTCGGGTACTTCGTGCTGCCGGAGTCGCTGCCGCCCGAACAGCGGCGCAGGTTCGAGTGGGTGCGCGCCAATCCGTTCGGCGCGTTCAAGAGCCTCACGCATCTACCTACCGTGGCGGGATTGCTGTTCGCGGTGTTCCTCTACCAGGTGGCGCACGATTCGCTGCCAGCCGTGTGGATGTATTACACGCAGTACCAGTTCGGCTGGAGCACGTCGCAGATGGGCTGGTCGCTCACCTTCGTGGGCGTCATGACGGTGATCGTCATGGGTGGTTTGACCGGGCTCATCGTGCCGCGCATCGGCGAACGCCGCGCGATCATCGTCGGATTCCTGCTCATGGCGACGGGCTTCCTGGGGTACGCGTTCGCGACCCAGGGCTGGATGATCTACGCGGCGATCGCGATCGGCTCGCTGGGCGGCATCGCCAACCCCGCGGTGCAGAGCGTGATGTCGAAGCAGGTCGGCCCGTCGGCGCAGGGCGAGCTGCAGGGCGGCGTCGCCAGCATCAACAGCATCGCGGCCGTGTTGTCGCCGATCTTCATGACGCAGCTGTTCCGCTACTACTCCGAGGCGGGAGCACCCATCCAATTCCCGGGCGCGCCTTACCTCGTTTCCGCCGTGCTCGTGTTCTTCTGCGTCCTGATCTGCGTCCGCGCAGTGCACATCAAAACGGGGGCAGCCCCCGTTTCCTAGCAAAAGGGGGCTGCCCCCGTTTCCTAGCAAATGGGGGCTGCCCCCATTTACACCTTGGGCCAGAGCCAGCCGAAGGTGCCGGCCAGCACCAGTGCATAGATCAATCCATCGAAGGCGAGCTTGAGGGTCGTGCTCCACTGGCGCGCGTACCAGATGGAGTCGTGCGCGAGGCCCAGTGAAAACGCCATGAACGCCACGGTGCCGACCACGCGGAATACCGTCAGGTAGTGAGTGCCCGGCGGCAGCGCGATCGCGGTCACGTAGGCCGCGAAGAACGCGATGACCACGATGTACAGGAACCACTGCAGCAGCGCCTTGCCCATGCCCCAGTTGCCGTTCGGTCGCACGGTGATGATCCACACCGGGCCCTCGGCCAGCTTCTGCAGGAACTCGGGCGAGCGCATTTCCGCGTTGGTCCTGCAGCGGGGCAACATGTATTCACCGGGCGGCACCTGCAGCGCGCCGATGGCCGCGCGCGCCCTGTTCTCGTCGGGCAGCTGCGGGAAGTCGTTGCGGTGCCAGAGCGGCGCCATGTGGATGATGGAGCTGATGATGAACACGAATACGGCGCCTAACAGGATGGGCAGCCAGAGCGCGGCGAGCACGGTCATGGATTGTTCTCCCTGATTCTGGTTATCGGACGCGCGGACGCCGCGCATTCTGCAGCGGAATTCCTTACCGAACAAGCGCTTGGGATCAAGCCTCCCTGGCCGGCGGTTTTTCCGTGTCGGCGCCCTCCCACACCACCTGTAGTTAGGTGGCACGGAAGCGACCCGGGAATCCGCGCTGCTGGCGGCGCACGTTTTGCCATGCGACCTCGCGCCGGCTCGTCGGCCGTTCGATTTGCGGGGCCCGGAACTTTCACACGCCACGTGCCACACTCGTGGCGTGCGTTCTTTTCGAATGTTGATCGCGGCGGCTGCCGCATTGCTGGCCGTGGTGGCACGCGCGGAAGATCCTGCGCCGCGCATCATCCCGCCGGAGCTCGTGGATCGTCAGCCGGCGATGATCGATGCCAAGGTACGCGCGATCTCCGAACACTCGCCTCCCGGCCCACGAGGTTATTTCCTCGGCTTCGCGGGCGTGGGCGAGGAGCGCGTGTTCGCGCAGGAAATCCAGCTCGCCGGGCAGCGTTTCGGCGCGCGATTCGGACTCGCGGACCGCTCGCTGATGCTGGTGAATGACCAGCGTGATCTCGAGTCCTATCCGCTGGCGTCCGTCGCCGCGCTGCGCTACGCACTCAAGGCGCTCGGCAGGGTCATGGACGATGACGACGTGTTGTTCCTGGCGCTGTCGTCGCACGGCTGGAAGGACGCGACCATCGCCATCTCGAATGCGGGCATGCGACCCGACGCACTCTCGGCGACGGACCTCGCGGCCATGCTGGACGAAGCCGGCATCCGCTGGCGCGTGATCGTGGTCTCGGCGTGTTACGCCGGCAGCTTCATCAAGCCGCTGGCGGATGATCACACCATCCTGATCACGGCCGCGGCGAAGAACCGGCCCTCGTTCGGCTGTGGAGCGGACAGCGAGCTCACGTATTTCGGCGAAGCCTTCTATCGCGATGCGCTGCCGGATGCGCCCACACTGCGCCAGGCATTCGAGTCCGCCAAACGCGAAATCTCCTCGCGCGAAAAAGCCGAACGCGAGCGGGCGTCCAACCCGCAGTCCTGGTTCGGTGAGCTCATGGAGCAAAAGCTCGACTCCCTCAATGCCACGCAGGCCCGTCAGCCTCCTTGATCGAACTGTAGCTCTCCGAAATGTCAGCAGGGGCCCCATGCGGGGGTTTCCGCATCTCACCAACACAGGTACAGGCGTCTCAATGTGCGACGTCCGCGGCTGTTGTCTGCTTCGCGCATGCCAGCCGCCGACGACGACGCCAGGACGAACGATTCACCGCCACGCGAATTCGCCGCGCTGCTGCGACTCGCGTTCCTGCGCCGCATTGATCCGCGTCGACTCCCGGCGCGGGAGCTCACCATCGCGCTGCTCGGCGCGGGACTGCTGCTCCTGTGGGTGTGCATCGAGCCCCCGCTGCGGGCACGCGCGCTGGCGCTTTCGTGGCATCGGCTCCCGGACCTGACCTTCATTGCGGCAGGCGCCGGCGCGCTCGCCTGGCTGCTGGCGAGGCTGTCGCGGCCCGCGGTTGGATACCGGCAGGCCCTGCTGATCACGCTCGCGGCGCTGCCGCTCGCCATGGCCACGTCGCTGGCGTCCCAGAAGCTCGTGAGCGCCTGGCTGTACCTGCTGATGGCCGCCGTGGGGGTCTACGCACTGGCGTACTTTTCCTGCGCGCTGCGCACGCTCACGGGCAGGTTCCAGCACCTGGCGGTATCGGTGGGCGCCATCGCGACTCTCGCCTTCGTGGCCGGCACCGACTATCTACACGTGAACCCGAGTCTCTGGGTGCGCGCCGATGAAAAGATGCACCTGGCCCAGGGCGCGGACGGCGACTGGGCCCGCATGGCCCGCGTGCAGTTCAATCAGCAGGCACGCATCGATGCGGACATTGCCGCGCTCGCCGCGGAGGTGCCGGACGTGCCCGAGACTTACTTTGTGGGCTTCGCGGGGTATGGCGGGCAACAGGTGTTCGCGCGCGAGATCGCGCTCGCGGCCCGGGTGGTGGACGACATCTTCGGAACCGGGGATGGCTCGCTGCAACTCGTGAACGACCAGCGCGACGTCGAGGCGTGGCCCATCGCCACCGAGCACACGCTCCGTTATGTGCTGCAGAAACTGGGCAAGGTCATGGGCGCGGAGGACGTCCTGTTTCTCGCGCTGTCATCGCATGGCGAGCGCGATGCCGCGCTCAAGGTCACGAACGCCGGGCTCGCACCGACGCGGATCCGTGCCGAGGACCTGGCGCACATGCTGCGCGAGTCCGGCATCGGGTGGCACGTGGTGGTGGTGTCGGCGTGTTTTTCGGGAGCTTTCGTCGACGCGCTCGCCAGCGAGCGCACCATCGTGATCACCGCCGCGGCCGCGGATCGCAAGTCCTTTGGCTGCGACGACCGGCGTCACCTGACCTACTTCGGCGAAGCGTTCTTCAAGAATGCGCTGCCCGCGGCGCCATCACTGCGCGCCGCGTTCGATTCGGCGCGTGCGGAGATCGCGCGGCGCGAGAAGAGCATGGGCGCAACGCCTTCGATTCCGCAGGCGCACTTCGGCGCTGCGCTCGAAGCGAAGTTGAACGCAGCTGCCCTCAGGGCAGCTCGGTCGCGCCCATGAGATAGCGATCGCACTCGCGCGCCGCACCGCGGCCTTCGTTGATGGCCCACACCACCAGCGACTGGCCACGACGCGCGTCGCCCGCGGCGAACACGCCGGGCACGCTGGTCGCGTACTTGCCGTACTCGGCCTTCACGTTCGAACGCGGATCCACCTCGACCTTGAGGTCCTTGAGCAGCGCCTGCTCGGGACCGAGGAAACCCATCGCGAGCAGCACCAGCTGCGCAGGATGTTCTTTCTCGCTGCCGGGCTGTTCGACCGGGGTGAACTGGCCCTTGTCGTTCTTCTCCCAGGAGATGTTGACCGTGACCACGCCCGTGAGATTGCCGGCGCCGTCGCCGAGGAATTTCTTCACGGTGGTCAGGTACACGCGCGGATCGGAACCGAACTTGGCCGCGGCCTCTTCCTGGCCGTAGTCCATCTTGTAGACCTTGGGCCACTCGGGCCACGGATTGTCCGCGGCGCGATCCATCGGCGGCATGGCCATGATCTCGATCTGCTGCAGGCTCTTGCAGCCCTGGCGGATCGAGGTGCCGACGCAGTCGGTGCCGGTGTCACCACCGCCGAGCACCAGTACGTCCTTGCCCTTGGCCGTGATCGGCGTGGCATCGGGCTGGCCCTTGAGCACGGATTGCGTCGAGGCCGTGAGGAAATCCATCGCGAAGTGCACGCCGTTGAGATCGCGGCCCTCGACCTTGAGATCGCGCGGCAGCGTGGCGCCGGTGCAGATGATGGTCGCGTCGAAGTCCTTCACGAGCAGCTGCGGCTCGACGTTTTCGCCGACCGTGGCGTTACACAGGAACTTGATGCCTTCCTTCTCCATGAGCTCAATGCGTCGCGCGACCACTTCGCGCTTGTCGAGCTTCATGTTCGGGATGCCGTAGGTGAGCAAACCGCCCGGACGATCGGCGCGCTCGAGCACGGTCACGTGGTGACCGGCCTTGTTGAGTTGCGCGGCGGCCGCGAGGCCCGCGGGGCCCGAACCGATGACGGCAACTTTCTTGCCGGTCCGTACCGTGGGCGGCTCGGGCACGATCCAGCCCTCGTCCCAACCCTTGTCGACGATCGAGTTCTCGATGTTCTTGATCGTGACCGGCGGCGCGTTGATGCCGAGCACGCACGAACCTTCGCACGGCGCCGGGCACACGCGGCCCGTGAACTCGGGGAAATTGTTGGTGCGATGCAGGCGCTCGAGCGCCTCTTTCCACAAGCCGCGGAACACGAGGTCGTTCCATTCCGGGATGAGGTTGTTCACCGGGCAGCCCGAGGCCATGCCGGAGATCAATTTGCCCGTGTGGCAGAACGGCACACCGCAGTCCATGCAACGCGCGCCCTGCTGGCGCAGGCGCTTCTCGTCCATGTGGTGGTGGAACTCGTTCCAGTCGCGCACGCGCTCCGCCGGTGAGCGATCCACCGGCAGCTCGCGCAGATATTCAATGAACCCTGTTGGCTTTCCCATCTATCTATTTCTTTCTTTCAATTTCCGCCGACGCGCGACGTGTCGCGCGCGTTCTCCTCGAACGCGGCCATGATGGCCTCGTCGCCCGACAATCCCTGGTCGTGGGCGCGTTTGAGGCAGGCGAGCACGCGCTTGTAATCCTTCGGGATCACGCGCAGGAACTTCGGCAGCTTGGTGGGCCAGGCTGCGAGGATGCCTTCGGCATGCTTGCTGCCCGTGGCGTCCACGTGTTTCCGGATGAGCGCGCGCAGTTCGTCCGCTTCCTTCGGATCTTCGACGCGTTCGACTTCGACCATCTGCGTGTTGATGCGCGAGAGGGCGTCATTGGTCTCGTCGAGAAGATAGGCGACGCCGCCCGACATGCCGGCCGCGAAGTTGCGGCCCGTGGGGCCGAGCACGACGACGCGTCCGCCGGTCATGTATTCGCAGCCGTGGTCGCCCACGGCCTCGACGACGGTGTCCACGCCCGAGTTGCGCACCGCGAATCGCTCGCCGGCCATGCCGCGCACGAACACTTCGCCCTTGGTGGCTCCGTACAGCGCGACGTTGCCGACGATCATGTTGTTCTCGGAAGCGAACGTCGCCTTCGGGCTCGGGAACACTGCGAGCTTGCCGCCCGAGAGGCCCTTGCCGAAGTAGTCGTTGGCGTCGCCTTCGAGCGCGAACGTCATGCCGTTGGGCACGAATGCACCGAAGCTCTGGCCCGCCGATCCCTTGAACTTGATCTGGATGGTGTCCTCGGGAAGTCCGGCGGCGCCGTACTTCTTCGTGACCTCGCTGCCGGTGATGGTGCCCACCACGCGGTTGACGTTGCGCACGTCGACCTCGGCGCGCACCTTCTCGCCGCGCTCGATGGCCGGCTTGCAGAGGTTCAGCAGCGTGGTCACGTCGAGCGATCGGTCGATGCCGTGGTCCTGCTGCTGGGTCGCGTAGCGGCCGATCTCCGGGCCCGCGTCCGGGGCGTACAGGATGTTCGAGAAGTCGAAGCCCTTGGCCTTCCAGTGATCGATGGCGGCTTTCGGCTCGAGCATGTCGACGCGGCCGACCATGTCTTCGAGTTTGCGGAAGCCGAGCTGCGCCATGATCTCGCGCAGGTGCTGCGCGATGAAGCGCATGAAGTTCACGGCATGCTCGGGCTTGCCGGCGAACTTCTCGCGCAGGCGCGGATCCTGTGTGGCCACACCCGCGGGGCAGGTGTTGAGATGGCACACGCGCATCATGATGCAGCCGATGGTGACCAGCGGCGCTGTCGCGAAGCCGAATTCCTCGGCCCCTAACAACGCGGCGATCGCCACGTCGCGGCCGGTCTTCAGCTGACCGTCGGTCTCCACCACGATGCGCGAGCGCAGGTTGTTGATGACCAGTGTCTGGTGCGTCTCGGCGAGGCCCAGCTCCCAGGGCAGACCCGCGTGCGTGACGGAGGTTAGCGGCGAGGCGCCGGTGCCACCGTCGTAGCCCGAGATCAGCACGACATCGGCGTGCGCCTTGGCGACGCCCGCGGCAATCGTGCCCACGCCGACTTCGGCCACCAGCTTCACGCTGATGCGCGCGTCGCGATTGGCATTCTTGAGATCGTGGATGAGCTCGGCCAGGTCCTCGATCGAGTAGATGTCGTGGTGCGGCGGCGGCGAGATGAGACCCACGCCGGCCGTCGTGTGGCGGGTCTTCGCGATCCACGGATACACCTTGGTGCCGGGCAGCTGGCCGCCCTCGCCGGGCTTGGCGCCCTGCGCCATCTTGATCTGCAGCTCACGCGCGTTGACGAGATAGTTCGACGTCACACCGAAGCGTCCCGACGCCACCTGCTTGATGGCCGAGTTCTTCGAGTCGCCGTTCTCCATCGGGAGGTAGCGATCCGGATCCTCACCACCTTCGCCGGTGTTCGACTTGCCGCCGATGCGATTCATCGCAATGGCCAGCGTCTCGTGCGCTTCCTTCGAGATGGAGCCGTAGCTCATGGCGCCCGTCTTGAAGCGCTTCATGATGCTTTCCACCGACTCGACCTCGTCGATCGGGATCGACTCGCCCTGCTTGAAGTCGAGCAGGCCGCGC
>DATEII010000094.1:0-43462 GCA_035279135.1 Steroidobacteraceae bacterium
TAACGCGCGGGCGCTTAAACTCGCGCCATGAACACAGCTCCCATCACCCCCGAACGCGTCGCGGACATGATCCGCGCGGGATTACCCGGTGCTACCGTGCTGGTCGAGTCGGACGACAACACCCATTTCGCCTCGCGGATCGTCTCCAGCCAGTTCGCCGGCCTCCGGCCGATCGCACGGCACCAGCTGGTCTACAAGACCCTGGGTGCGCTGGTCGGTCGTGAGATCCACGCCCTCTCGATCGAGGCATTGACGCCCGAAGAGCTCGCCGGGAAGAACCGTTAGCCGCCGGGTCGACCCCGCACAACCGGCGCTTCAAACCACTACACTAGCGGCCCTTCCGGCCAGCGAGCTCATCAGCAGTGGACAAGCTTCAGATCAACGGTGGTATCCCCCTCGAAGGCGAGGTGCGGGTGTCGGGCGCGAAGAACGCCACGTTGCCGATCGTCGCCGGGGCGCTGCTCGCCGACGGCGCGGTCACCATCCGCAACGTCCCGCACCTGCAGGACGTGACCACCATGATCGAGTTGTTAGGCCGCATGGGCGTGTCGGTGACCATCGACGAGAAGATGCGCATCGAGATCGATCCGACCACCACGCGTGAATGTTTCGCGCCGTACGAGCTGGTCAAGACCATGCGCGCGTCGATCCTGGTGCTCGGCCCGCTGCTGGCGCGGTTCGGCAAGGCGGACGTGTCGCTGCCGGGCGGCTGCGCGATTGGCGCCCGCCCGGTGAACATCCACGTCGCCGGCCTGCAGGCCATGGGTGCGGACATACAGATCGACGGCGGCTACATCCGCGCGCGCGCGGGCCGGCTCAAGGGTGCGCGCCTGGTGCTCGAGACGGTCACGGTCACCGGCACGGAAAACCTCATGATGGCGGCGACGCTCGCCGATGGCGAAACCATCATCGAGAACGCGGCACGCGAGCCCGAGGTCGTCGACCTCGCGAAATTCCTGATCCAGATGGGCGCGAAGATCCAGGGCGCCGGCACCGACAAGATCGTGATCCAGGGTGTCGAGAAGCTGAAGGCCACGAGCTACGAAGTGCAGCCGGATCGCATCGAAGGCGGCACCTACCTGGTCGCCGGCGCCATTACCTCGGGGCTGGTACGCATCAAGAACACCGAGCCCGAACATCTCGACGCGGTCACCGCCAAGCTGCGCGAGGCGGGCGCCAAAGTGGGCATCGGCCCGAACTGGATCGAAGTCGACATGAAGGGCAAGCGCCCGAAGTCGGTCGACATCCGCACCGCGCCATATCCCGCATTCCCCACCGACATGCAGGCGCAGTTCGCCGCGCTCAACACGGTGGCCGACGGCGTCGGCACCATCGTCGAGACCATCTTCGAAAACCGTTTCATGCACATGCTCGAGATGCGTCGCCTCGGCGCCGAGATCCGTCTCGAAGGCAACACCGCAATCATCAAGGGCGTCCCCAAACTCAACGGCGCCCCCGTGATGGCCACCGACCTTCGCGCCTCCGCGAGCCTGGTGCTGGCCGGCCTCGTGGCCGACGGCCGTACCGAGATCGAACGCATCTACCACATCGATCGCGGCTACGAAGCCCTCGAAGAAAAGCTCGCCCAGATCGGCGCCCAGATCCGCCGCGTCCCGAATTAATGGGGACATTCCTCGATTCCTAGCAAACGGGGACGGACCTGTTGGGTTGCTCCATTCGGTCGTAAAGAGAGTCCGCCGTCGGCAGACGTACCTCGGGCAGTGGCCATCCCCGTTGGCCCGGAGACCCAAACCGCAAGCCTCCGCCGCCACGATCCGTAGCTTCGTTCCCGTTAACGAGCCATCGCGGTATGTCCCCAAGGTGGAAAAGATCACAAGGCTCGTTGTTCGGGTTCTTGCTGACCCCTCGCAGTCGCGCGCTCTTCGCTTTCCTCAGCCGCGGCAATGGGGACGTGCGGCGCTGGTTAGCACGCGGGGACCGAGCGGTGCCGGTGGGCGCGCCTCCCGAGGATTGGCCCGCTCTGCGACCGAATGGAGCGCGGCGAGAAGGAATGTCTACGGGCCGCCGCGATGCATCCCAGCGCAACCAATTTTGCAGATGTGCAGGCCCGTACATTCCGACGAGCGACCGCCGGAAATTGCCGTCCGGCAATTTCCGAAGCGCGCGCTCCGCTGAGGGAGCAGAGCGGGCCAATCCTCGGGAGGCGCGGCCGCCGACACAGGTCCGTCCCCGTTTGCTAGGAATCGAGGAATGTCCCCATTTCCGTTTGTGACCCATGTCGCGGTACCGCCTTTCCCGCAGAAATCTGCTTGTCCGGATGTGACACATATCCGTTCAGCGGCAAAGCGCTGACTTAATACTCGCCCCCACTGTCGTCCCCGGGAGACGGTCCAGACGGGCCTTTTCCGAGAGGACCGTGTCGAGACAAAACCAGTTCGATGAGAGGTCGAGGGCTCCATGCAAGCACGTGAATTTGGCGCCGCTGCGCACACCGAAACCGCTGCCCGGGGCAATCCCGGTCCCGGCTCCTTCAAGTCGAAAAAGCCGACCGCCGTCATCGCGACGCCGGACCTGGACCTCTGGGCGCAGCTCGGGCCCATGCTCGAATCCACGGTCGCCATGCGCCACGCCGACAGCCTCCAGGCCGCTGCGGCGCTGCTGAAGCCCGGCACGCGCACCATCCTGGTCGCGGACCTGCGCGGTCTCAGCCCCGACGATTTCGCTCCGATCTCCGGCAGCCCCCACAACCCCGTAGTCATCGCGATCCGCGATGGCGCCTCGGCCGGCATGGTCGATCAGCTGATGCTCGAAGGTTCGATCCACGCGCTGGTCGACGCGCCGGTGGAGCAGGCCACCATCATGCGTGCCGTCAACGACGCCGCACGCATCTCGTCCACGGCTGAAGCCCTGAGCGCGGTGACCGCGCCGACGAGCAGCAGCAGTGGCGGTGAAGAGAAGTCCGGCAAGCCGATGGGATTGATCGTCGGCGCCGTGGTCGGCGTGCTCGCGCTCGCGGGTGCCGGCTGGTATTTCACGAAGGGTTCGTCGCAGTCCACCGAGACCGGCGAAGCCACGGAGGCCACGGCCACCCCGACCGCCGCTGCCGCGCCGTCCGCGAAGGGCGCCCAGCCGGTCGCGACGCTCGATGAAGTGCTCGAAAAGGCGCGTCTCGCCATGGACGAGCGCCGTTACATCGAGCCGAACAAGAACAACGCGCTCGAATATTTCCGCCAGGTGCTGATGCTCGATCCGGGCAACGCCGAAGCCACCGAAGGCCTGAAGCGCCTCGGCGGCCTGCTGATCGCGCGCGCCCGCACGGCACTCGAGGAGCGCCGCTTCGACAACGCGCTCGCCGAGCTCGAAGCCGCGCGCAGCATCGACCAGAACGACCCGCGCCTCGCCGAGGTCGACGCCAAGCTCGACTCGATGCGTGCGCAGACCGCGCTCGCGCAGATCCAGGCGACGCTGGCCGCGCAGAACTTCGACCGTGCGCAGACGCTGCTGGACGCCGCGCAGAAAGATGCGCTGCTGCCGCCCGCGCAGATCGCGCAGCTCTCGAAGGAGCTCGACGGCAAGCGCAAGTCGGTGACCATCTCGCGCCTCGTGGCCAGCGCCGAAGCGCGCCTGGCCGGTGGCCGCCTCGTGACGCCGAATGACGAGTCTGCCAAGGATGCGATCCAGGCGCTGCGCGAAGCCGGTGCTTCCGCGGAGCTGGTGTCGCGCCTCAACGCCGACCTGAACCAGCGCCTGCTGGCCGCGGCCCGCGATGCCGCCACGCGTGGTGACCAGAACGCCGTCGCGGCGAACCTGGCTGCCGCCAAGGACAATGGTGTGTCGGCCGCCGCGCTGAACGCCGCGCAGCGCGACATCACCGCCGCCGCCCAGAAGCAGCAGCGCACCAACGACGACATCGCGCGCTACGCCAAGGCCGCGCAGGACCGCCTGGCCTCGGGCCAGCTGCTCGCGCCGGCCAATGATTCGGCCGTCTCGAACGCGGAACGCCTGCGACTGCTGGACGTGCGCAATCCGACCACCGTGCAGGTGGTGCGTGACGTGCGCTCGCGCCTGGTGGCCGAAGCGCGTGCGCGACTGTCGGCCAACAAGCCGGCCGAAGCCGCCGCGTTCCTCGACGCTGCCGAGAGCCTCGGTGGTGACGCGGACCTCGCCGACCTGCGCAGCGCGCTCGCCAATGCGCAGCAGCAGGCCGCGACCGCCGCCGCCGCGCCGAAGCTGCCGCCTCTCAAGATGACGCGCCCGCCGCGTCCGAAGTACCCGTCGTCGGCCAAGGGTGTCGAAGGCTGGGTGCGTGTCGAGTTCTACGTGACGCCTGGTGGCAAGACAGAGCGCGTGCGCGTGCTGTCGAGCGAGCCGGCCGGCGTGTTCGACGCCGCCGCGGTCGAGGCGATGGAAGGTGCCCGGTTCGAAGAGTTCGAAGCGACCGAATCGCGTCTCGCGGTTCAGCGCATCGTCTTCAAGCCGGAGTGATGGAGGGCCTATAAGTGAGTAAAACGGAAGTGAACAAGTCCGGTAAGAAGATCGCCAGCAAGATGCAGGGCGCCCGCGCCGTCTGGGTGGCGGTGGGTATCCTGGCCCTGGCGTTCCTGGTCGGCGTGCTGGCACCCGCCTGGTACTTCGCCGGCCGCCTCGTGGAAAACAACACCGCCGTTCGCGCCATCGGCGAACTGCAGCAGCAGCCGTCCCGCATGCAGGCGGCACTCAACTCGATCCAGGACCGCCTGCGCGCCCGTGGCTTCGTGCGTGATTCGATCGAACAGTTGAAGCGCGCCACCGTGCAGTTCGACATCGAGACGAAGAAGCTGCAGTCCGGCGACGAAAGCGTGTCGATCGGCGGCTTCGGCTCCGACGACGACGTGCAAAAGACCATCAAGGAAATGACCGCGGCCTGGAAGAAGTACAAGCCCGCGCTCGACCCGGTGGCCAACTTCACCTCGATCCCGTACTCGGACAGCGAGCGTGAAGGCACACAGCTGAACATGGATGGCCGCGAACTGCAGCGCCAGGTCACGAACGCCGTGACGCAGGCGCGCGCGTACACGCCGGCCCTCGAAAAGAACCTGGTGCAGATCATCACCGGCCTGCAGAGCTCTTCGGACTCGCTGGCCACCGCACTGCGTACGGTGGTGCTCATCGGCGTGGGTCTCGCCGGCGCCTTGGCCGCGCTCGTCGGTTACCTTTCGCTCGCGCGAGGAAAGCAGGCCGCCGCGGCCGCCGCCGCGCGCCAGCAGACGGAAGACATCCTCTCGACCGTGCGCGAAGGTCTGTTCCTGCTCGACGGCGACCTGAAGATCGGAACCATTCACTCGGACGCGACCGCGCAGCTGTTCCAGCGCGAGTCGGTCGCCGGCATCACCTTCGAGGACCTGCTGCGCGATCTGGTGACGCCCAAGACGCTCGCCATCGCCACCAAGTTCGTCAAGGTGCTGTGGAGCGAGCGCACCAAGGAAAACCTGATCCGCTCGATCAATCCGCTCAACGAAGTGGAAATCGTGGTCGGCGAGAAGGGCAGCAAGGACGCGGAAACGCGTTACCTCGAGTTCAACTTCCACCGCGTGCGCCGCGAAGGCGCGATCACGCACGTGCTGGTGGCCGTGGCCGACGTCACGGCGCGCGTCGCCCTGGCCGCGCAGCTCAAGGGCGCGCAGGACTCCGCGCAGACCCAGATGGACGCGTTCCTCTCGATCCTGCACGTCGATCCGGTGCAGCTGGGTTCGTTCCTCGACGACTCGGATGTCGCGTTCAAGATGATCAACGCCACGCTGCGTGATCCGGCGCGCGACAGCGCCACGTTCCGTCGCAAGATCGACGGGCTGTTCCGCCAGATCCACAGCATCAAGGGTGAAGCCTCGGCCATCGGCCTGGGTTCGATGGAAGCCCGCGCCCACGCGCTCGAGAACGATCTCGCCGCGCTGCGCGAGCGTACCGATCTCACCGGCGACGACTTCCTGCCTCTGCTGACCAAGTTCGACGACCTCGTCTCGCACTCGCAGTCGGTGCGCGACATGGTCACGAAACTCGCCAGCTTCCGAGAGAGCTTCGGCAAGCATCAGCAGCAGGCCGCTGCCGGTGGACATGCTGCCGCCAGCACCGGCGACAGCACCACGCGTGCGCCGAAGCTGACCGAAGAAGCCGCGGAAGCGACCCTGCAGCGTTCGGCGCGCGAAGGCTTCGTCGCCTCGGCGCAGCAGCTCGCAGATCGCATCGCCAATGACCAGGGCAAGAAGGTCCAGGTGAGCTGCCGTGGCCACGACCAGGTGCCGGAGGCGTATCGCCGCCCGGTCAAGGACGTGCTGATCCAGCTGATCCGCAACGCGGTCGTGCACGGCATCGAATCGCCGGCCGAGCGCCAGGCCGCGGGCAAGTCGCCCGAGGGCCACATCCGCATCCAGTTCGAGATGACCGAGGGCGGTCGCGCGTTCCGCATGATGTGCGAGGACGACGGTCGTGGTCTCACGCCGGACAAGCTGCGCAAGACGGCGGTCGCCAAGGGCATCATTTCCCAGACCGACGCCGCTGCGCTGTCCGATCAGGAAGCGATGATGCTGGTGTTCCGCTCCGGGTTCTCCACCGCCAAGGACGTCACCAAGGACGCTGGTCGCGGTGTGGGCATGGACGTCATCGCGGAGATTGCCGCCCGTCTCGGTGGCCGGATCTCGCTGAATTCCGAGATCGGCAAGAACATGAAGCTGTCCCTGTCGTTCCCGGCCCAGCAAAGTGCGGCCGGCGTCGTGGCGGCCTAAAGGTCTAGGGAGGAGAGTTTCAGATCATGAGTGCCGTGCCAAAACCGAAACAACCGTTGCGCATGATGATCGTCGACGACTCGAACGTGATGCGGCGTCGCATCGAACGTTCGCAGCAGAACGAGCAGCTCGAAGTCGTCGGAACCGCAGTGAACGGCCTCGACGCCGTCACCAAGTTCAAGCAGCTGATGCCCGACGTCATGACGCTCGACCTCACGATGCCCGAGATGGACGGCATCGAGTGCGTGGAACATGTCATCAAGATCAAGCCCGATGTGCTTATACTCGTGGTGTCCGCACTCGCGGATAAGGCCACCGCGGTCGAGGCCATCGAAAAGGGCGCGAATGGCTTTCTCTGCAAGCCTTTTACGGACGACCAGCTCAATGAAGCTCTCGCCGAGTTGATTGGGGAGTAATTAAATGTTGGACGCTGAAGAAGTTCGAACCTTTGTGCAGGGCACCGTGCACTTCTTCGAAACCGCGACGGGTCATGCCGCCACGGTCGGTTCGCCGTACCTGTGCATCGACAAGTCGGCCGTGGTCCAGGACTACGCCGGCGTCATCGGCATCTCCGGCAACCGCGAAGGCAAGGTGTACTTCACCGCGCCGCGCGGCATGTTGTCCGTCATGCTGATGTGCATGAACGAGACGGACACCGGCGAGCAGAACGTGCGCGACCTGGTGGGCGAAGTCGCCAACACGATCTCGGGCAATGCGCGCCGCGATTTCGGCCGCAACTTCATCATCAGCACGCCGACCATCTGCGATCGCACCAACGCCGCCACCGCGGCCGCGACCACGGGTCGCTCCTTCGTGATCCCGATCAACTGGCGCAGCTACGCCGCGAACGTGGTCGTCTGCCTGCAGTAGTTCGAGGCTCTTTTATTTGACGGACGCCGGCCCTTGGCCGGCGTTTTCCGTTGTGGCGCGCTCAGCCCCTAATTGGACCGCGGCCGCTCGCTGACCGTCACCTCGGCGGCGAACGGATCGTTACCGCGGATCCCGGTGATCTCGATCTTCTTTCCCGGCTTGACCTGCGCGATGCGTGTCAGCGTGTCCTGCGCGGTCTGCACCTTGGCCCCGTTGACCGTGAGGATGATGTCGCGCAGCTGGATCCCGGCATCGGTCGCCGGGCTGTTGATGTACATGTTGTAGACCACGACGCCGGCCCGTGCGAGCTCATTGCGCCTGGCGAACATGTCGTCGGCGTCGATGGGCACGATGCCGATCCAGCCACGCACCACCCGGCCCTTGGTGAGAATCTCGCTCATCACGCCGCGCACGAGGTTCACCGGGATCGCGAAGCCGATGCCCTCGACGCCGAGATTCTTCGCGAGCACCGCGGTGTTGATGCCGATCAGCTCGCCGTTGGTGTTGATGAGCGCGCCACCGGAGTTGCCCACATTGATGGGTGCGTCGGTCTGTATGAAATTCTCGTAGGTGGCGACGCCGAGTTGCGCACGGCCCGTGGCGCTCACGATGCCCTGCGTGACGGTCTGCGACAACCCGACCGGGTTGCCGATGGCCAGTACGATGTCGCCCACGCGCAGCAGGTCCGAATGGCCGAGCGGCATGACGGGCATGTTTTTCCTGAGGTCCAGCTGCAACACCGCGAGGTCGGTCTCCGGATCGCGCCCCACGACCTTGGCGTCCGCGATGCGGCCGTCGGCCAGCTGCGCGCGGATCACCTCGGCCTTGTCGATGACGTGGTGGTTGGTGATGACGTGCCCTTCCTCGTCGACGATGACCCCTGAGCCCAGGCTCTGCTCGAGCCGCTGTCGGACCCGCGGCCGTACTTCCCCAAACAACTCCTCGATGGGGCTGGGCCGCAGCTGTTCCTTGACGATGCGCGCCGTATAAATGTTGACGACCGCAGGCGCGGCGCGCTCCACGGCTTCAGCGTAAGAGTTCACGGCACGCACGGAGGGCTGGGCCGGTGCCGGGTTCGCCACCGGCAGGTTGGCGGTGGACGCGGTCCGCGTGGTTTCGGGTGCCGGCGCGGGCGCGGCCTGGGCCGGCTGGCGGCGGGCCACCAGCTCCGGTCGCACCACCACGGCGACGAAAGCGGCCGCGAGACCGACGATTGCCGAGGCGGTAATGAAGGTCAGTATTTTGAGGATCGGTCGGGTCGACATGGATCGGATATTCCTCGTCCGGCGAAGGCTTTAGCGCTGATCCGCATGTGTATAATGCGCCGCCTCCCGCGGTCCCGCAGCGGGAAGAGAATGAACGACGCTGAGGACCTAATGAACGATCACGCGGCCGACGTTGCCGTCCCTGAAGTCGACGAGAGTCGGCGCAAGTTTTTGATAGCTGCCACCGCCGGTACCGGCGCGGTCGGTGCAATTCTGACCGCAGTGCCCTTCGTGGCTTCATGGAAGCCGTCCGAAAGCGCCCGCGCGGCTGGCTTGCCGACCGAGGTCGATCTGACCCGCATCGAACCGGGGCAGATGGCCACCTTCTTCTGGCGCAAGCAGCCCATCTACGTGGTCAAGCGCACGCCGGACATGGTGGCGTCACTGCCCACCCACGACGGCGAGCTCAAGGATCCGCAGTCGGCAGAGTCCGAACAACCCGTCTACGCGAAGAACGCGCAACGCTCGCTCAGGGCGGACGTGCTGGTGCTGATCGGCACCTGCACGCACCTGGGCTGCCTGCCGAAGACGCGGTTCACGCCGAACGATGCCTCCGTCATGGCGAATTGGCCGGGTGGTTTTTTCTGTCCCTGCCATGGCTCCAAGTTCGACCTGGCCGGGCGTGTGTTCGAAGGCTCGCCGGCCTCGGTGAACCTGCGGATCCCGCCGTATTCCTTCCCGGCCGACAACAAGCTGGTGATTGGCGTTGACGCCGAGAAAGGAGCCGCCTGATGTCAGCGGTCATTGAAAAGGGCGGCTTCCGCGCCTGGCTGAACAAGCGGCTGCCGGTCGACCAGTTCGTCGCAGACCAGCTCACCGGCTACTACGCGCCGAAGAACTTCAACGTCTGGTACTTCTTCGGTTCGCTGGCACTGCTGGTGTTCGTCATGCAGATCGTGACGGGCATCTTCGTCACCATGCACTTCAAGCCGGGCGAGGCCACGGCCTGGAACTCGGTGCAGTACATGGTTCGCGAAGTGCCGTACATGTGGCTGATCCAGCCCATGCACGCGGTCGGCGCGTCCTTCTTCTTCATCGTGGTCTACCTGCACATGGCCCGCGGCATGATGTACGGCAGCTACAAGGCGCCGCGCGAGCTGCTGTGGGTCATCGGCATGCTCATCTACCTCGCGTTGATGGCCGAGGCCTTCATGGGTTACGTGCTGCCGAACGGCAACATGTCCTACTGGGGCGCACAGGTGATCATCAATCTCTTCGGCACCATCCCGGGCATCGGCCCGGATCTGGTCGAATGGATCCGCGGTGACTACGCCGTGGCGGACGCGACGCTCACGCGCTTCTTCTCATTGCACGTGGTCGCGTTGCCGTTCGTCATTGCGTTGCTGGTGGCGTTGCACCTCGTGGCGTTGCGCCAGGTCGGTTCGAACAACCCGGACGGCATCGAGATCAAGGGCAACCTGGGCCCGGACGGCAAGCCGGTCGACGGCATTCCATTCCATCCTTACTACACGCTCAAGGACATCGTCGGGGTCGGCCTGTTCCTCACGGTGTTCGCCATCGTCGTGTTCTTCATGCCGACGTTCTTCGGCCTGTTCATGGAAGCGCCGAACTTCGAGCCGGCGAACTCGCTGTCGACGCCCGAGCACATCGCGCCGGTGTGGTACTTCACGCCTTACTACGCGATCCTGCGCGCCGTGCCCGATCAGCGGATGGGCGCGCTGCTGATGGCCATCTCGGTTGCGGCCTTCCTGTTCCTGCCCTGGCTGGACCGCGCGCAGAACAAGTCGATCCGTTATCGCGGCGTCTTGTCGAAGATCCTGCTCGGTACGTTCTTCGTCACGTTCGTGGTGCTCATGTGGCTCGGCCTCAAGCCCGCCGAAGGCCTCTACGTGATGCTGGCCCGCATCTTCACGGCGCTGTACTTCGCGTTCTTCATCCTGCTGCCGTTCGTCTCGAAGGCCGATGGCAATGGCCCGGTCCCGGAAAGAGTGATCTACCATGCTCATTAAGTCTGCAAGCGTCGCCACCCTTCTCGCGCTGGTGTTCAGCGCTGGCGTCGTTTCGGCCAACGAAGGCGGTCACCCCGGCTGGCAACGCCAGGCCGACAACGAAGTCGCCAATCTTCCATCGTTGCAGCGCGGTGCGCGCAACTTCATGGCCTACTGCTCGGGCTGCCATTCGCTGAAGTTCGTGCGCTACGCGCGAGTCTGCGAAGACCTCAAGATTGCGTCGAACCAGTGCGAGGCATTGCTCGTACGTCCTGGCGACAAGGCCATCGACTACATCAAGTCCTCGATGCCGGCTGCGGATGCCGCGGAATGGTTCGGCAAGGCGCCACCGGATCTGTCGCTGGTCGCGCGCTCGCGCGGCAGCGACTGGGTCTTCAATTTCCTGACCACCTTCTACGCGGATCCCGCGAGCCAGAAGACCGGCGTCAACAACCTGCAATTGCCGGGCACCGCGATGCCGCACGTGCTCTCGAGCCTCCAGGGTGTGCAGAACGCCGTGTGGCGCAACGTGGAGCACAAGGGCGAGGGTGGCGAAGCCGTCGTCGGACGCGAGTTCGAGAAGTTCGAACCGGGTGTCATGGGCAGCGTGACTGCGGCCCAGTACGACGAGTTCGTGCGCGACACGGTGAACTTCCTGCAGTATGCCGGTGACCCGACGCAGCTGCAGCGCGAAGGCACCGGCCTCTGGGTGATCCTGTTCCTCCTCCTGTTCAGCGGGATCGCGTACATGCTGAAGAAGGAATACTGGAAGGACGTCCGCTGAACGGTTGCCGCGCCACTGGGCGGGGAGGGCACTGAGTGTCGAGTCGCCGTGCCACGATGACGCTGTTCTCAGCGCCCGATGATCCCTGGAGTCATCGCACGCGCATCGTCATCGCCGAAAAGGCGATCGAAATCGATGTGGTCGACGTCGATCCGGCCAAGTATCCCGAGGACCTGCTCGACCTCAACCCGTACCACACGACGCCCACGCTGATCGATCGTGATCTCGTGCTCTACGATTCGCGCGTCATCATGGAGTACCTGGACGAGCGTTTCCCGCATCCGCCGCTGATGCCGGTCGATCCGGTGTCACGTGCGCGCGCGCGCCTCGCGCTGTACCAGATCGAGCACGACTGGTACGACCTCGCGCGCAAGATGGATGCGCAGCCCAAGGACGCAACACAGCTGCGCAAGCAGCTGCGCGACAATGTGTTGTCGAGCGCCGACCTGTTCAAACTGAAACCGTTCTTCCTGTCCGACGAGTTCTCGATGGTGGACGCCACCATCGCGCCGATTCTCTGGCGGCTGCCGCGCTACGAAATCGACCTGCCGCCGCAGGCACAGCCCATCCTCAAGTACGCGGGCACCATCTTCTCGCGGCCCGCATTCCGCGCCAGTCTGTCCGAGGCCGAGCGGGAGATGCGGCTGGCATGAACGATCGTCCGCGCAATTCCAAGCGCCCGTATCTCATCCGTGCCATGCATGGCTGGATGATGGACAACGGCGAGACGCCGCACGTCATCGTGGACGCCGAGAAGCCGGGCGTGGAAGTGCCGCGCGCCTACGTCAAGGACGGCAAGGTCGTCCTGAACCTGTCGTCGACGGCCACGCAGCGCCTCGTCATGGGCAACGACTGGATCGAGTTCGAGGCGCGATTCGCGGGCGTGGTGCACCACGTACGCATCCCGGTGAGCACGGTGCTCGGCATCTACGCGCGCGAGACTGGCGAAGGCATGGTGTTCTCCGAGCAGGACCTGGGTCCCGAGCCACCGACCAAGCCTTCACCGCCGGAAGACGGCGGACGCCGGCCCCAGCTCAAAGTCGTCAAGTAGCCGCATTCAGGGTGTCGGCGCCGTGAGCTTCGCGACCGCCGCCTGGTAGACAGGGGTCGTCTCGCGGAAATCCGACACGGTCGTGTGCAGGTCGCGTGCGAGTCCATCGGCAATGCCGTAGATCCAGCCATGCACGTTGAGCTCCTGGCCACGCTCCCAGGCATCGCGTGCGATCGTGGTCTGGCAGACGTTCTGCACCTGCTCGATGACGTTGAGCTCGCACAGCCGGTTGTGGGCGGCGTTCTCCCCCGAGCAGCCGCGCAGCGAGTGTTCATGTTTCTCGTGCACGTCCTGCACGTGCCGCAGCCAGTTGTCCGCCAGTCCCACGCGCATGCGCCGCATGGCGGCCTGCACGCCGCTGCAGCCATAGTGGCCCACGACGATGATGTGTTTGACCTTGAGGATATCCACCGCGAACTGCATGACCGAAAGGCAGTTCAGGTCGGTGTGCACCACCATGTTGGCGATGTTGCGGTGGACGAATACGTCGCCCGGCAGCAGTCCCACGATCTGGTTGGCCGGCACGCGGCTGTCGGCACAACCGATCCACAGGTAGTTGGGTGATTGCTGCCGCGAGAGCTTGGAGAAGAATTCCGGATCCTGGCTGCGGATGCGCTCCGACCACTCGCGATTGTTCTTGAAGAGTTCGTCCAGGCTTTTCATGTGGGCGCGACCATTTATAAGTGTGGGGGCAGCCCCCGATTCCTTCGAAAATGGGGCCGGACTTCCGGCGCAGGAGTCTACTCAACGCTCACGGTGATCAGAAGTCCGGCGCCATTTCCCCCGCAGGGGGAATTGGGGCTGTCCCCACGCTTGACTATCGACTCAGGCGTCAAACGCATGTTTGAGCCATTCGATCCGGCCGTCGCGTACCAGCAGCACGTCGAAGCGCACGCGGCAGCGGCGCAGCTCCGGGTACCGCTGCAGCAACAGCCCGGCGGTGGCCGCGATGCGCTTTTGTTTGGCGCGCCCGATGCTGGCGGCGGCACCGCCATAGTCGTCGCTGGCGCGCGTGCGGACCTCGGCCACGACCAGCAGGTCGCCGGCCCGCGCCACCACGTCGAGCTCGCCGACGCGTCGCAGGAAGTTGCGCGTGACGATGCTGAAACCCTGGCTCTCGAGGAATGCGCAGGCTGTGTTCTCGGCGCGCGAACCGGTTTCGCGGCGGTCCACGACAGGCGCCGCGTAGTCGTCAGGGCGTGGACGAAGCGGTGGAAGCGGCGTCGAGCGGCTGCGGCGTGCCGCCTTTCATGCGCACCCATTCGAGCTCGCGACGCACGCGACCCTGGGCATCCATGCTGAGCGTGCCCGTGAGACCCTGGGGCGAGATGTTCTGGCCACGCTGCAGGGACGCGGCGATTCGCAGCGCATCGAAACCGAAGGCAAACAACCGGCCGCGGCGCGCACCCGATTCGCCGTACGCCGCGACCGCGGCTGCCTTCACTTCGGCGGACAACGGTCCATCACCCAGCATCCACGGCATGTCCGGGAACATGATTCCGTCGATCTCCTGGTTGGCCGTGGGATGCGGCTCATAGGCGTCGCCGAGCGTGTAGGTAGGGATGTCGCCGGCGAGATGGAAACGCAGCTGCGGGCGCAACAGTCGCGCGACCAATGGCGGCTGCGTGGGCATGAAGATGAACTGGATGTCGGCACGGCGGCGCGGCTCGAATTCGAGCTTCTGGCCGATGGCCGACTGCACGCGTTGATGGCGTGCGCGGCTGTCGTCGGTGCGCAATACCTGCATGATGGCCGCGCCGTAGTCCTTGTCCGCGGCGTTGTACGTGGCCTGCCCGAGCACGTACCCGCCGGCGGCGCGCAGCTCTTCGTCGAAGGCCGCGGCCACGCGCGAACCCCAGTCGCCTTCAGGCGTGATCACCACGCCATTGCGACGCCCGGAGGCGCCGATGTAACGCGCGACCGCGCGCGCATCGTCTTCAGGCGAGAGTGCGAACTGGTAGAAGCGCTCGGGAGCCGGCCGGTCGGGCGGCAGGAAATTGAGCGCCAGCAGCGGCGGGCGCGACGTCATGACATCCGCGGCGGCGACCACTTCCTCGCGCGTGAGCGGCCCGACGATGAATTCCGCGCCGGCCGCGGTGGCCTGCGCGACGGTGTCGCCGATCGGCGCTGCGCCGCTGTCGTAGACACGCAGGCGCGGACGCGCATTGGCTGGCATCTGGTACCACGCCGTCATGAAGCCGTCGCGGATCTGCGCGGCGGGCGCGGCCGTGCGGCCGGACAGCGGCAGGATCAGCGCGAGGTGCGGCGCGGCTTCGAGCGCGGCCTGGCGTGGTTCGATGCCGACGGTAGGTTCGTTCGCGAGCGCCGCCAGCGCCGGATGCGAGGGATAGCGGTTGCGGAATGCCGTGAGCCGGGTCGCGCCGAGCGTCGGGTTGCGTGCGTTGTCCGCGGCAACCGAGGCGGCTTCGAGCCAGCCGCGCAGCGTCGCGTCGCTGCCTGGCGGCGCTGTCAGCGACATGCCCCGTTCGGCCGCGGCGCGCAGCTGACCTAACAACTCCGCGCGCACGGTGCGCACTTCGCCGGGAGGTACCACGCGTTCGCGCGACTGTGCCGCTCGGATGCCATCGACGAGGTGGCCCGTGGCAATGGCGACCTGCTGGCGGGTTTCGTAGTAGCGCGCCGCCGATGCCGCGACCGTCGGCACCGGCATGGAGCTGACTTCGCGCCAGGCTTCATCACCGCGGCCCTGCGCCGCGGCCGACTGTATGCGCAGCAAGCGCTGCTCGAATGCCTGTTGCTGGGTGGCGCCCGCGGGGATCACCGCGAGCACGCGGTCCGCGTCCGCCGGGCGGCCCGCGGCCAGCCAGGCACGTGCCGCGCGCAACCTGAATTCGATGCTGTCGGTACCGGTGGTCTGGTCGGCCAGCCGTTCGTACAGCGCGGCCGCGCCGGCGTGGTTGCCACTACGCGAAGCTTCCTCCGCGCGGTCCACGTTCGAGGTCGGGGTGCGCGGTGTGCCGGGACAACCGGCCAGCATCGCGCCGAGCAGCGCGATGCCGCAGATACCGAGAAATCGATGCAGAGCTTTTCCGGCAATCATGGGTCGAATAGCCTTCACGGATGGGAGAAGTATAGTGGCTGGGAACCCGGGCCGCCTCGCGGTCATCTCGACGCCCATCGGCAATCTCGGTGACCTCTCGCCACGCGCGCGTGATGAGCTCGCCGCGGCCGAACTGGTTGCCGCTGAGGACACGCGCCGGACGGGGCAGTTGCTGACAACACTTGGGCTTTCGCGCCCACTGGTGTCGCTGCACGAACACAACGAGAGCGAGCGCATCGGCGAGTTGCTCGAGAAACTGCGGGGCGGTGCGCGCATCGCGCTGGTGAGCGACGCCGGCACACCACTGCTCTCGGACCCGGGTTTCGAGCTGGTGCGCCGCGTGGCGGAAGCGGGCGTGCATGTCGTCGCGGTACCCGGGCCTTCCGCGATCACTGCGGCCCTGTCCATCGCGGGCCTGCCTACCGAACGATTCAGCTTCGAGGGTTTCCTGCCGGCGCGCCTCGCCGAGCGTCGTACGCGACTCGCCGAGCTCGCGCACGAATCGCGCACGCTGGTCTTCTTCGAAGCGCCACACCGGATCGCGGAAAGCCTGGAAGACATGAGTACGGCGTTCGGCGTGGGACGTCGTGCGGCCGTGGCGCGCGAGCTCACCAAGGTCTTCGAGACCGTGTATCGCGGCACGCTGGCGACACTCGCTGCGCAGGCCCGCACCGATGCGAACTTCGCACGCGGAGAAATCACGGTGGTGGTGGCCGGCGCGGAGCGCACCGAGGTGGATCCGCGTGCGCAACTCGACGCCACGCTCGGCGTGCTGCTCACCGAGCTGGCGCCGAGCAAGGCGGCGGCCATCGCCGCGCGCCTCACGGGCGCGCGCCGCAACGATGCGTACGCGCGCGCGCTGGAGCTGGCAAAGGACAGCGGCGACTGACATATCACCGCGAGCTTGAGAACGGCCCGGCATGCCGTTATGGTGCGCCCCGGAGTCGGCCGGGCGGTCGCTGCATTTCTCGCGAAGTGTGGAGGAAAGTCCGGGCTCCTGCGGACGAGGTGCCAGGTAACGCCTGGGCGGCGTGAGCCGACGGAAAGTGCAACAGAAAGCAAACCGCCAAGCGCCAGCAATGGCGCAGGCAAGGGTGAAATGGTGCGGTAAGAGCGCACCGCGGACGTGGCAACACGGACGGCACGGCAAACCCCACCTGGAGCAAGGCCAAATAGGGAAGTCGCCCGCAAGGGCAGCGCGTGTCCCCGCGTGCTTCCGGGTAGGCCGCTCGAGGTCGCCGGTGACGGCGATCCCAGAGGAATGATCGTCCTCGACAGAACCCGGCTTACAGGCCGACTCCATCTTCCCCATCCGGAACCAGTTCATTGTTGCCCACCACGGTGGTTGTTAGGCTACGGGAGTCTCCGTGCCCTCCGCGCGGCGACTAACTAGGGAGGAGGTCGGATGAAAGTTAGATCGATTCTCGCGGGCGCCGTGGTTGCGCTCGCCTCGTCGGGCTGCGCGACCATCGTCGCGAAGAGCAGCCAGGAATTCACGATCACCAGCGTGCCGGAAGGGGCCGCCGTGAAGATCAACAACAAGGGTGGCGCCGCCGTGCACTCCGGCAATACGCCGCTGACGGTCACGCTGAAGAAAGGCCGCGGCTACTTCAAGGCGGAGCGCTACACCATTCATGTCGCCAAGGAGGGTTATCACGCGCGTGACATCACCGTGCAGGGCGAGGTGAACGGCTGGTACTTCGGCAACGTCATTTTCGGCGGCCTCATCGGGCTCCTGGCGGTCGACCCGGCGACGGGCGCGATGTACACGCTCAAGCCCAAGGAAATCACCGCCACCCTGGACGCGCTCAAGGTCTCGCGAGACGGCGACGCGCGGATGCTCACGGTCATGCTGGTCGACGATGTTCCGAAGGAACTGGTGAGCCAATTAGTACCAATAGCTAGCAATTGACTCTTTATTGAAACAACAGCCCTCGCAACGCCCGGCATCCCAGCCGGGCGTTGCATTTGAGGACCATACAGGGGCCGCGCTGATGACCCACTGTATGAACTACCGACAGCAACCCACTGATCGGTAAGCTCCCCGTCTGCACCCCCGAGCCCGCCCACCTCTCGAATCGGGCGTAAGTCGCTGTCGCGGCGAGAAAAATCTGTGACTTATTTCTTGACCGCGCCCCCTCGCATTCCTATAGTGGCGCCAAGTGGGAAAAAGTGGGGAGAAATGGGCGTAAGCGGCCTGTCCATCCATGTTTCGCGGTGCAGCAAAAGTGACCCTGGACGACAAGGGCCGGATGGTTTTCCCCACCCGGTACCGGGAGTTCGCGCTCGAAAAGAGCCAGGGACGCCTCGTGGTCACGGTGGACCGGGATCAGTGCCTGCTGATCTACCCGTTTCCCGAGTGGGAACAGATCGAACGCAAGCTGATGAACCTGCCGTCCCTGCATGCGCAGGCGCGGCGGCTGCAACGGCTGATGGTCGGACATGCGACCGAGCTGCAGCTGGACGGCCACGGCCGCCTGCTGCTGCCGCCGGAGCTGCGCGAGTTCGCGCACCTGGAGCGCAACGGGATGCTGATCGGCCAGGGCAACCGCTGCGAGTTGTGGGACGAAGCGCGCTGGAACGAGCGTCGCGCCCTGTGGCTCGCGAACGAGGCGGCCGAGACCGGCCTGCCGGCGGAACTCGACTCTCTCACTCTGTGATTCCGGTTTCTTCGAAGTAGTTAGGTTCGGGTTTTGGGGTGGGGCGGAAAGGCCGCGAGGCGGCTTCTGCCCGTGGCAACGGCGCTTGGGAATACGGGGGCGGACTGACAGCCGCTTGAGAAGGAGTGAGTGATTTGGACGCACATGTTCCGGTGCTTGCCGGCGAAGCGTTCGAAGCACTCGCGATTCAGGCGGACGGCCTATACATCGATGCGACGTTCGGGCGCGGCGGGCACACGGCACTCATCCTCGGGGCACTCGGTCCCGAAGGTCGCGTGCTCGCGTTCGACCGCGACCCGGCGGCCATCGCGGCCGGCCACCGCCGTTTTCCCGACGAAGTGCGGCTTGCGCTCGTCGGCGCGCCGTTTGCCGATATCGCCGCGCGCGTGCCGGAGCTCGCTCAGGGCCGGGCCGTGCGCGGCATCTTGTTCGACCTCGGCGTCTCGTCGCCGCAGCTCGACGACCCCTCGCGAGGTTTCAGTTTCCGGGCGGACGGCCCGCTCGACATGCGCATGGATCCGACGAGCGGCGAACCGGTTTCCGCATGGCTCGCGCGAGCGGGCGAGCCTGAGATTCGCGAGGTGATCGCGAAGCTCGGGGAAGAGCGCTTCGCGCGGCGCATCGCCGCGGACATCGTGGCAGCGCGCAGCAAGACACCCCTGACATCCACGCTGCAACTCGCCGGGCTGGTGGCGCGCGCGGTACGTACGCGCGAGCCCGGCAAACACCCGGCCAC
Source organism: Steroidobacteraceae bacterium (assembly GCA_035279135.1). GTDB lineage: Bacteria > Pseudomonadota > Gammaproteobacteria > Steroidobacterales > Steroidobacteraceae > CADEED01. The sequence goes on from DATEII010000094.1 coordinate 19,096, forward strand.
GCGCACGTTCCAGGCGCTGCGCATGCACATCAACGACGAGCTCGGCCAACTGCGCCGTGCGCTCGAGGCTGCGCTCGGGCTGCTGGCTGTGGGTGGTCGGCTCGCGGTGATCAGCTTCCATTCGCTCGAAGACCGCATGGTCAAGCAGTTCATCCAGCAGCACTCGAGCGTGGATCCCGTGTACGCGGGACTGCCGGTCATCCCGGAGCATTTCCAGCCGCGACTGAAACGAGTGGGCGGCAAGATCCGCGCGGGCGAAGCCGAGCTGGAGCGCAATCCGCGCGCGCGCTCGAGCGTATTGCGGGTCGCCGAAAAGGTGCGCGCATGAGCACCTGGTCGCGTCGCGCGTTGCTCGTGGCCATCCCGGTGTTGTGGGCGGCTGCGCTCGCTTCCGCCGCCGGCGCCATCTACTCGAAGCATCGCGCACGCGAGTTGTTCGTGCAGCTCGAGCGCCTCAACGCACGGCGCGACAACCTCGAGATCGAGTGGGGCCAGCTGCAGCTCGAGCAGAGTGCCTGGTCGACCCATGCGTTCGTGGAGAACGTCGCCGGCGCCAAGCTCAAGATGGCCATGCCACCACCGAAGGACATCGAGCTGGTGGCACCGCAATGAAGGTGTTTTCGGGAAAGAAGCGCGACACGCGCTCCCGCGGCGAGAGCGGCACCACGCGCGACGATCCGCGCAGCTTCCGCTGGCGCGCCAACTTCGTGCTGGGGCTGCTGGTGTGCGGTGCCGGTGGGCTGGTATGGCGCGCGGTCGAGCTGCAGCTCAAGGACCACGAATTCCTCGCGGGGCAGGGCGACGCGCGTTTCTCGCGCGTGGCCGAGATCTCCGCGACGCGCGGCACGATCACCGACCGTTACGGCGAGCCGCTCGCGGTCTCGACGCCGGTCGACTCGGTCTGGGTGAATCCGAAGGAGCTCGCGCTCGCCAGCGACCAGCTGCCGCGGCTCGCGAAGGCGCTGAAGCGCGACAAGAACGAGATCGCGCGCCGGCTCACGTCGAACCTGGACCGCGAGTTCCTCTACCTCGCCCGTCACATGCAGCCGGCCGAGGCGCAGAAGATCCGCGCGCTGGAGATTCCCGGCGTTTACCTGATGCGCGAATACCGCCGTTACTACCCGGCGGGCGAGGTCGCGGGCCACATCATCGGCTTCACGAGTGTCGATGACGAAGGCCAGGAAGGCCTCGAGCTCGCGTTCGATCACTGGCTGGCGGGCGAGGACGGCGCCAAGCGCGTGATCCAGGACCGCTACGGCAAGATCGTGCAGAACGTCGAGGAAATCCGCGCGATGCGTCCGGGGCGCAACCTCGTGTTGTCGATCGACCTGCGCATCCAGTACCTCGCGTACCGCGAGCTGAAGGCCGCGATCCGCGACCAGCGCGCCAAGTCAGGCTCGGTGATCGTGATCGACGTGGCCACGGGCGAGGTGCTCGCCATGGTCAACCAGCCGGCGTACAACCCGAACGACCGCGACCAGATCAAGGCCAAGGCGTATCGCAACCGCGCGGTCACCGACATCGTCGAGCCGGGCTCGTCGATGAAGCCGTTCTTCGTCGCGGCCGCGCTCGCGTCCGGCCGCTTCAACGACCACAGCATCATCGACACCAACCCGGGCTACGTGAAGGTCGGCGCCAAACTACTCGAGGACCCCCACAATCTCGGCGCGATCAACCTCGCGACCATCCTCGCCAAGAGCTCGAACGTCGGCATGACCAAGGTGGCGCTGGCACTCGAGCCGCAGCAGATGTACGGCACGCTGACCGCGCTCGGTTTCGGCCAGGTCACCACCTCGGGTTACCCCGGCGAGTCGGCCGGGCTGCTGCCTCACTACTCGCACTGGCGACCGGTGGGCATCTCGTCGATGTCGCGTGGCTATGGCCTGTCGATCACGCCGCTGCAGCTGGTGCATGCCTATTCGACCGTGGCGTCGTACGGCGTCGCGCGGCCGATCTCGTTCCTGCGCGTGGACACGCCGCCCGCCGGCGAGCGCGCGCTGGACGCGGGCGTCGCGCGCACCCTGATCCACCTGCTCGAAGCCGTGGTCTCCCCGGACGGCGGCGGCAAGCAGGCGGCCATTCCCGGCTACACGGTGGCAGGCAAGACCGGCACGGCGTGGAAAGCCACCGCCGGTGGTTACGCGACCGATCGTTATCTCGCGGTGTTCGGCGGCGTCGCGCCGGCCAGCAATCCGCGGCTCGCCGCGGTCGTGGTCATCGACGAACCGGGCGCGGGCAAGTACTACGGCGGCGAAGTGGCCGCACCCGTGTTCTCGGGCGTGGTGGGCGGCGCCTTGCGCCTGCTCGCCGTTCCGCCCGACGCGCCGGTGCGCGACGACGGCGAACTGCCCCAGGTGAACCGACAGGTGGCCACGCGATGACCCGCCTGTCCACCCTGTTGGGCGAACTCGCGCAATTGCCGCGCGACGTCGAGGTCGACGACCTCACGCAGGACGGCCGTGCCGCCAGGCCCGGCTGCGCGTTTCTCGCCGTGCACGGCAGCCACGAACATGGGCTCAAGTATGCGCCGCAGGCGGTGGCCAACGGCGCGCGCGCCATCCTGTGGGAGCCGGCGCCGGTGGCGCAGGTGCCCGACCTGCCATCCGAGATCGTGGTCGCGCCGGTGCCGCACCTGCGCGAGCACGCGAGCACGATTGCCGATCGCTTTTTCGGGTCCCCGTCGCGCGAGCTCGCGATCGCGGGCATCACCGGGACCAACGGCAAGACCACCTGCGCCTATCTACTGGCGCAGGCGCTGGAAGTCGCGGGGCGCCCCGCGGCCTACATGGGAACCATCGGCACCGGCCGCCCGCACGCGCTGGTCGCGAGCTCGCTGACCACCGGCGACGCCGTGACCGTGCAGCGCACGCTCGCACGACTCAAGTCCGACGGTGCGCGACACGTGGCCATGGAAGTCTCGTCGCACGCCATCGACCAGTGGCGCGTCGGCGCGGTGCGCTTCCGCACCGCCGCGTTCACCAACCTGACGCGCGACCATCTCGACTACCACGGCAGCATGGAAAGTTACGCGGCCACCAAGGCGCGCCTCTTCCGGACCGAAGGACTCGAGTCGCGCGTCATCAACGTGGACGATCCGTTCGGTCGTCAGCTCGCGATCGATCCACGTGGACGCGGCCGGTTGGTGGTGTTCAGCCGCGGCCACCAGTCGCACACGCGCGCCGCCGATGGATTCGTGCGCGCCATGCACGTCGAGTTGTCGCCGCGCGGCATCGACATCGAATTCGACTCGAGCTGGGGATCCGGCGCGCTGAAGAGCTCACTGGTGGGTGACTTCAACGTCGAGAACCTGCTCACCGTGATCGCGCTACTGCTCGACTGGGGCCTGACGCCGGAGCAGGCCACCGGGGCGCTGGGCCACGTGCAGGCCGCGCCGGGGCGCATGGAAACCTTCGGTGGCGACCGCGCGCCGCTCACGGTGGTCGACTACGCACATACGCCGGATGCGCTCCGGAAAGCTCTCAGCGCGGCTCGCGCGCACGCGCGTGGGCGCCTGGTCGTCGTCTTCGGTTGCGGCGGCGACCGCGATCCGGGCAAGCGCCCGATCATGGGCGAGATCGCGGCCGAGCTCGCCGACGGCATCGTCATCACGGACGACAACCCGCGCACCGAGCTACCGGGCGCGATCACGCAGGGCATCGCGGCCGGCATTCCGGCAGGTCGCCCGTTCCGCATCGAACACGACCGCGGCCGTGCCATCCGCGACGCGGTCCTCGAGGCCGCCGTCGATGACGTCGTGGTGATCGCGGGCAAGGGCCACGAGGACTACCAGGTTTACGGTCACGAGCGTCGGCACTTCAGCGACCAGGAAGCCGTGGCCAGCGCGCTCGCGGCGCGCAGCCGGGGTCCGGCATGAAACGCACGCTGTCCGACTTCGCGCATGCCTGCGACGGCGAGCTGCAGGGCGCCGATCGCGCGTTCACCGGAGTGTCGACCGACACGCGCACGCTCAAGCCGGGCGAGTTGTTCGTCGCGCTGCGCGGCCCGCGCTTCAATGCCAACGATTTCGTGACGGCCGCCGAGGCGGCTGGCGCGTCGGGCGCGGTGGTCGATACGCGCGTCGATCTTCCGATCGCGCAGATCGTGGTGCGCGACACGCAGGACGCGCTCACACGCGGTGCGGTCGCCTGGCGCGAGCAGTTCTCCATCCCGGTGGTCGGCGTGGCGGGCAGCAATGGCAAGACCACGGTCAAGGAAATGATTGCCGCGATCCTCGAGCGCCGCGGAACCACGCTCGCGACCCGCGGCAACCTCAACAACCACATCGGCGTGCCACTGACGCTGTACCGCCTCGAGCCCTCGCACCGCCATGCGGTGATCGAGATCGGCGCGAACCGGGCTGGCGAAGTCGCCGCGTTGCTGAAGCTCGCAAGGCCGACGGTCGGTCTCATCACCAATGCCGGCGCCGAACACCTCGAAGGTTTCGGCAGTCTCGAGGGCGTGGCGCGCGCCGAGGGCGAGATGGTCGCGGGCCTGGAACCTTCGGCCACCGCGGTCATCAATGCCGATGACGAGTTCGCCGCGTTGTGGCGCGGCATGACCCGCGCGCGCGTGATCACTTTCGGCGTCGCGCAAGCCGCGGATTTCGCCGCCCGCGACCTGCACACGGTCATCGATGCGAGTGGCTTCGTCACGCGTTACACGCTGGTGTCGCCTCAGGGTTCGATCCCGGTCGAGCTGCACCTGGCGGGAAAACACAACGTGCTGAACTCCTTGTGTGCCGCCGCCGCCGCGGCCGCGGCCGGCGCAACGCTCGACGAGATACGCGCGGGGCTCGCCACAATGCGCCCGGTTTCGGGCCGCTTGCAGCTCAAAACCGCGCCGAGTGGCGCCTGGATCGTCGACGACTCTTACAACGCGAACCCGAGCTCGATGAAGGCGGGTATCGAGGTGCTGGCCACCGTCGACGCACGGCGCTGGCTGGTCATGGGGGACATGGGTGAGCTCGGGGATTTCGCCGTCGACAGCCACACCGAAATCGGCCGCTTCGCGCGCAATCACCGCATCGACCGGCTGTTCGCGACCGGCAAGCTCTCGGCGCTCGCGGTCGAGGCGTTCGGCTCGGGTGGCGAGTGGTTCGCCGACACCGAAACCCTGGCGCGCGCGGTCAGTGCCGAGCTCACGCGCGAGGTGTGCGTGCTGATCAAGGGATCGCGCTCGGCCCGGCTGGAGCGCGTGGTCGAAGCACTGGTCGGAAAACCCGCGGAACACGGACACCACTGACACCATGCTCTATTGGTTGGCAAAGCTCCTGACGCCGCACTACTCGGGATTCAACGTCTTCTCCTACCTGACCGTGCGCGCGATCTTCGCGGTCATCACGGCGCTGGCGCTCGGCCTGCTGCTCGGGCCCTGGATGATCGAGAAGCTCAGGTTCGGGCGCGTCGGCCAGGTGGTGCGCGACGACGGGCCGAAGACGCATTTCTCCAAGGCCGGCACGCCCACGATGGGCGGCATGCTGATCCTGATCGCGATCTTCGTGAGCACGCTGTTGTGGGCGGACCTGTCCAACCGCTTCGTCTGGGTGGTGCTCGGCGTCACCTTCTCGTTCGGCGTGATCGGTTTCTGGGACGACTACCTGAAGCTCGCGAAGAAGAATCCCAAGGGCCTGATCGCGCGCTGGAAGTATTCCTGGCAGTCGGTGTTCGGCCTGGCCGCCGCGGTGTTCCTGTTCTACACCGCGAAGACGCCGGCCGAAACCACTCTCTATCTACCGTTCCTGAAGAATTTCGCGGTGCCGATGGGCGCGGCGTCGTTCATCGTGCTGTCTTATTTCATGATCGTCGGCATGAGCAACGCGGTGAACCTCACCGACGGGCTCGACGGCCTCGCCATCATGCCCTCGGTCATGGTGGGTGGCGCGCTCGGCGTGTTCGCCTACGCGAGCGGCAACGCCAACTTCGTGCAGTACCTCGTGATCCCGGCCGTGCCCGGCGCGGGTGTAGTGCTGATCTTCTGCGCCGCGTTGGTGGGCGCCGGACTCGGATTCCTTTGGTTCAACACCTATCCCGCGCAGGTGTTCATGGGCGACATCGGCGCGCTCGCGCTGGGCGCCGCGATCGGCACGATCGGCGTGATCGTGCGCCAGGAACTCGTGGTGCTCATCATGGGCGGCATCTTCGTGGTCGAAACCGCCTCGGTGATCATCCAGGTGGCGTCGTTCAAGACCACCGGCAAACGCGTGTTCCGCATGGCGCCCATCCACCATCACTACGAGCTCAAGGGGTGGGCCGAGCCCAAGGTCATCGTGCGCTTCTGGATCATCAGCTTCATCCTGGTGCTCGCGGGCCTCGCGACGCTGAAACTGCGATGAGTCCGCAAGCCACACAAACCGCACCGAATGCCGTGATCGTGGGCATGGGCCGCACCGGCCTGTCGGTGGCGCGTCACCTGCAGCGCAGCGGTTTTCGCATCGCGGTCACCGACAGCCGCGCCGCGCCGCCCGAGCTCGAAGGCGTCAAGGCGCTGGGTGCTTCCGTGGTCACGCGCACCGGCGGCTTCGACGTGCAGCTGCTCGAGCGCGCGGACATCGTGGTGACGTCGCCCGGCGTGCCGCTCGACGACCCGTTCTTCGTGCAGGCACGTGCGCGCGGGCTCGACATCGTCGGCGACATCGAGCTCTTCGCGCGCGCCGCGGATGCGCCGGTGGTGGGCATCACCGGCACCAACGGCAAGAGCACCGTGACCACGTTGCTGGGTCGCATGGCGGAACGCGCCGGCGTGCGCGTGCGGGTCGGCGGCAATCTCGGCCAGCCCGCGCTCGACCTGCTGGGCCGCGGTCCCACCGATCTGTACGTGCTCGAGTTGTCGTCATTCCAGCTCGACACCACGCATTCCCTCAAGCTCAAGGCGAGCGTGGTACTCAACGTGTCCGCGGACCACATGGATCGCTACGCGACCATGAAGGCCTACGCGGCCTCGAAGGCGCGCATCTACGCGAACAGCGAAACCGCGGTGGTCAATGCGGACGAGCCGGAAGTGGTGCGCATGCCGCGCGCCGGCCAGCGCGTGCTCAGCTTCAGCCTGCTCGATGACAAGTCGGATTTCCGCCTGGTGCGACCGCCGGGCACACAGGAGCAGTGGCTGGCCCGCCGCGGCGATGCGCTGCTGCCGCTCAGCGCGTTGAAGATCTCGGGTCGCCACAACGCGGCCAATGCGCTCGCGACGCTGGCGCTCGGCGACGCACTGCGCCTGCCCATCGCGCCGATGCTCGAGGAGCTGCGCGAATTCCCCGGACTCGCGCATCGCGCGCAGTGGGTCGCGGACATCGGCGGCGTGCGCTACATCAACGATTCCAAGGGCACGAATGTCGGCGCCACGCTCGCCGCGGTGGGCGGACTCAGCGGTCCGCTGGTCGTGATCGCCGGCGGTGACGGCAAGGGCCAGGACTTCGCGCCGCTGGCCGCCGCATTCCGCGGCAAGGTGCGCACCACGGTGCTGCTGGGACGTGACGCCGGGCTCATCGAGACCGCGCTGGCCGGCATCTGCCACACGGTGCGCGTGGACAACATGCAGGAGGCCGTGAAGGCCGCGGCGCGTTTCGCCCAGACAGGCGACACCGTGCTGCTGTCGCCCGCGTGTTCGAGCCTCGACATGTTCCGCGACTACGCGCAGCGCGGCGAGGTATTCGCCGCCGCCGTGAAGGAGCTGAAATGAAGCAGGGCGCGCGCCTCCACATCGACATCGTCACGCTGGCATTGGTGTCGGCGATCCTGCTGCTCGGCCTGATCATGGTCACCTCGGCCTCGATCTCCATCGCCAGCAAGGACGGCGGCGACTCGTTCGCGTTCCTCGAGCGCCAGCTCATGTTGTGTCTGATCGGCACCATGCTCGCGACGATCGTGTTCTGCATCCGCACCGAGTACCTCGAGAAGATGGCCTGGCCGCTGCTGATCGCGGCGCTGGCGTTGCTGTTCGTGGTGCTGGTGCCGGGTCTCGGGCACGTGGTCAACGGCAGCCGCCGCTGGATCCGCGTGCTCGGCTTCAACTTCCAGGCCTCCGAGCTGGCGCGCGTGCTGGTGCTCATCTTCATCGCGAGTTACGCCGTGCGCCGCGAGGACGAATTGCGCTCGACGGCGTTCGGCCTGATCAAGCCCATCGGCCTGCTGGTGTTCATCGCGTTGCTGCTGCTCGCGGAGCCGGACTTCGGCGCCGCCTCGGTGTTGTTCATCACCGGCTTCGGCATCCTGTTCATCGCCGGCGCGCGGCTGCGTTACGTGCTGATCGCCGCCGCGGGCGGCGCGGGCGCCGCGGCCCTGCTGGTGCTGCTGGTGCCGTACCGCATGGCGCGCGTGACCTCGTTCCTCGACCCGTGGGCCGATCCGTTCAACAGCGGTTTCCAGCTCACGCAGTCGCTGATCGCCATCGGGCGCGGCGAGTGGTTCGGCGTCGGCCTCGGCGAGAGCGTGCAGAAGCTGTTCTATCTACCCGAAGCGCACACCGACTTCCTGTTCGCGGTGCTGGCGGAGGAGCTCGGGCTGGTCGGCGTGTTGTTGACGCTTTCGCTGTTCATCGGGTTGGTGTGGCGCAGCTTCTGGATCGCGCAGCTCGCGGCGCGCGCCGGTCTCAAGTTCCCGGCGTACCTCGCGGCGGGCTTCGGCCTGTGGCTGGGCGCCCAGGCGCTGATCAACATCGGCGTGAACATGGGCGTGTTGCCCACCAAGGGACTGACCCTGCCGCTCATGAGCTACGGCCGCTCCAGCATGATCGTCACGCTGGCGTGGCTGGGATTGCTGCTGCGTGTGTACCACGAGGCCATGCAGAGCGGCCGCGGCATGGCGACGACACGCAACGAAGGCGCGCCGCGTTCGTCGCGCCTGGCGGGAGCCGAAGCATGAGCCGCGGACCCGTCCTCATCATGGCCGGCGGCACCGGCGGCCACGTGTTTCCGGCGCTGGCGCTGGCACGCCTGCTGCGCGCCGCCTCGCACGAGGTGGTGTGGCTGGGCACGCGCGCCGGGCTCGAGGCGCGCGTGGTGCCGGCCGAGAACATCGCGATCGAATGGCTGTCGATGAGCGGATTGCGCGGCAAGGGCGCGTCCACGATCCTGCTGGCGCCGTTCAAACTACTGCAGTCCATCTGGCAGGCCCTCGGCATCCTGCGCCGGCGCCGCCCCGTGCTGGTGGTGGGTTTCGGCGGCTTCGTGACCGGACCCGGCGGCGTGGCCGCGTGGCTGACGCGCCGCCCGCTCGTGATCCACGAGCAGAACGCCATCGCCGGTTATTCGAATCGCGTGCTCGCGCACCTGGCGCGACGCGTGTTGTCCGCGTTCCCGAATGCCTTCCCCGCGGGCATCGACGCACGCGTGGTCGGCAACCCGGTGCGCGCCGAGATCGTCATGCAGCCGCCGCCGTCACAGCGATTCGCGAAACGTGAAGGCGCGCTGCGGCTGCTCATCGTCGGCGGCAGCCTGGGCGCCGCACGCCTGAATACCGTGGTGCCGTTCGCCATCAAGGAATCCGGCCTCGACCTGCACGTGCGGCACCAGGCCGGCGAGCGTGGCATCGATGCGGCGCGCAAGGCCTACGCCGAGGCCGGCATCGCCGCCGACGTGTCGCCCTTCATCAACGACATGGCGCAGGCCTACGCCGACGCCGACCTCGTGATCTGCCGTGCGGGCGCGCTGACCATCTCGGAGCTGGCCGCCGTGGGCGTGGCCGCGGTGCTGGTGCCATTCCCCGCCGCGGTCGACGATCACCAGACGGTCAATGCGCAGTTCCTCGTGCGCGAGGGCGCGGCCGTGCTGGTTGCCGATCGCGAGCTCACGCCGCACCGGCTCGCCGCCGAGCTCAGGGTGCTGTGCGAAGGCCGCGGCAAACTACTCGCCATGGCGGAACGCGCGCGCCTGCTCGCGCGACCCCATGCCGCCGGGCAGCTGGCGGAAGCCTGCTACGAACAGATGGAGGCCGCGTGAGCGACCGCATGCGCCGCATCCATCGCATCCACTTCGTCGGCATCGGCGGCAGCGGCATGAGCGGCATCGCCGAGGTGCTGGTCAATCTCGGCTACGAAGTGCAGGGCAGTGATCTCAAGCCCAATCCGGTGACCGAGCGGCTGGCGGCGCTCGGCGCTCGCATCATGATCGGCCATGCCGCGCAGAACGTCGGCGATGCCGATGTCGTGGTCACGTCGAGCGCCGTGTCCGAGGAAAACCCCGAGGTGGTGGCGGCGCTCGGCAAGCGCATCCCCGTGGTGCCGCGCGCCGAGATGCTCGGCGAGCTCATGCGTTTCCGATATGCCATCGCGGTGGCCGGCACGCACGGCAAGACCACGACCACGAGCCTCACCTCGTCGATCCTGGCCGAGGGCGGCGAGGATCCGACCTTCGTGATCGGCGGGCGGCTCAAGAGTGCCGGCACCAATGCGCGCCTCGGTGCGGGCAAATACCTCGTGGCCGAGGCGGACGAGAGCGACGCCTCGTTCCTGCACCTGAATCCGATGATCGCCATCGTCACCAACATCGACAACGATCATCTCGGCACGCACCACGGCGATTTCGAACAGCTCAAGGCGAGCTTCATCGCCTTCCTGCATAACCTGCCGTTCTACGGGCTCGCGGTGTTGTGCGTGGACGATCCGCACGTGCGCGCCATCCTCGCCAGGGTGAATCGTCCCGTGGTGGGCTACGGTTTCTCCGCGAGTGCCGATCTGCACGCCGAGAACCTGCGCCGCGACGGCCTCAAGACCCACTTCGACGTGGTGCGCCGCGCGGACGGGCTGCACTTCCCGGTGACCATCAACCTGCCGGGCGTGCACAACGTGCTCAACTCCCTGGCCGCCATTGCCGTGGCGCTGGAAATCGGCATCCCGCACGAAGCCATCCAGCGCGCGCTCGCCAACTTCCAGGGCATCGACCGCCGGCTCACGCACGTCGCCGACGTCAAACTACCGGCCGGTGGCGACGCGATCACCATCGTCGATGACTACGGGCATCACCCGACGGAAATCGCCGCGACTCTCGATGCCATTCGCCAGGGTTACCCGGGCCGGCGGGTGGTGCTGGCCTTCCAGCCGCACCGCTACTCGCGCACGCGTGACCTGCTCGACGACTTCGCCAACGTGCTCGCCGGCGGCGACGCGCTGCTGGTCACAGAGGTGTACGCAGCCGGCGAGGCGCCGATTCCGGCGGCTGATGGCCGCGCGATCTGCCGAGCCATTCGCACGCGCGGCAAGGTCGAGCCGGTGTTCGTGGAGAAGGTGGAGGACCTGCACGAGGCGCTCGGCGCCGTGCTCAGGCCCGGCGACGTGTTGCTGACGGCCGGTGCCGGTTCGATCAGCGCGGTGTCGCATGCGCTGCCGCAGAAGTTAGGGGCGAAAGCGCCCCGGAGGCAGGCGTGACGTGCCGGCTGCATGGCGCATCAACTTCGAGGAGGCGTGCATCGTGACGCCGGCGCTGCGCATCGACGCGCGCTTCGAGCCGCGCATCCAGCGTGACGAGCCGATGTCGCGCCACACGTCCTGGCACGTGGGCGGCCCCGCGGACGTGTTCTTCACGCCGAAGGATCGCGCCGACCTGCTCGCATTCCTGGAAGTGCTGCCCACGGGCACGCCGCTGTTCTGGCTCGGGCTCGGCAGCAACCTGCTGGTACGCGACGGCGGCATCCGCGGCGTGGTCATCGACACGACGGGGCTCGACCAGCTGGAGAGCATCGACGCGACCACGCTGTACGCGGATGCCGGGGTTCCCTGCGCGCGCATCGCGCGCCGCTGCATTTCGCTCGAGCTCGGCCCGGCGGAATTCTTCGCCGGCATTCCGGGCTGCCTGGGCGGCGCGCTCACCATGAATGCGGGCGCCTTCGGTGGCGAGACCTGGCCGCGCGTGCGCGCGGTCGACGTCTGTGATGCACGCGGGCGCGAGCGCCGCCGTGACGCGCGCGAGTACTCCTATTCTTATCGGCGCATCGTGCCGCCGGTGCCCGGCGAATTCTTCCTGGGCGCGGTGCTCGAATTCGAGCATCGTCCCGGTCTCACCGACGATGCGTTGCGCGACCTGATCGCGCGCCGCAAGGAAAGCCAGCCCATCGGCGAGTGGAGCTGCGGCTCGACCTTCACCAATCCGAAGGGCGACCACGCCGCGCGGCTCATCGAAGCGGCGGGGCTCAAGGGAACGCGTATCGGCGACGTCATGGTGTCGCCCAAACACGCGAACTTCCTCGTGAATGTCGATGCGGCGAAGGCCGCGGATGTCGAACGGCTGGTCGCGCTCATCCAGCAGGAAGTGAAGCGGCAGTTCGGCGTGACGCTCACGCCCGAATTCCGCGTGGTCGGGGAGGCGAGCTGATGCGCCTGCGTCACGACCCGAAGAGCACACGTCGCGTCACCGACGCGCGCGAGTTCGGCCGCGTCGCCGTGTTGCTCGGCGGTACCTCGACCGAACGCGAGATCTCGCTCAAGTCCGGCAATGCCTGTCTCGCCGCGCTCACGAAACGCGGCGTCGATGCACACCCGTTCGATCCGAAGGACAAGCCGCTCGCGGAACTGCTGGCGCGCAAATTCGACCGCGTATTCATCGCGCTGCATGGTCCCGGTGGCGAAGACGGCACGCTGCAGGGCGCACTGGAATTCCTCGGCCTGCCGTACACCGGCAGCGGCGTGATGGGCTCCGCCATCGGCATGGACAAGTTGCGCACCAAGCGCCTCGCGCAGGCGGTAGGCATTCCGACCACCGACTACATGGTGCTGCGCAGCCCGGCCGATCTCGACAATTGCCTCGAGCGACTCGGGCTGCCGCTCATCGTCAAGCCGGCGACGCAAGGTTCGTCCGTGGGCATGACCAAGGTCGAGAAGGCCGAACAATTGCTGCCGGCTTACCAGGCCGCGGCGCTGCTCGAGCCCAGCGTGTTCGCGGAACCGTGGATCACCGGCGGCGAATACACGGTCGCGGTGTTGCAGGGGCGCACGTTGCCGTCGATCCGCATCGAGACACCGGCGACGTTCTACGACTACCAGGCCAAGTATTTCCGCAACGACACGAAGTATTCCTGCCCGTCCGGTTTGTCCGGGGAAGCCGAGAAGCACCTCGCCAACCTGGCCCTGTCCACGTTCGAGGCCGTCGGTGCGGAAGGCTGGGGCCGCGCCGACTTCATGATGGACAAGACCGGCCGGCCGTACCTGCTCGAGATCAACACGGTGCCGGGCATGACGGACCACAGCCTGGTGCCCATGGCGGCGCGCGCGCTCGAGATCAGCTTCGAGCAGCTGGTGTGGCAGGTGCTCGAGACCAGCTTCACCCGCACGAGGATCGAGACATGATCTTCGGTGGCAGCAAGAACAAGAAGGTGAACCGCCGCGTGAGCAACGAGCCGAAGCCGCGCGTGAGCGGCGCGCTGCTCGCCAAGCTCGGACTCGGTGCGCTGGCGCTGGGTGCGCTCGGCATCGCGGTGACTCTCACGCTGGGCTCGCTCGACCAGAACATCACGCAGGTGTCGGTGACGGGGCGTTTCCAGCGCGTCTCGCCGGTCGAGGTGGAGCAGGCCGTCAAGGCACGCGTGCGCGACATCGGCCTCGTCAGCGTGGACCTCGTGGCGGTGCGGCGCGCCGTGGAGCAGCTGCCCTGGGTGGATAGCGCCACCGTGGAACGCCAGTGGCCGCGCGCGCTCAACATCCGCGTCGTCGAACAGGTCGCCGCGGCCCGCTGGGGCGCCAACGGCCTGCTGAACACGCGCGGCGAGCTGTTCATCTCCGAGGCACGCCACATCCCGCCGGAACTGCCGCGCCTCTCCGGCCCGCCGGGCAGCGAGGTCGAAGTCGCGCGCCGATATCTCGCCGCGCAGGGCCAGCTCATCGAGGCCGGCATGCGCCTGACGGCGGTGCGTCTCGATGCCCGCGGCTCGTGGGAATTCGACCTGGACAACGGCATCACGGTGCGGCTCGGCCGCCGCCAGATCGACGAACGCTTCCAGCGCTTCGTCAACGCGGGCGTCGGGCAGATCGCCGCCCACGCCAGCGACATCAGCTACATCGACATGCGCTACACGAATGGGTTTGCGATCGGGTGGCGCGCGGGCAACCAGCGCGTCGCAACCGGCAACCCCGAGGACGACAACTCAGATGGCTAACTACATCAACTATATGGGCAAGCGACCGGACAAGAACCTCATCATCGGCCTCGACGTCGGCACCTCGAAGATCGCCGCGCTGGTGGGCGAGGTGGCCGTGGACGGCTCCATCGAGGTGATCGGCATCGGCGTGCAGCCTTCGCGGGGCCTCAAGAAAGGTGTGGTGGTCAACATCGAATCGACCGTGCAGTCGATCCAGCGCGCCATCGAGGAAGCCGAGCTCATGGCCGGTTGCGAGATCCGCAGCGTGTTCGCCGGGATTGCCGGCAGCCACGTGCGCAGCCTGAACTCGCACGGCGTGGTCGCGATCCGCGACCGCGAGGTGAGCCACACCGACGTCGAACACGTGGTGGACGCGGCCAAGGCCGTGGCGATCCCCGCCGACCAGAAGATCCTGCACGTGCTGCCGCAGGAATTCATCATCGACGGACAGGAAGGTATCCGCGACCCCATCGGCATGTCCGGCGTGCGCCTCGAGGCCAAGGTGCACATCGTCACGGGCGCCGAGAGCGCCGCGCAGAACATCGAGAAGTGCATCCAGCGTTGCGGCCTCGAAGTCGACGACATCGTGCTCGAGCAGCTGGCCTCGAGCTTCGCGTGCCTGACCGAGGACGAGAAGGATCTCGGCGTGTGCATCATCGACATCGGTGGCGGCACCACCGACCTCGCCGTGTTCTCGCAAGGCGCGATCCGCCATACCGCGGTGCTGCCGATCGCCGGCGACCAGGTCACCAACGACATCGCGATCTCGATGCGCACGCCGACGCAGTACGCCGAAGACATCAAGGTCAAGTACGCCTGCGCGCTCTCGCAGCTCGCCAACCCGGACGAGAGCATCGAGGTGCCGAGCGTCGGCGATCGCCCGGCGCGCCGGCTCGCGCGCCAGACGCTGGCCGAGGTGGTCGAACCGCGCTACGAGGAGATCTTCGCGCTCGCGCGCGAGGAGCTGCGCCGCTCGGGCTTCGAGGAAATCATCGCGGCGGGCATCGTGCTCACCGGCGGCAGCGCCAAGATGGAGGGCGCCATCGAGCTCGCCGAGGAAGTGTTCCACGTGCCGGTGAGGCTCGGCCAGCCGCAGCACATCAAGGGTCTCGCGGACGTGGTCCGCAATCCCATCTATTCGACGGGCGCGGGCCTGCTGCTGTACGCGCGCGACAACGCGCTCGCCGGCAACCGCGGCAAGTCGATCGCCGGCAATGCCCGCAGCATGGCCGAGCGCATGAAGAACTGGTTTCAGGGGAACTTCTGACATGGTCATGCCGTGAGCGGTTCCGGTCTTGGGGAAGAGTGACATACGAAGCTGACAGCCTCGTCTAACTAGTGAAGGAGCGACACAAATGTTCGAACTGATGGATGCTTACAGCCAGAACGCTGTAATCAAGGTGATAGGGGTGGGCGGCGGCGGCGGCAACGCGGTCGCGCACATGGTTACCAGTGGCATCGAGGGCGTGGAGTTCATGTGCATCAACACCGATGCGCAGGCGCTCAAGCACTCGAAGGTGAAGACCAGCCTGCAGATCGGCTGCAACATCACCAAGGGCCTCGGCGCCGGCGCCGATCCCGAGGTGGGCCGCCAGGCGGCGATGGAAGATCGCGATCGCATCATCGAGATGATCGAGGGCTGCGACATGTTGTTCATCACCGCCGGCATGGGCGGCGGCACCGGCACGGGCGCGGCGCCAGTGGTTGCACAGGTGGCAAAGGAGCTCGGCATCCTGACGGTGGCCGTCGTGACGCGCCCCTTCGAGATGGAAGGCGGCAAGCGCACGCTGGTCGCGAACCACGGCCTCGCCGAGCTCGGCAAATACGTCGACTCGCTGATCACCATCCCGAACCAGAAACTGCTGACGGTGCTTGGGGCGAAGACCACATTGCTCGACGCCTTCAAGAGCGCCAACCACGTGCTGCAGGGCGCGGTGCAGGGCATCGCCGAGCTGATCACGCGGCCCGGCCTCATCAACGTGGACTTCGCGGACGTGCGCACGGTGATGAGCGAAACCGGCATGGCGATGATGGGTTCCGGCGTGGCGCGCGGTGAGAGCCGCGCCAAGGAAGCGGCCGAGATGGCCGTGTCCTCGCCGCTGCTCGAGGACATCAACCTGTCGGGCGCGCACGGTATTCTCGTGAACGTCACGGCCGGCATGGACCTCTCGATCGGCGAGTTCCAGCAGGTCGGCGAGATCGTGAAGCAGTTCGCTTCCGACGACGCCACCGTGGTGGTGGGAACCGTGATCGATCCGGAACTGTCCGATGAAATGCGCGTTACCGTCGTTGCCACCGGGCTGGGTCGTCCCGAGGTCGCCGCGGTCGGGCGCTCACCCTACGGACGCGACGTCCCCACGTTGCAGAAAGCGGCCCCGCCGGCCGCACAGGCCGCGCAGGAACCGCCCATGCGAGTCGTGCCGCGCCGCCCGCTGACGGCGGCCGACTATGCCGCGCTGGACAAGCCGGCCGTGCAACGTCAAAGAGCTGTAGGGGATGGCCTGCATGCCGCGCCCGAATCCGAGGATGTCCTGGACATCCCGGCCTTCCTGAGGCGGCAAGCCGACTAGTACCTCCAATGGGTTATCGGACTGAATAAGGCGATTGTGTTACGGTAGCGCCCCTTTGAGGGGCACGGTGCGCCGCCATGTCAAGTGGCCGGCGGCGCTACGCTCCCCGATGCCCCCGAAAGGTGGGCGCTACCCGTGACCGTCGTCCTGGATCGAAGGGCGGCACCGGGAGACCAGGCAAATGCTCGGACAACGCACGCTGAAAAATTCCATCCGCGCCCAGGGCGTCGGTCTGCATACCGGCCAGAAGGTGCTGATGACGCTCCGCCCCGCGGCGGCCGACTCCGGCATCGTCTTCCGTCGTACGGATCTCGACCCGCCGGGTGAAGTGCGCGCGTACGCCGAGAATGTCGGCGACACCCAGCTCGGCACCACTCTTATTAATGGCAACGCGCGCGTCTCGACCGTGGAGCACCTGCTGTCTGCGTTCGCGGGCCTCGGCATCGACAATGCGCACGTGGAGCTGAGTGCGCCCGAAGTGCCGATCATGGACGGCAGTGCGGGTCCGTTCGTGTTCCTGTTGCAATCCGCCGGCTTCGAAGAGCTGCGCGCGCCGAAGAAGTTCGTGCGCATCAAGCAGCGTGTGCGCGTCGAGGACGGCGACAAGTGGGCCGAGTTCAAGCCGTTCGATGGATTCAAGGTCAACTTCGAGATCGAGTTCAACCACCCGCTGTTCAAGCGCCGCGGCCAGAAGGCGTCGATGGATTTCTCCACGACGTCGTATCTCAAGGAAGTATCCCGCGCGCGTACCTTCGGCTTCATGCGCGATCTCGAGATGATGCGCGCGCGCAATCTCGCGCTCGGCGGCAACCTCGACAACGCCATCGTGCTCGACGACTTCCGCGTGCTCAACGAGGATGGTTTGCGCTACGAAGACGAATTCGTGAAGCACAAGATCCTCGACGCGATCGGCGATCTCTATCTACTCGGCCACAGCCTGATCGGCGAGTTCACGGGCCACAAGTCCGGCCACAAGCTCAACAACCAGCTGCTGCGCAAGCTCATCGCTGACACCTCCACCTGGGAGGCCGTGACGTTCGAGAAGCCCTCGGACGCTCCCATTGCCTACGTGCAGCCGCCGCCGGTGCCGGTGGGTTCGGCGATCTGAGTCGAGGCATGCGGCAAGTTCCTGCCGCCGCCCTGTAGTCCCGTTTCCACGCGCCCGGATTCCTTGATCCGGAACACCCTTTCGCGTTCCAGTTCGGTGCAATTTGGCCGATACAACGGTTCGGAGGGGCCCTTGTGTCTTCGGTCGCGGACAAACACGGAAAACTCAATCGCCGCGCGCTACTGCTGGGCGCGGTGTTTCTCGCCGGCGGTGCCGCGGCGCTGACCCGTTTCGCGCGCCAGTCGAGCGCGAGCACCGACGTGGGTCCGGTGTTTTCACCCGACCAGTTCGCGCTGCTCGAGCAGGTCGCGGACACCATGATCCCCACCACCGATACGCCGGGCGCGATCGATGCCGGTGTCCCCGCTTTCCTGCGCGACATGCTGGCCGACTGGGGGTCCCGGGAAACCCACGCGCAGATCCTCGGCGTGCTCGACACCATCGAGAAGCAGGCCTGGAGCCGTTTCGGCGCCGCGTTCCTCGCGTTGCCGGGCGAACGCAAGCTCGAGGTGATGCGCAACGTCGATGCCGACGCGATGGCGCGCCAGGATCCCGCGTACGGCAAATTCAAATGGCTGGTGCTCGTCGGGTACTACCAGTCGGAAGCCGGCGCGACCCAGGAGTTGCGCTACGAACTCGTTCCCGGCGCGTGGCGCGCCTGCCTGCCGCTCGCTGAAGTCGGCCGGGCATCGGCAGTCTGAGATCGGCACATGGACTTCGACGCGATAGTCGTGGGCTCCGGGATCAGCGGCGGTTGGGTCGCGAAGGAGCTCTGCGAGCGCGGGCTCAAGACGCTCGTGCTCGAGCGCGGCCGGAATGTCGAACACCGGGCCGACTACCAGGATTTCGCCACGCCCTGGGAAGTGCCCAACCGCGGCAACGTGCCCGAGGACGAACGCGCGCAGCACTACGCCATCCAGAGCACCAACTACGCGTTCAATTCCGCATCCAAGCAATGGTGGGTGCGGGACAGTGAGCATCCGTATTCGACGCCGGCCGAGCGTCCGTTCTCGTGGATTCGCGGTTATCACCTGGGTGGTCGCTCGATCACCTGGGGACGTCAGACCTATCGGCTGAGCGACTACGACTTCAATGCGAACCTGCGCGACGGCAATGGCGTCGACTGGCCCATCCGTTATTCGGATGTCTCACCGTGGTACGACCGTGTCGAGCGTTTCGCCGGCATCTCCGGCGCCACCGAGGGACTCGAGCAGCTGCCCGATGGCCAATACCTGCCGCCCATGGAGCTCAACTGCCTCGAGCGCGCGTTCAAGCAGCAGACCGAAAAGGATCACCCGGCTCGTCGCGTGACTGTCGGCCGCTGCGCGCATCTCACCGATCCCACGCCCGAGCACATCGCGCTGGGACGCGGGCCCTGCCAGCTGCGCAACACGTGTGAGCGCGGCTGCAGCTACGGCGCCTATTTCTCATCGCTCTCGGCCACGCTGCCGGCTGCGAAGAAGACGGGCAACCTCACCATCATCACCGACGCGATTGTCGAACGCCTCGATTACGACCACGCCAAGCGACGAGTCTCGGCGGTCCGAGTCATCGATGCCGCGACCGGGCAGGCGCGTTCGTACCAGGCGCGCGTGGTGTTCCTGTGTGCCTCGACGATCGGCAGTACCCAGATCCTGCTGCAATCGCGCTCGGAGTATTTCCCCAACGGCCTCGCGAACCGCTCCGATGCGCTCGGCCGCTATCTCATGGACCACGTGGTGGGCATCGGCGCGCGCGGCACGCACCCGGGTTTCCTCGATCGTTATTATTACGGCCGGCGGCCCACGGGCATCTATCTACCGCGGTACGTGAACCTCGGTGCGCAGGACGGAGATTTCCTGCGCGGCTTCTCATTCCAGGGCTATTCCTGGCGCAGCAGCTGGTGGCGCGGCGCCAGCGAAGTCGGCGTCGGCCTCGAGCTCAAGCAGCGACTGCGCACCCCGGGCAAGTGGGAGATGCTGCTGATCGGTTTCGCGGAGATGCTGCCGCGCGCCGACAACCGCGTGTCCCTCGACGGGAAACGCAAGGACAAGTGGGGCATCCCGCTGGTCCACATCGATTGCACGCATGGCGAGAACGAGCGCCGGCTGGTCGAGCGCGCGAACCGGGATGCATCCGAGATGCTGGTGGCAGCCGGCTTCGAGAACATCGAATCGAATGGTCCGATGAAGCCGCCCGGCCATTGCGTCCACGAGATGGGTACCGCCCGCATGGGCCGCGACCCGGCGACCTCGGTCCTGAACCGTTACAACCAGGCTCACGATGTCGCGAACCTGTTCGTTACCGACGGCTCCTGCATGACCTCTTCCGGAACGGCCAACCCGTCGCTGACCTACATGGCGCTTTCGGCCCGGGCCGCCAACCACGCGGCGAACCTGCTGGAGTCCGGCGAGATATGAGCGGCTATCGTTTCCGGGGCGACCGGGGCGGCCGGATACGGACCGCCAGTTCCTTGAAATCCGGGACCAGCTCCCGGAGCCGCGGCTCGACTTCGGCCAGCGCAAAGCGAATGCGTGCGGCCCAGGCGGATGATTCCGCCACCACGGAGATCCGGCCGCCATCGAGGGTGCAGCGATTTACCTTATTGGCGAGCTCCGGTCCCAGGGCGCTCATTACTGCGACATGCCACTCGGACGTTTCGGCGCTGGCTGGTGCACCCTCGACCAGTGTTGGCAGGCGTGCCGAGATTAAGTCCGCAACCGACCGCGGGGAAAACCCCTGCCGGGTCCTTTGCTTGTCTCGGGTGGGTGATTTGGGCATAGTTTCGCGCCTGCTGGGCCTTACGGTTTCGCTTGAACATTGCTCCAGGGAGCGGACGACGAGGATGCCAGCCATGTGCAACGCTTTGAAGTTACTTGGGACGCCTCCCAGAAATACTCCAATGGCGTCCGGTAATCCGAGCGCAGTAGTCCCGGAGCCCGCGCGATGAACATCATCTTCTTTTCGCGCCGCGAAGGACGAGCCCGGCACGTCAACCTGGGTCATCCGCTGGCGGTCGCCGGCTTCGCCACGGTGCTCATCGCCATCCTCGCCACGGCCTTCAGCCTCGGATTCAAGATCGGTGAGAGCAAGACCAGCGCGCCGCGCGGCGTCGCCACCTGGTCGGCCACGCTGGCCGAGCAACAGGCGGAGATCAAGGAATTGAAGGCCGAGCTGCAGCGCCGCGTGGACGCGGTGGCCATGCGCATCGGCCAGATGAACGCCCACGTCATCCGGCTGGACGCACTGGGCAAGCGCCTCACGCAGATGGCGAACATCGACAACCGTGAGTTCGACTTCAACAGCGAGCCGGCAGTGGGCGGACCCGAATCCGACATCGGTGCGGCCATGCAGGCCCCCGACCTGAATGCGCTGCTGAATGGCCTCGAACAGAAGATTTCCTCGCGTGATGCGCAGCTGGCCGCGCTCGAGAACGCGCTGCTGTCGAAGAAGCTCGACGAGCAGATCCGGCCCGACGGCCGCCCGGTCAGGGAAGGCCACATTTCCTCCTATTTCGGTGAGCGCCAGGACCCGTTCACGGGCCACCAGGCGTGGCACAAGGGCATCGACTTCGCGAGCCCGCTGGGATCAGACGTGGTGGCGGTGGCCGCCGGCGTGGTCACCTTCGCGGGCGAAAAGGCGGGCTACGGCAACCTCATCGAGGTCAGCCATGGCAACGGCCTGATCACGCGTTACGGCCACAACCGGGCGCTGGCCGTGGGCGTGGGCCGCACCGTGGCTCGCGGCGATACGCTGGCGTTCGTCGGCTCCACGGGCCGTTCGACCGGGCCGCACGTGCACTTCGAGGTGCTCAAGGACGGCCGCCAGATCGACCCGCTGACCTTTATCGGTCGGTAAAGGGGGCAGCCCCCTTTTCCCAGCAAAAGGGGTCAGTCCTCCCCTTGCTCTTCCCCAGTTGATCCCTATGTGGTCGTAGGGCTGACCCCTTTTGCTAGGAAACGGGGGCTGCCCCCTCACTGAAACCAGTACCGTGCGTTCGGGTCTATCCGTAGAATACCGGCCCGGCCTCGCGGCGCGCTGTTCTAAGTCGCTGACTGCATTGCAGTTTTCGGGTCGCAATTTTCTGGCAAGGATTCTTTAAGTGCTCAATCTCCTGACGCGACTTTTCGGCAGTCGCAACGATCGCATCGTCCGCGGTTATGAAGTGACGGTGCGCAAGGCCGCCGGCTTCGAATCTGCCCTGAAGGCGCTCAGCGACGAAGCACTCGCCGCCAAGACTGACGAATTCCGCAAGCGGCTCGCCGCCGGCGAGTCCCTCAATGACCTGGCACCCGAGGCCTTCGCCGTGGTGCGCGAAGCGGCGTTCCGCACGCTGAAGATGCGGCACTTCGACGTGCAGCTCATCGGTGGTCTCACGCTCAATGATGGTCGCATCGCCGAGATGCGCACCGGCGAAGGCAAGACGCTCATGTCGACGCTCGCCGCGTACCTCAATGCATTGCCCGGTGAGGGCGTGCACGTGGTGACCGTCAACGAGTACCTCGCGCAACGTGACGCCGACTGGATGGGGCCGGTCTACAAATTCCTGAAGCTCTCGGTCGGCGTCATCCGCAACCAGCAGGACACGGCCGAGAAGCGCGCGGCCTATGCGTGCGACATCACCTACGGCACCAACAACGAATTCGGTTTCGACTACCTGCGCGACAACCTCGCGTTCTCGCTGCAGGACCGCGTGCAGCGCAAGCTGGCCTTCGCCATCGTCGACGAAGTGGACTCGATCCTCATCGACGAAGCGCGCACGCCGCTGATCATCTCCGGCCCCGCCGAAGAGAACACCGAGCTCTACACCAAGATCGACAAGCTCGTGCCTCGCCTCACGAAGCAGGAGACCGAAGACGGTCCGGGCGACTACAGCGTCGACGAGAAGCAGAAGCAGACCCACATGACCGAGGCGGGTCACGAGAAGGTCGAGCAGCTGATGCTGGAAGCGGGCCTGCTGCGTGAAGGCGAGAGCCTCTACGATCCGTCCAACATCCGCCTGATGCATCACCTGAACGCGGCGCTGCGTGCGCACGCCATCTACAAGCGCGACGTCGAATACATCGTGCGTGGTGGCGAGGTGATCATCGTCGACGAGTTCACCGGCCGCACGATGCCGGGACGCCGCTGGTCCGACGGCCTGCACCAGGCCGTGGAAGCGAAGGAAGGCGTGAAGGTGCGCGCGGAGAACCAGACCGTCGCGTCGATCACCTTCCAGAACTACTTCCGCCTCTACAAGAAGCTCTCGGGCATGACCGGCACCGCGGATACCGAGGCGCCGGAATTCATGCAGATCTACGGCCTCGAAGTGGTCGTGATCCCGACCAACAAGCCGATGATCCGCAAGGACCACTCGGACTTCGTCTATCTCACGCAGCAGGACAAGTACAAGGCCATCATCGAGGACATCGAGGACTGCGTGAAACGCGGCCAGCCGGTGCTGGTCGGCACGACCTCGATCGAGAGCTCGGAGCTGATCTCCGACGTGCTCACCAAGCACAAGATCGCGCACGACGTGCTGAACGCCAAGCAACACGAGCGCGAAGCCCACATCGTCGAGAACGCGGGCATGCCCGGTCGCGTGACCATCGCGACCAACATGGCGGGTCGCGGTACCGACATCAAACTCGGCGGCAATTTCGAAGCCGAGCTCGAGGCGGCGACCCAGGCCGCGGGCGAAGCGGGCCTCGACGAAGTCACCGCCGCCCGCCTGCGCAGCGAATGGCAGGCACGGCACGACCAGGTGGTGGCAGCGGGCGGTCTGCACATCGTCGGCACCGAGCGCCACGAATCACGCCGCATCGACAACCAGCTGCGCGGCCGTTCGGGTCGCCAGGGTGACCCCGGCTCGAGCCGCTTCTATCTATCGATGGAAGACAACCTCATGCGCATCTTCGGCGATCCGAATCGCACGAAGAAATGGCTGGCCATGGCCGGCATGAAGGAAGGCGAGGTCATCGAAAGCGGCCTGCTCACGCGCCAGATCGAGAAGGCGCAGCGCAAGGTCGAGTCGCACAACTTCGACATCCGCAAGCAGCTGCTCACCTTCGACGACGTGGCCAATGACCAGCGCAAGGTCATCTACCAGCAGCGCACCGAGCTCATGGGCGCCACCGACCTGGCCGATGCCATCCGCGGCATCCGCGCCGAGGTGGTCGGCGGCATCCTCGACCAGCATCTGCCCGTGAACGTCAGCCACGAGGAGTGGGACCTGGCCGGTCTCGCCGCTTCGATCGCCAAGAATTTCGCCACGCAGGTGGACCCGGCGCAGTGGCTCAAGGACCAGCCGGATCTCGAGGAAGCGGTGCTGCGCGGCCGCATCGTCGGCGCCATCGACGCCATGTATGACGCCAAGGTGCAGCGCGTGGGCGCGCCGCTCATGCGGCACATCGAGAAGGAAATCATGCTCAAGGTGCTCGACCAGCAATGGCGCGAACACCTGGGCGCCATGGATTACCTGCGCCAGGGCATTCACCTGCGCGGTTATGCGCAGAAGGATTACCGCTTCGAATACAAGCGCGAAGCCTTCGAGTTGTTTGCCGCCATGCTCGAACGCATCAAGTTCGACACCGTTACGATCCTCGCGGTGCTGGACGTGCAGGTGAAGACGCCGGAGCAGCTGGAGCGCGAGGAAGAAGCGCGTCGCGCGCGTC
>DATEII010000095.1:0-10003 GCA_035279135.1 Steroidobacteraceae bacterium
TCAGGGCACCGGCGTGCCGATGACATCGGCGCCCGCGGGCGGCGAGAACTTCACCTCGGCGTCGGTCACGGGCACGTTGCGTGCACTGACTTCGAAATCGAGACGCACGGTCTGGCCCAGCTTGTCCTTGAGCACCATGCGCTTGAGCTCGTCGGTGCCCTTGAATCCGATCTGCACTTCGCGGAAGTCCGCGTCACCGCGCTTGGGCACCACGCGCACCCAGGTAAGGCCATCGCGCTGGCCGTCGGCGCGCACCTCGAAGAACTCCGCGAGCTTGCCGTCACCGGAGAGCAGACTGGCCGGCGTAGCGGTCAGCGCCGAGGCCGCGGGCTTGACCGACACCTGGTCGAGATCGCGATCGTAGAACCACAGGTTCTTGCCATCCGCGACCATGAGTTGCGGTGTCTGCCTGGCGCCCGCGGCATTGACCGGCGTGAGCTCCCAGCGGAACTTGCCGGGACGCAGGATGACCAGGCTGCCGTTCGCGCGCTGCACCTGGCTGCCGCGGCCGTCGGTCACCTGCTGGGTGAACTCGGCGCGCAGCGTGCGTACGCCGGCTAGATAGGCGTCGAGCGCCGTGGAGGTCGCGGCGAAGGCCTGCGGCACCAGCGCGCAGGCCAGCAGAGTCGTGGCGAGACGGGGGATTCTTCGGGTCATGCCGGTTCGACCCACCAACCGGGCGCGGGTTGCATCAATCGCCGCCCGCGGGCGGCGGTGCGAGGATCTCGCGCGAGCCATTGGGCTGCAGCGGCCCGACGACGCCGGCCATTTCCATGCTCTCGAGCAGGCGCGCGGCACGGTTGTAGCCGATCTTGAGGCGGCGCTGCACATACGAAATCGAGGGCTTGCGTTCGGAAGTCACGATTTTCACGGCTTCGTCGTAGAGCGCATCCTGCTCGCCGTCCGCGCCGGCTTCACCGGGCGCCGACGGCTCGCCGGAGATGCCGGCGAGCGGCATGCTCGGGCCTTCCAGGATGTCGTCGATGTAGTTCGGCGCGCCGGACTTCTTGAGCGCATCGACCACGCGATGCACCTCGGCATCGGCCACGAAGGCGCCGTGCACGCGCGTCGGCACCGAGGTGCCGGCCGGCAGGTACAACATGTCGCCGTGGCCGAGCAGCGATTCGGCGCCCATCTGGTCGAGGATGGTGCGCGAGTCGACGCGCGCCGAGACCTGGAACGCGATACGCGTCGGGATGTTCGCCTTGATGAGGCCGGTGATCACGTCCACCGAGGGACGCTGCGTCGCGAGCACCAGGTGAATGCCGGAGGCGCGCGCCTTCTGCGCGAGTCGCGCGATCAACTCCTCGACTTTCTTGCCGACGATCATCATGAGATCGGCGAGCTCGTCGATGATCACCACGATGTACGGCAGCGGCACCAGGTCCTGGATCTTCGACTGGTCGAGCGTCGGATCGTTGGCGGCCATCGCCGTCATGATCGGATCCCGAATGGGTTTGCCCGCGTCGTTCGCGTCCTTCACCTTGCGGTTGAAGCCCGCGATGTTGCGAACGCCGAGTGCGGCCATGAGCTGGTAGCGGCGCTCCATCTCCGCCACGCACCAGCGCAACGCGTTGGCCGCGTGTTTCATGTCGGTGACCACGGGCGCCAGCAGGTGCGGAATACCCTCGTACACCGAGAGCTCCAGCATCTTGGGATCGATCATGATCAGCCGCACGTGTTCGGCGGTGCTCTTGTAGAGCAGCGACAGGATCATGGCGTTGATGGCCACGGACTTGCCCGAGCCCGTGGTGCCGGCCACCAGCAGGTGCGGCATCTTGGCGAGATCGGCCGTCACCGGCGCACCGCCGATGTCCTTGCCCAGCGCCAGCGCCAGCGGCGAGGTCACCTCGTCGTACGACTTGGACTTGATGATTTCGCCCAGCGTGACGATCTCGCGTTTCTCGTTCGGGATTTCGAGGCCCATGACGGACTTGCCCGGGATCACCTCGACCACGCGCACGCTGATCGCCGACAACGAGCGCGCCAGGTCCTTGGCGAGGCTGGTGATCTGGCTGACCTTCACGCCGGGTGCCGGACGCATCTCGAAGCGCGTGACCACGGGGCCCGGCTGCACGGCGACGACTTCGACCTCGACGCCGAAATCCTTGAGCTTCAGCTCGACCAGGCGCGACATCGCCTCGAGCGCTTCCTGCGAGTAGCTCGCTTCGCGCGCCGGCGGATCGTCGAGCAATTGCAGCGGCGGCAGCGAGCCCGCCTTCGGAGCGTCGAACAGCGGCACCTGCCGCTCCTTCTCCACGCGCTCGCTCTTCTCCACCACGGGGGCAGGCGCTTCGATGCGCGGCCTGGTGCGCGCGGCCGCCTTCTTCTCTTCGACCTTGGCAGCTTCGACGCGCGCCTTCTTGGCCTCGACACCCACCGCCACGTCGCGCGCCACGCTGCGGCGCGCGCGGATCCAGCTGATGCCGTTCCAGATGCCGGCCCCGATGCGATCGACGATCGTCAGCCACGAGACCCCGAAGGCCAGCGATACACCGGCCATCCACGCCGCGAGCATGAACAGCGTGGCGCCGAGGAAATTCAGGTTGGAGGCGAGGCCGTTGCCGATGAACTGCCCCACCACGCCGCCGGCCGTTTCGCGCAACACGCCCGCATTCCAGTGCAGGGTGGCCAGCCCGCAGCTCGCGAACAGCATCAGGGTGAACCCGCCGATGCGCACCGCGGTATTGGCACGCGTGCTGCCCTCTTCCTCCTCGCGATGCCGGAACATCACGAAGCAGGCCACACCCAGCATGAGCGGGAATAGATAGGCCGGACGGCCGAACAGGAAGAACAGGATGTCGGACAGCCAGGCGCCGAAGGGACCGATCTTGTTGTCGACGGAATGCCCGGCACCGCCCGTGGACGAAAACGCCGCATCGTCGCGGTGGTAGGTGGCCAGCGCCACCAGCATCACCAGCGCAATCACGCCGATCGCGATGACGGCGCTCTCGCGCAGTCCGCGCGAGACGGCGGCGGTGAATCGTTTCTGCGGCTTGGTGCGGTCGTATGTAGTTTCAGCCATTTGCGCGCGAATTCTAGCCGAAGCCTCAAGCCATCAGGGCTGGATGTGTGACCTTGCCGGCCTCGACATTGATGCCCTTCACCAATCCCGCATCCTCGCGCCACTGTTCGTTCGAAGAATGGCCTTCGGCCAGGCGCGCCGCGTAGGGCGCAATCGCGGCCGAGAGAGCCTGCGATGAGGTGCGCGGCACAGCGCCGGGCATGTTGGTCACGCAGAAGTGCGTGACGCCTTCCCACTGGTACGTCGGCGCTTCGTAGGTCGTCGGCTTCGTGGTTTCCACACAACCACCCTGGTCGACGCTGATGTCCACGATCACGCTGCCGGGCTGCATGCTGCGGACCATGTCCGCCGACACCACGTGCGGCGCACGCGCGCCCGTGACGAGCACCGCGCCGACCACCACGTCCGCGGCCCGCACGGCCTCGGCGACGTCGGAAACGTGCGGATACAGGCCCGTGACATTCGCGCCCATGGCGCGTGCGGCCACCAGCTTGTCGCGGTCCTTGTCGAACACGATGACCTCGGCGCCGAGGCCCGCGGCCACCAGCGCCGCATTGCCGCCGGCCACGCCGCCACCGAGCACCACGACGCGGCCCCGCTTCGCGGCCGGTACGCCGCCTAACAAGATGCCCTTGCCGCCCTGCGGCTGGTGCAGCAGCGTGGTGGCGTATTGCATCGAGAGACGACCGGCGATGTCACTCATGGGCGCGAGCAGCGGCAGGCGCCCGGCGCGGTCCTCGACGGTTTCGAAGGCCACGGCCGTGAGTCCGATCTTGCACAATGCGCGGGTCAGTTCGGGCAACGCGGCGAGATGCAGGTAACAGAACAGCAGGTGATCCTTGCGCAGACGTGCGAGGTCGGGCTCGATGGGCTCCTTGACCTTCACGATCATCTGGGATTTGGCGAACAGATCGTCGGCGCTGGGCAGCACCGAGACGCCCACGTCGCGAAAGTCCTGGTCCGAGTAGCCGCTCTTCTCGCCGGCCGAATGCTCGACGAACACCTCGTGTCCACCGCGGACCAGCTCGACACAGGCCGCGGGAATGAGGCCGACGCGCCCCTCGCGGGGCTTCAACTCACGGGGAATTCCAATGCGCATGCATGAACCTGTCGCCCGCGCACTTGGCCGCGACGAGCGCCTTTCTTAACATGTGCCCCCTTCGACGCCGGGCAGCGCGCCTGCCGGTTGCCCGAGATCGAATAAGCACATGAAAAATTGGGAACTTGAAGTGGCGCCCGGCGCGCAAACTAATTGGCTTCGACGCCACATGAATGGCCGAAAGTATACATGACCCCCCGACACAACCCGCTCGTCATCCTGGGATCCGGCCCTGCCGGCTACACCGCAGCCGTCTACGCGGCCCGCGCCAACCGCAAACCCGTGCTGATCACCGGCATCGAACAGGGTGGTCAGCTCGTGACCACCACCGAAGTCGACAACTGGCCTGGTGACGCGCATGGGCTGCTCGGCCCCGCGCTCATGGAACGCATGAAGGCACACGCCGAACGCTTCAACACCGAGATCGTCAACGATCACATCCACACCGTGGATTTCTCGAAGCGTCCGTACACGCTCCATGGCGACTACGGCGCGTACACCTGCGATGCGTTGATCATCGCCACCGGTGCGTCGGCCAAGTACCTGGGCATTCCCTCGGAAGAAAAATTCAAGGGACGTGGCGTTTCCGCCTGCGCGACCTGCGATGGTTTCTTCTACAAGGGCCACCGCGTGGTCGTGGTGGGCGGCGGCAACACTGCGGTCGAAGAAGCGTTGTACCTCTCGAACCTCGCGAGCCATGTGACGGTGGTGCACCGGCGTGACAAGTTCCGCGCGGAGAAGATCCTGCAGGACCGCCTGTTCGCGCTCGAGAAGTCCGGCAAGGTGCGCATCGCCTGGAATCACACCGTGGACGAAATCGTCGGCGATGATTCCGGCGTCAACGGGGTGCACATCAAGCCGACGCAGCACGGCGGCACCATCGAAACCATCGACGTGACCGGGGCATTCATCGCCATCGGACACACGCCCAACACCGGCATCTTCGCGGGCCAGCTCGACATGCGCGACGGTTACATCGTCATCAAGAGCGGCTCGGACGGCGCGGCGACGGCCACCAGCGTTCCCGGCGTATTTGCCGCTGGCGACGTGGCCGATCATGTGTATCGTCAGGCCATCACCTCGGCAGGCTCCGGGTGCATGGCTGCGCTCGATGCGGACAAATATCTCGACCACCATCACGGGCATTGATCAGGCTGACTGGGACGCGCTGAACCCGGCCGGCGTGCCGTTCCTGCGGCACGCCTTCCTCGCCGGACTCGAGGGCAGCCGCTGCGTGGGCCCGGGGACGGGCTGGCAGCCGGCGCCGATCACGCTGCACGATGAACGCGGCCTGGCCGCCGCGGCACCGGCATACGTCAAGACGCACTCGATGGGCGAGTTCGTGTTCGACCAGTCCTGGGCGCATGCCTATGCACAACACGGCCTCGCCTATTACCCGAAACTCGTGCTCGGCGTGCCGTTCACTCCGGCCACCGGCCCGAGGCTGCTGGTGCGGCCGGACCTCGAGGCCACGGACACACGCGCCGCGCTGATCGGCGCGATCCGCAACTTCGCGGAGAGCCGTAATTTCTCCTCGATCCACGGATTGTTCGTGAACGAGGAGGATCGCGCGGCGTTGTCCCACGAGGGCTGGCTCGCGCGCCAGGACGTGCAATTCCACTGGCACAACCGCGGCTACCGCGATTTCGATCATTATCTCGAGAGCTTCACCGCGGACAAGCGCAAGAAGGCGAAGCGCGAGCGCCGCCGCGTGGCCGAGCAAGGCATCGAGTTCGAAACCTTGTTAGGCGAAGGCCTCGATCGAAGGGCGGTCGATGAAGTCTTCGACCTGCACCGCGACACCTTCCTGCGCCACGGCCACGAACCGTACCTGACGCGCGCGTTTTTCCGCGCCATGCCGAAGGCGCTCGGCGACGCGTTCATGATCAAGCGCGCGCGCCTTGGCGATCGCACGGTGGCCGCCGCGGTGTTCTTCTGGAATGCCGACGCGCTCTACGGCCGCTACTGGGGCGCGAGCGAGGATCATCACAGCCTGCATTTCGAGACCTGCTACCACCAGGGCGTGGACTTCTGCATCGAGCGTGGTATTGGGCGCTTCGAGCCCGGCACGCAGGGCGAGCACAAGGTGAGTCGCGGATTCGTGCCGTCCAGCACCTGGTCGATGCATTGGATCGTGGACCCGCGCTTCCGTGCCGCCATCGGCGACTACCTGCGGCGTGAATCGCTGCACGTCGATGAATACGCGCGTGAAGTGGACACGCACGTGCCTTATCGCGACGCGCGGCGCGCCGCCCGGGCCAAGTGAGCAGCGTCCCATGAACAAGACCATCACCTGGCTCACGCCCGAGGGTGACCGTGAGTGGTTTCCGCCCCTCGAGCAGGCTCTCGAGGAGCCCGAGGGGCTCCTGGCCGCGGGTGGCGACCTGGCCCCCGAGCGCCTGCTGGCCGCCTACCGGCGCGGCATCTTTCCCTGGTATTCGGCGGGTCAGCCCGTGTTGTGGTGGTCGCCGAATCCCCGCGAAGTGCTTGATCCAAAGGAGTTCAAGTGTTCGCGCAGCCTCGCGAAAACTTTGCGAAATCGCGGCTTTGAAGTGACATTCGACCGCGATTTCCCGACCGTCGTTCAGGCCTGCGCCGCACGTCGTGAAAACTCGCCGGGCACGTGGATCACGCCGGAGATGGACGCGGCGTACTGCACGTTGTTCCAACGCGGCCATGCCCACAGCGTCGAGGTTCGCCTCGAGGGCCAGCTGGTCGGCGGGCTGTATGGCGTGCTGCTGGGCGGGGTGTTCTTCGGTGAATCGATGTTCAGCCGGGAACGGGATGCCTCGAAGGCGGCGCTGGCCCGGCTCGTCGAGAAAGGGCTCGTTGCGGGCCTCCAACTGATCGACTGCCAGTTACCTACCCCACATTTGCGCTCCCTCGGCAGCAAACCCATGAGCCGGGCCGCGTTCAGCAAGCTGGTGGCCGCTGCCACCGCCGGAGCGGCCGTCCCGCTGTTTTCCGCGGCGTGAAAATTGCCCGCTCTTGTCCTTTTCGGCGCGCTTTTCTGGCAGAATTCGCGGCCTTCGCGGGTACCACAGGTTTCGGATGTCGAAAGAAGATGCGATCCAGATGGAAGGTGAAGTCGTCGAGACTTTGCCTAACACCACTTTCCGCGTGAAGCTCAAGACCGGTCACGTGGTGACGGCTCACATCTCGGGAAAGATGCGCAAAAACTACATTCGCATCCTGACCGGCGACCAGGTCACCGTGGAGATGACTCCTTACGATCTGTCCAAGGGACGCATCGTCTACCGCGGACGCTGATTCCACGCGTGGGCTCCACGCGTCGCAGCGAAGCCGAATACCAGCGCCGTTTGCACGCGGTGATCGAATACATCGATCGCCACCTCGATGACGAGCTCGACCTCGCGACGCTGGCTGGCGTCGCACACTTCTCCGCGTTCCATTTCCATCGCCTGTTCCATGCGCTGACCGGGGAGCCGCTCGGCGACTACCTCCGTCGTCGTCGCGTCGAGCTCGCGGCGATGCGCCTGCGGTCGCAGCCGGATGTTCCCGTGCTCGAGATCGCGCTCGGTGTCGGGTTCGGGTCCACCGAGGCGTTTGCGCGCGCATTCCGCGCGCGTTTCGCCTGTACACCCACGACGTGGCGAAAGAGCAAGCACGATCAGTTGGCCCGCAAGCGCGGTCAGGCTCCGCGTTTCGATCGGGCCAAGAATGGCGGCAAGTCCAGACAGGAGACCGCCATGAAAGTGAGACTGGTTGATCGCGAACCCACCCACGTCGCTTACCTGCGTTACTCGGGCCCGGTAGGCGCCGCCATCGGGACATTCTGGATGGCCACCGTGGCCCCGTGGATGGGGACTAACAACCTGTACGGACGCGACCGCTACGGCATCAGCCTCGACGATCCCAGCGTCACGAAGGACGCCAACATCCGTTATGACGCCTGCGTCGCGAGCCCCGAGGGCGAGGTGCTGACGGGAAATCCGCAGCGCAAGGTGATCCCGGGAGGCAAATACGCGGCGATGTCCTTCAAGGGAACGGGCGAGGAGATCGGGGCCGCGTGGGATGTGCTGCTGCGCGACTGGCTGCCGACCAGCGGCATGCAACTGGATTCCCGGCCGTTCTTCGAACACTACCCGCCCACGGGCGAGTACGACCCGAAGACGGGGGCGTTCAGCTGTGATCTGTGTGTGCCGGTGGCGCCACTGCTTTAGTGCTGCCGCACACGAAGGAAACGACGGCCCTTCTTGGAAAGAAGGGCCGCCGTCCGTGATGGTGAGAGCCGGTTACTGCAAGGTGGCGGGCAAGGCAGGTGTCTCGTTGGGCAGAGTGTCGAGCTTCAGGCTCTTGCCGTCCTCGCTCACACCGATGCGGACTGTGCCGCCGGCGGCGAGCTTGCCGAACAACAGCTCCTCGGCCAGCGGCCGCTTGATCTGCTCCTGGATGAGCCGTGCCATGGGACGCGCACCCATCTTGGGGTCGTAGCCCTTCTCGCCGAGCCAGCGACGCGCCGCGTCGTCCAGGATGATCGACACGCCCTTCTTCTCGAGCTGCGCCTCGACTTCGACGATGAGCTTGTCGACCACGCGTTCGATGACCGGCATGTCGAGCGGTGCGAACTGGATGATGGCGTCGATGCGGTTGCGGAACTCGGGTGAGAACAGCCGTTTGATGGCTTCCGCGCCGTCAGACGCATTGTCTTGCTGGACGAAGCCGATCGACGACCGGTTCATCTCGAAGGCCCCCGCGTTCGTGGTCATCACGATGATCACGTGGCGGAAGTCCGCCTTGCGGCCGTTGTTGTCGGTCAGCGTGCCGTGGTCCATGACCTGCAGCAGCAGGTTGAACACATCGGGGTGCGCCTTTTCGACTTCGTCGAGCAGCAACACGCAATGCGGGTGCTTGGCGATGGCCTCGGTGAGCAGGCCACCCTGGTCGAACCCCACGTATCCGGGCGGCGCGCCGATCAGGCGCGACACGGTGTGCCGCTCCATGTACTCGGACATGTCGAAGCGGATGAATTCGATGCCCATGGCGATCGCCAGCTGGCGCGTGACCTCGGTCTTGCCGACGCCGGTAGGACCGGCGAACAGGAAGCTGCCCACGGGTTTGCGCTGGTCGCCGAGCCCCGAGCGCGCCATCTTGATCGCTGAGGCCAGCGATTCGATGGCCCTGTCCTGCCCATAGATCACCAGCTTGAGATTGCGTTCGAGGTTGCGCAGCACTTCCTTGTCGGACTGCGACACGCTCTTCGCCGGGATGCGCGCCATGCGCGCCACCACGTCTTCGATGTGCTTCACCTCGACGGAGGGCTCACGCTCATTGGCGGGCTTGAGCCGCAGCCGGGCCCCCGCCTCGTCCACCACGTCGATGGCCTTGTCGGGCATGTGGCGTTCATTGATGTGGCGTGCGGCCAGCTCGGCCGCGGCACGGATGGCGTCGTTGCTGTATTGCACGCCATGGTGCTGCTCGAAGCGCGGCTTGAGTCCCATGAGAATGTCGACGGTTTCGCTCACCGACGGCTCCACCACGTCGATCTTCTGGAAGCGGCGCGCGAGCGCGTGGTCCTTCTCGAAGATGCCGCGGTATTCCTGGTAGGTGGTCGAACCGATGCAACGCAGCTCGCCGTTGGTGAGCACCGGCTTGATGAGGTTCGAGGCATCCATGACGCCGCCCGAGGCCGCGCCGGCGCCGATGACCGTGTGGATCTCGTCGATGAAGAGAATGGCACCGGGCTGCTTCTTGAGCTCCGCGATGACGCTCTTGAGCCGCTTCTCGAAGTCGCCGCGGTACTTGGTGCCGGCGATCAGCGAGCCCATGTCGAGCGAGTAGATAGTGCAGTCCGAGAGCACGTCGGGTACCTTGCCCTCGACGATCATGCGCGCGAGGCCTTCAGCGATGGCGGTCTT
>DATEII010000096.1:0-30623 GCA_035279135.1 Steroidobacteraceae bacterium
TGGCTCGCCGGCCTGCAGCATCACTTCGTGAGCGCCGTGGTGCCGGATCCCCGGCAGACCTACACCTTCACGTTGCGGGCCGAAGGCCGGCACTACGTGCTCGGCGCGCTCGGGCCAGCGCAGACCGTCGCACCTGGCGGCACCGGTGTTTTCAAGGAAACCCTGTTCGTCGGCCCCAAGCTGCAGAAGCAGCTCGTGACGCTCAACAAGGAGCTCGATCACGTCGCGGACTACGGCGCGCTGACTTTCCTCGCGCGCCCGATGTTCAAGCTGCTCGAGTGGATGCACGCGGTGGTGAAGAACTGGGGCCTGGCGATCATCCTCGCCACGCTCGTGCTCAAGCTGCTGTTCTATCCGCTGGCGCAATACGCGGGCCGCTCGATGGCGCGCATGCGCAAGCTCACGCCGCGCATCAAGGCGCTGCAGGAAACCTACAAGGACGATCGCGAGAAACTCGGCCGCTCCATGATGGAGCTGTATCGCACCGAGAAGGCGAACCCGCTCACCGGCTGTCTGCCGATGCTGATCCAGATGCCGGTGTTCCTGGCGTTCTACTGGGTGCTGCTCGAGAGCGTCGAGATGCGCCAGGCGCCGTTCATGGGCTGGATCAACGACCTGTCCTCGCGCGATCCTTTCTTCATCCTGCCGCTGATCAACGGCGTGCTGATGTGGCTGCAGTACAAGCTGAACCCGCCGCCGCCGGACCCGGTGCAGGCCAAGGTGTTCCAGTTCATGCCCGTCATCTTCTCGGTGATGTTCGCGCTGTTCCCCGCAGGCCTGGTGCTCTACTGGGTCACCAATACGGGCTTGTCGATCCTGCAGCAATGGAACATCAACAAGGCGATCGAGCGCGAGGATCGCGAGCGCAAGAAGTGATCGCGTAGGGTTTGCGCGGATTCATTCGGGCCGGTCGTCCGTCGTAGACTGGCCCGCGCGGCACCAGCCGCGCACTCATGAGTCATCCCGACACCATCGTGGCAGCAGCGACACCGCCCGGGCGCGGTGGTGTCGGCATCGTGCGGGTCTCGGGGCCCAAGACGCCCGAGATCGCCGCGACCCTCGTGGGTGAGCTGCCCGAGGCGCGCCGCGCCACGCTCGCGCGTTTCCACGATGCGGCTGGCCAACCCATCGACGTCGGCATCGCGTTGTTTTTTCCCGGACCGCAGTCGTATACCGGCGAACACGTGCTGGAAATCCAGGGTCACGGCGGCCCGGTGATCCTCGAGTCGCTGGTCGAGCGCTGCATGCAGCTCGGTGCACGGCGCGCGCGCCCCGGCGAATTCACGGAGCGCGCGTTCCACAACGACAAGATCGATCTCGCGCAGGCCGAAGCGGTCGCGGATCTGATCGACGCGGGCTCGCGCGAGGCCGCGCGTGCGGCCATGCGATCGTTGCAGGGCGAATTCTCGAACATGGTGCAGGGGCTCACCGATGCGCTGGTCGACCTGCGGACCTACGTCGAAGCGGCCATCGATTTCCCCGAGGAGGAAGTCGATTTCCTCGCCGATGGCCAGCTGGCCGATCGCCTAACTACCGTGCGCGGACACTTCGACGCAGTGCTCGCGGCCGCCGCGCAGGGCAGATTGCTGCGCGACGGGCTCACGGTGGTGCTGGCTGGCCGTCCGAACTCGGGCAAGTCCAGCCTGCTGAACCGGCTGGCCGGCTATGACGCGGCCATCGTCACGCCCATCCCCGGTACCACGCGTGACGTCCTGCGCGAACGCATCGACATCGACGGACTGCCGCTCCACGTGCTCGATACCGCGGGACTGCGCGAGTCGGACGATGCCGTCGAGCGCGAAGGCGTACGCCGCGCCGCGGCAGAGATGACCCGGGCCGACCGGGTGCTGTTCGTCATCGACTGCGCCAACGATCCGCAGGGCCTGGCGTTCGCCGAGGAGCGGTCGCGACTCCCGGCAGACGTGCCGGTCACTTTGGTTTTCAACAAGATAGACCTCGCGGGCCGCCTGGCGATCGACGACACGGTCGGCGGTCCGCCGCGGCTGCACCTCTCGGCCGTCACTGGCGCCGGCCTCGACCAGTTGCGATCGCACCTCAAGGATTGCGTCAGCTTCCAGTCCGCCGGTAACGGAAGTATTTCCGCACGGCGTCGTCACATCGAGGCCTTGGCACGCGCGCGCGACTGTGTCGAAACTGCGGCACGCGAGCTGGGCCAGCGGCGCGCCGGCGAGCTGGTTGCCGAGGAACTGCGGCACGGCCAGCGCGCACTCGAGGAGATCACCGGAATATTTACTGCAGATGACTTGTTAGGCCGTATCTTCGGCTCGTTCTGCATAGGAAAATGAGGCCATGTGGATCGGTAACCGCTGTTATCCGCCCAGCGACGTGCAGCAGGCCCTCGAAAGCCTGTTCGGCGAACCCGTGGGCCACATCAAGGTGGTGCAGTACTCGATCTACGTGCGCTTCCACTGGCGCGCCATCGCCACCACGCGCCGCGATCGCATCTACCTGCGCGGCAGCGGCAAGGAATTCTTCGCGGATGGTCCGCTGGTGCTGCACGAATACTTCCACGTGCTCCGGCAATGGGCCACGGGGGACCTCACCATCACGCGATATCTCGCCGAGTGTTTCCGACGCGGCTACTGGGACAATCGCTACGAAGTCGAGGCGCGCGAATTCACCTCGTCGGAAATCTTCCGCTACCGCGCGTTGCTGGCGCAGCACCGCACGCGCGACCTGCCGCCCGGCGTACGGGCGATCCGCGCGTTGAAATCCGCCTGAATCAGCCGAGCAGCGCTTCGCGACGATACAGCCGGCCGGCGAGGTACATGAGCACCGCGCCGTAGACCAGCGTGCTCACCACCGAGATCACCACGAAGCTGGCTTCGATCGGCTCGGCGCGCACCACCGTGGTCATCAGCAGATGCTGTGACAGGAACGGCACGAACATCAGGCCCGTCTTGGCCTGCAACCCCAGCAGTCCCGCGAACATCAGCGGCATGGTCGGGATCGTGATGATCAGGCCCAGGTAGGTCTGCGCCTCGCGGTAACTCTTGGCGAAGCCGGAAATGATGCTCAGGTACGAGGCGCCGAACAGGATCAGCGGCGCGCAGCAGGCGATGATCGTGACAGCGGCCGCGGGGCCGAGGTTCGCGGTGACGCCGAGCTGTTCCAGTCCCACGAAACTCATCGCGATCGAGAACATGGTGACCGTCAGCACCAGCGAGATCAGCATGTACGAGGCGCAGGCCGCGATCTTTCCGTAGATGAGATGCTCGCGCGGCACTGGCGCGGTGAGCAGCACCTCGAGCGAGCCGCGTTCGCGCTCCCCCGCGGTCGCATCGATCGCGAGATACAGGCCACCCGCGAGCATCGACAGCAGCACGATATAGGTCATCACGTTGAGCACGATCACCGAGCGGCTGCTCGGCGTCGACACGTCGATCTCCTGCACCGAGATTGGCAGTACCGAGATCGGATCGATGCCGCGCGCCAGGAATCTCAGCTGCGCGATCTCGATGCCGTATTGCGAGATCAGCGTGCGTACGCGACCGACGCCGCGGCGCTCGAAGCCGCGCGAGCTGTCCGAGTACAGCACCACGGGCGCGGGCTGCCCCTCCTGCAGTCGATCGCCGAAGTCCACCGGGATGTCGAGGATGACCTTGTGCTTCTGCGTAACCACGGCTTGGCGCGTGGCGTCTTCATCGAGCTCCACTTTCTCGATGTCGATGCCGCGCGCTGTCAGGTAAGCCAGCAGGTTGGGTGCGCGCTCCGCATGCGTCACGGCCAGCGCAATGTTTTCCTCCGACTGCTCTTCCGCGTGCGAGATGCTGAACTGCACCAGCCCGGCCACGAGGATGGGACCGAACAGCGGGCCGAAAGCCAGCGCGGAGAGCAAGGTGCGCCGATCGCGCAGGTTCTCGCGGAACTCCTTGCGGAATACCGCCCAGATGCCGCGCAGGTTCATTTGCCGGCCTCCGTCCTGGGCTCGCCGCCATCCATCAAGGCGACGAACGCGTCCTCGAGCCGGTCACCGCCGTGCGCGCGGATGTCATCGAGCGTGCCCGCGGCCACGACCTGGCCGTTGGCGATGACCACGACCTCGTCGCAGAGCTGCTCGACTTCCTGCATCACGTGGCTCGAGAACAGCACGCAGTGCCCGGCCTCGCGCAGCTGCGCGAGCAGCTTGCGCAGGCCGCGCACCGCCATCACGTCGAGGCCGTTGGTCGGCTCGTCGAGCAGGATGTTCCGCGGCTTGTGGACCAGCGAGCGCGCGAGCGCAGTCTTGAGTTTCTGCCCCTGCGAAAAGCCTTTGGCGAGGCGATCCGCGAACGGCTGCATCTCGAGCAGCTCGATGAGCTCGGCGGCGCGTGCCGTGCGTTCTTCGCGACCGAGTCCATGCAGCTCGCCGAAGTAGGCGATGTTCTCGCGCGCCGTCAGGTGATTGTAGATGCCGGCGCCATGCGACAAGACTCCGATCGCACGCCGCGCCGCGAGCGGATCCTCGATGACACTGCGGCCATCGATGAGCGCATCACCCTGATCGGGTTTGAGCACCGTGTAGAGCATGCGCAGCGTGGTGGACTTGCCGGCGCCATTGGCGCCCAACAACCCGGTGATCTGGCCATCGCGCGCCGTGAAACTCACGCCGCGCACTGCCGCCACCGTACCGAAGGATTTGCACAGACCGCGGGCTTCGAGCATCAGGGTGCGGGCCCCGCGAGCGTGGTGAAGAATGGCATGGGCGGAAGTTTCTGCGTGCAGCTGGTGTCGAGACCCGCTGCGCTGCCTTTGCTGATGAACTGGGCGATCACGCGATCCACGCAAGGTGCGGTGAGCTGGCCGTGTCCGTGCCCGGCGATGATCACGTGTTTTCTGTCGGAGAAACCGCGCGCCGCGATCGTGGCGTATTCGGGCGGCGTCACCGGATCATCCGAGCCGGACAACAACAGCGCGGCCGCGTCGCTCCTGAGCGGCGCGTGCAGGTCGGCATCGACCACACCCTTGGGCCAGTCGCGGCAGGCGTCGAGCAGCTGCTGGACCTGCTCGGCACCCATGTGCGTGAGATTGAGCGCGACCAGGTCGAGCTTCGAGCGATCGATGAAAGGTGTGTCCTCGCTGCAAGCCACGCTGTTGTGCATGCCGTACGCGAAGGCTTCTTCGAGCGAACGCGCGAACACGCGGAACTGGTTCGCGAGCGGCATGTAGTTGTCTTCGTGTACCGCGAGATGGATCGACAGCGGCAGCAGCGCAGCCTGGTCGTCGTTGTAACTCGCGAATCGCAGCACGGCCGAGAGATGTCGCGTGGTGAATTCGAAATGGATGGGGCGACCGGTCGCCGCCGCGCTCACGGTGGCGGGCCAGGGATTGGCCGCGAGATTCGTGCGTAGCGCCTGGTAGTCAGCCACCGGGTCGCCAAAAGCCTTCGTGCAGGAGGCGTTGTCCTTGCAACGTTTCAGGATGCGCTCCAGCGCATGCTCGGCATCGAGCGCGATGGCCGGACCGAGCACCTGCTCGGGATTCACCACGCCGTCGAGGATCAGCGTGCGCGTGGATTTCGGATAACGCCGCGCATAGTGCTGCGCGACGCGCGTGCCATACGAACCGCCGTAAAGATTGATGCGCTCATAACCGAGCGCTTCGCGCACCGCGTCGAGATCGCGCACCGCGATGCTCGTGGTGTACATGCGCAGGTCGGCGCGCTTCGAGAGATCGTCGCGGCACTTGATGGTCTCCGGCCCGACTTCCACATCGTCGAAGCGTTCGAAGAGGTTCTCATTGCCATACTTGCAATCGAGCCGGTTCGACCGGCCGGTGCCGCGCTGGTCGACGAGCACGATGTCGCGGTCGCGACGCACGCGATCGAAGGGCGGGGCGGAAGATGTGTACAGGTCGACGGCCGAAGTGCCCGGACCGCCCGCGATCAGGAACAATGGATCCGGTGCCTTCTTGATGCTGATTGCGGGCACGCGCGCGACGAACAGGTCGATCTTGCGCCCGTCGGGTTTGTCCGGATTCTCGGGCACGGTGAACGCGCCGCACTCCGCCGGCAGCGCCAGCATGCGCGCCGGATGCTCCAGCCTGCACGGCTGGAGCGTGAGCGTGGGAGCGGGAGAAGCGGCTTCAGCTGCGGGCGTCAGCCCGAGAAGGAGTCCTGCCAGAACGCCGAGTCGCATCATGCGGCCGGCAGAATACACGAGGACACCAAAGAACAAGGGACGCGATCCGCAGGACCGCGTCCCTTTCATTCCGGATCGTTACTTCCGATCCTGTGCGTCGTGCTTCTGGCGATAGATGCGACGCGACTGCTGGTTGGCTTCGTGCTGGAGGTGCGCGCGTTCGCGGCTGGTCACCACGCCGTCGGACTTGGCGCGCGCTTCGGCGCGATACAGGTGCGCCTGGCCGGCACTGAGGCGGCGCGCTTCGGGACGCGTGAGCTCGCCATTCGCCACGCCGTTGTAGATGCGATTCGCCTGGTGCGTCTCGCGGTGATCGAGGCGCGGGGTGCCAGCCAGCGCCGGGGCGGTGGCGGCAAAGGCCCAGGAACCGACAATCACGGCCAAAAGAATCGACTTGTTCATGTGCTCTCCCAAACCGGGCCGGAAATCGGCCGTTCTGCCTCTAACAACGGCCCGGCTGCGGTGGCGTTGACCGCCCTTGGAGCCTACAATCCGCCGCCTTAACTCTTTGATCCGGCGTGATTTAAGTGGCAACGGCGGGCAATTTTGACGTAATCGTGGTGGGTGGCGGGCATGCCGGCACCGAAGCCGCGCTGGCGGCTGCCCGCATGGGATCGCGCACGCTGCTGCTCACGCAGTCCATCGAGACGCTGGGGCAGATGAGCTGCAACCCGGCCATCGGTGGCATCGGCAAGGGTCACCTGGTCAAGGAGATCGATGCGCTCGGGGGCGTGATGGCGCGCGCGGCCGATGCCGCCGCAATCCAGGCGCGCACCTTGAACGCCAGCAAGGGTCCCGCGGTGCGCGCGACTCGCGTGCAGGCGGACCGCCAGCTCTACAAGGCGTTCGTGCGCCGCACGCTCGAGAACCAGCCGAAACTCACGCTGTTCCAGCAGGAATGCGGCGATCTGATCGTCGAAAACGACAGCGTCCGCGGCGTGGTCACGGTCACCGGCATCGAATTCCGCGCGCCCGCCGTGGTGCTGACCGTGGGCACCTTCCTCGCGGGGCGCATCCACGTGGGTCTCGACAACTACGCCGGTGGTCGCGCCGGGGACCCGCCGTCGAACAAGCTCGCCGAGCGCCTGCGCGCATTGCCGTTCCGCACCGCGCGGCTCAAGACCGGCACGCCGCCGCGCATCGACGGGCGCTCGATCGACTATTCGCAGCTCGCCGTGCAGCACTCGGACGAGCCGCATCCGGTGTTCAGTTATCTCGGCCGCGAGAGCGATCATCCGCGCCAGCTGCCTTGCCACATCACGGCGACCACGCCGCGCACGCACGAGATCATCCGCGCTGCCACGGATCGCTCGCCGATGTTCACCGGCAAGATCGAAGGCATCGGGCCGCGTTACTGCCCGAGCGTCGAGGACAAGGTGGTGCGCTTCGCGGACAAGACTTCGCACCAGATCTTCATCGAGCCCGAAGGTCTCACCACGCACGAGGTGTATCCCAACGGCATCTCCACCAGCCTGCCGTACGACGTGCAGGTGGAGTTCG
Source organism: Steroidobacteraceae bacterium (assembly GCA_035279135.1). GTDB lineage: Bacteria > Pseudomonadota > Gammaproteobacteria > Steroidobacterales > Steroidobacteraceae > CADEED01. Next base: position 7,641 of record DATEII010000096.1, read on the forward strand.
TGCGCACCATCCAGGGTTTCGAGAACGCGCACATCACGCGGCCCGGTTACGCCATCGAGTACGACTTCTTCGATCCGCGGGATCTGAAGTCCACGCTCGAAACCAAAGCGCTGCGCGGCCTGTTCTTCGCGGGACAGATCAATGGCACCACGGGATATGAAGAAGCCGCCGCGCAGGGACTCATCGCGGGCATCAATGCCTCGCGCGCCGCCGCGCAGCGGGAGGCCTTCGTGCCCAAGCGCAGCGAGAGCTACGTCGGTGTGCTCATCGATGACCTGGTGACGCGCGGCACGCGCGAGCCCTACCGCATGTTCACGAGCCGTGCCGAACACCGGCTGCTGCTGCGCGAGGACAATGCCGACCTGCGACTCACGCCCATCGGCCGCGAGCTCGGACTGGTCGACGACGAACGCTGGGCGTTCTTCGAAGCCAAGCGCGCCGGGACTGTCGTTGAACGCGAGCGCTTCGAGAACACGCGCATCAAGGCCGTGGACATCCCGGCCGACTGGCAGTCGCGCGTGCTCGGCGACTCCTCGATGCGCGATGTGGTCACGGCGTTCGACCTGCTGCGCCGTCCCGAGGTGAGCTACGAGCACGTCATCGAGCTCATCGGCGCCGCCCCCGAAACGGATCTGCGGCTCGCGGCGCAGGTGCGTGCGCAGATCGAAGTGGCCGCGAAATACGCGGGCTACATCGAGCGGCAGGAAGAGGAAATCGCACGCCAGCGCCGCAACGAGGAAACGCGTCTGCCCGAAGACCTCGATTACTCGCGCGTGGCAGGACTCTCGAACGAAGTACGCCAGAAGCTCAGTGACGTCCGACCTGCCACCGTCGGGCAGGCAGCCCGAGTCGCCGGCGTGACGCCGGCCGCGGTGTCGATCCTGCTCGTGCACCTCAAGAAATCCTCACGCGCGGCATGACGACAGGGCGCGTCACCCGCCGCGACGCCATCCTGGCTCCGCTCTCCGCGCTGGCCCTCAGCGCCTGCGGCCGAGGCCGCGACGATTCGAATGGCGCGAAGGTCCTGTTGCGTGGCAATGGCCCCGATCCGGACTCACTCGATCCGCACAAGGCGCGCTCCACCGAGTCGATGCAGATCCTCCGCGACCTGTTCGAAGGCCTGACGCGTCTCGACCATGATGCGACGCCGGTGCCGGGTGCGGCCGAGAGCTGGAAGGTCAGCGATGACGGCCGGGTGTACACCTTCAAGCTGAGGCCCGGGCTGCGCTGGTCCAACGGCGACAAGCTCGTGGGCATGGATTTCGTCATGGGCCTGCGGCGTCTCGTGGACCCGCGCACCGCCTCGCAGTACGCGCAGGTGGTCGACGTGATCGAGAACGCCAGCGAGATCATTGCGGGCAAACACTCCATCATCAGCCTCGGCGCCAGCGCGCCGGACGAACAGACGGTCGAGATCCGGCTCGTGAATCCTGCGCCCTACCTGCCGGGACTCATGGCGCATCCGTCCTGCTCGCCGCTGCACCTGGCCTCGCTCACGAAATTCGGCGACCGGTTCGCGCGTCCGGGCCAGCAGGTCTCCAATGGCGCGTTCGTGCTCGAGGAGTGGCTGCAAGGCAGCTTCGTGCGCGCGGAGCGCAACCGCAATTACTGGAACGACGCCGCCACGCATCTCGACGGCGTGAAGTACCTGCAGATCGCGGATGAAAACGCCGAGCTGCGCGCCTACCGCGCCGGCGAGTTGCACATGACGGTGGTGGTGCCGCGCGGCCAGTTCGACTGGATCCGCGAACATCTCGGCTCCGAGCTGCACGTCGCGCCGCAGATGAGCACGTATTACTACGGCTTCAACCTCGACCGGCCGAAATTCCAGGATCCGCGCGTGCGGCGCGCGCTCTCGATGGTCATCGACCGCGAGCGACTCGCGAACTCGGTGCTGCGCGTCGGCGAGCTGCCGGCCTACAGCTGGGTGCCGCCCGGCGTGCACGACTACCAGTCACAGGTTTTCGACTACGCGGCCCTGCCCATGCCGCAGCGCATCGCCGAGGCACAGAAGCTGCTCGCGGCCGCGGGTTACTCCGCCGACAAACCTCTGGATTTCGAGCTGCGCTACAACAATGGCGAAGTCCACACCAAGTGCGCCGTGGCCGTGGCCTCGATGTGGAAGGAGGCGCTCGGCGTGAATACACGTCTCGCGGGCGTCGAATTCAAGTCGATGGTCCAGGACATCGATCGCCGCGACATCGATCTGTACCGGCTCTCCTGGGTGGGTGACTACAACGATCCCTATACCTTCCTGCAGTACATGAAAGGCGGCTTTGGCATCAACCTGATGCACTACGCCAGCAAGGATTACGACGCACTGCTCGAAGCAGCGGCGCGTCAGGTCGACACGGCCAGGCGGCGCGGACTACTCGAGCAGGCCGAACGCACCGCACTCGCCGACCACCCGCTGATCCCGTTGTATTTCTATGTGAACAAGCACCTGGTGAAGCCCGAGGTGCGCGGCTGGTACGACAACGTCATGAACATCTACTACTCGCAGCACTTCTCGATTTAACCGTTGTTGTCGGGGCGCGCCGACGCTCCCACGAATCTGTCGGGCATCCTCCGACACTCCGAATCTTCACGCTTCCGACATGGATACGTCGCGACGCCGACATCCCGCGGACATGCGCGTTCGCGATGATTTCTCCACACCGGCGAGATGGTCCACCGCCGGACAAGGAGAAGTCGTGAGAAATCCAGCTTCGGTCAGCGGCTCAACCCAGCGGTTCGTGCCGCCGGAATTCCACGAGGTCGTCGACGTCGCCGAGTGCGCGCTCGACGAGCAGCTCGAACAATTGCAGCGGCGTTACGCCGCAGCGAGCCGCGCGGCTTCGCGGGCGCGCTTCGAGCTGGAATTGCTGGAGAAGCGCGACGACATCAATGCCCATGTGCTCGAGCAGGCGCGCCGTCAGCGTCTCGCGGCCGAGACCCGCAGCCAGCAGCTGCTGCGGGCCATCGACGCCCTCGAAGACCGGCTCGAATACCGCGAACTGGGGAGCGACTGATGCGCCGCTCCATCGACGATTACCGGCGCGCGCTCTGTTCCGCGATCCAGGCCCGCATCTCGACCTCGAGCACCGACAGTGGCAGGGCACCCATGCCCAGGAGCTTGTCGTGGAAGGCGCGGATGTCGAAGCGCTCACCGAGCGCCTTCTCGGCTTCTGCACGCAGCGCCTGGATCTTGAGCTGACCTAATTTGTACGCGAGCGCCTGGCCCGGCCAGGAGATGTAGCGGTCGACTTCGTTCTGGATGTCGAGATCGCTGCGGCCGGTGTTCTGCTTGAAGTAGTACACGGCCTGGTCGCGCGTCCACTTGAACGCGTGCATGCCGGTGTCGACCACCAGGCGCACGGCGCGCCACATGTCGTAGTTCAGCTGGCCGAACTTCGAGAAATCGTCCTTGTAGAGGCCGAGGTCGTAGCCCAGCTTCTCCGCGTACAGCGCCCAGCCCTCGATGAACGCGGTGTAGTCGGCATTGCGACGGAAATTCGGCAGGCCGGTGAGCTCGTACTGCAGCGCGATCTGCAGGTGGTGGCCCGGGATCGATTCGTGCGCCGTCAGCGCTTCCACTTCCCAGGTCGGCCGCGTCTCCGGCTTGTAGAGATTCACGTAGAAAGCGCCCTTGCGCGTGCCATCGAGCGACGGCGGCATGTAGTACGCCGTGGTGGTGGTCGGGGCCGTGGCCGCCGGGATCACCTTGATGTCGAAGTCCGTCTTGGGCAGCTTGCCAAAGAGCTTGGGCAGCTCGGGCTTGATGCCGTTCGCGGTCTTCGTGTACGCGGCCAGCAGCTCGTCCGGCGACTTGAAGAAGAAGCGCGGATCGTTGCGCAGGAAGCCCAGGAACTGATCCACGCTGCCGAGGAAGTTGATGCCTTCGAGCGTCTTCTCCATCTCGGCGCGGATGCGCTTCACCTCATCGAGGCCCATGTTGTGGATGCGGGCCGGATCGGGGTTGTCGATGCTGGTGTAGTAGGCGATGCGGTTGCGGTAGTACTGGTCACCGCCCGGGATGTCGTAGATGCCCACCGTGTCGCGCGACGCGGGTAGATAGACCTCGCGCAGGAACTTGTCGAAGCGCTGGTACGCGGGCACCGCCACCGTCTGGATGGCGGTCTTCGCGGCGCCGGTGAGACGCGTCTTCTCCGCGTCCGGAATGCCGGCCGGCATGCGCTTGAACGGCGCGTAGAACGGGTTGGCCTCGGCATCGGCGGTGAGCGGGCCCTTGAGCTGCTCGAGCACCTTGTTGATGACCACGCGCGGCTGCGTGAGGCGCTCCTGCGTTCCCTGCGTCAGCAGCAGGATCCACTGGTCGATGTACGGGCCCGAAGCATTGATGCGCGCGATCCAGTTGTCGTAGTCCTTGACCGAGTTGAACGGCGCGAACTCGGCGACTTCGGCCAGCTGCTGCGGGCCGGAGTACGTGCCGACTTCGAACATCCACGGCTTGAACTGGTAGGCGCCGATGCGCGTCTTGATGTCGCGCTGGAACAGGTCGTAGTTGAGCTGGTCTTCCTTCGAGAGCTTCTCGCGATTGATCTTGGTCAGCGATTGCAGGCGCGCATAGTTCTTCTTCTGGCGCCCGTCGATCGCGAGCACCGTCATGTCGGGCAGCTTGTCGTTGTAGCGGTTGTCGCCGAGCGACGTGGCCTGGATCGGGTTGTCCGCCAGGTCTTCCTGCCACACCTGATCGAAGAGCTTGAGCAGCGGCCCGTTCGCGGACTTGTCCTTCGCGGCGAAGGCCGGGGCAATGATCAGGGATCCCAAGATCGGGGCCAGCAGAGACAGTAATTTACGGCGCATAGTGCGCCGCATTCTCAGCTACCCGAGCGGGGAGCGGCAAGGGGCTCGGAGCGTACGTGTCCCATCGCCGGACGGAAGCGCAGAACCTGAACGTGATCGACGTGCGTATCGCAGGAAATCAGCTTCACGTGGGTGTCGTTCAGGAACGCGGAGAGAAAACTCTGCACGCCGTCGAAGCGTTCACGCGCGCCCGGCTGATCCTGCACCTGGCCCACGACCTTCGCCTGCCAGTGCTGGGCGCGCGGCTCGCTCTTGCGCAACTCCTCGAAGCAGCGATCGAGCAGCAACAGGTCCGTGGAGAGCGTGGTATCGGTGAGCTCGGGGTCCTGGACGCGGCCAGGCGGGCCCACGCGCAGGTGGATGAGCGCGCCCGACTCCAGCACGGCGTCGTACAGACATAACGCGAAGGTCGAGTCGAGCTCGGCGACCAGCACGACGTCCCGCGTGACGACGTCGAAATGGTCGGGCTCTACCCTGATTTCGGGAACGGGGGCTTCTGGCACGGTGAGTTGATAGTAGAGACCTTTCTTCCCCGGCGCGCGCCCAACTTCTGTGGCCGGGTCAGCGCGGGTCCTTGGGCGCACATCATCCCAGAGTCTCCCTGACGGGCGAATGTCGCCGGGAGGCTACGTGCGGATTCGGCGTCATTGGAATTCGCGCGATATCGGACCTGGGGCGTATCATTTTCCGCCTGACGCCGGGGCAAACTCGCCGCCAGGATTGGGGAAATTGGCCAGGACTGTGCAGGGGCGCCGCCCCGGAGGTCGCCATGCTTTCCGTACAGCAGCTGCTGGAACAGAAACCGAAGGGAATCTTCTCCGTCCAACCCGACGATCCGGTGATAACAGCCATCAGGAAAATGGCTGAACATCACATCGGCGCCTTGCTCGTCATGACCGGCGACAAGCTCGTCGGCATCGTTTCCGAGCGAGACTACGCCCGCAAGGTGGTGTTGTTAGGACGCTCGTCCACCGAGACGCGCGTCGCGGAGATCATGACGCCCAAGGTCATCACCGTGACATCGAAGCAGGATGCGCACGATTGCATGCGGCTCATGACGGACCAGCGCATCCGTCACCTGCCGGTGGTCGCGGGGGAACGCGTGGTCGGGGTGCTGTCGATCGGCGACCTGGTGCGCGCCGTGATCATGGAGCAGGAGCGCACCATCGCGGATCTCGAGACGTACATCCACGGGTGAGATGACGGCACCGCTGCGCGCCGGCGTGACCACCTTCTGACGACGATCGCAGGACAGCGCCCACGAGCGCGTAGGACCGGGCTCGGCATCGCCGATCGTCGCTGCGCGGTACCGTGTACCCGTGTTCGACTTCGATCAGTGGCGCGACGCGCCCATCTTCCACAACTCGCTGACCGCCTGGCTGATCGCCGGCTCCATCGCCGCGACGGTCTTCGTGATCCTGTTCGGCGTGCGCCTGGCCATCCGGCGCTACGCGAAACGGCTCAAGGCCACCACCGATCGCACCGAGTTCCTCGAAATCCCGATGCTGGCGCTGTGCCGCACCGCGCTGCTGTTCATGCTGATCGTGGCAGTGGCGATCGGCAGCCAGTCGCTGAAACTCGGTGACACGTTGCAACGCGTCATCACGTCGGCGTTATTCATCGCGTTCTTCTGGCAAGTCGGACTCTGGCTGGCGGCCGCCGTCCGCGCCTGGGTCGAGGGCCGCCGTGCCCACGGTGGTATCGAGGATCGCGCGGCACTCAGCTCGCTGGACATCATCCGCTTCATCGCGAGCGTGGTGATCTGGTCGCTGGTGCTGCTGCTCACACTCGACAACCTCGGCGTCAACATCACGGCGCTGGTGGCAGGGCTCGGCGTCGGCGGCATCGCCGTGGCCCTGGCCACACAGAACGTGCTCGGGGATCTTTTCGCCTCGTTGTCCATCGCGCTCGATCGACCCTTCGTGGTCGGCGACTTCCTCGCGGTCGACGCCTATCTTGGGGCCGTCGAGAACATCGGCATCAAGAGCACGCGGCTGCGCAGCCTCGATGGTGAGCAGATCATTCTCTCGAACGGCGACTTGTTGAAGAGCCGCGTGCGCAACTACGGCCGCATGGTCGAGCGGCGCGTGCAGTTCACCGTGGGCGTCGCTTACACCACTCCCGTGTCCCAGCTCGAGCAGATCCCGGGATGGATCCGCGAATTCATCACGCGGGAGAAGGACACGCGTTTCGACCGCTCTCATTTCTCGAAGCACGGCGCGTCGGCGCTCGAGTTCGAAACCGTGTACTACGTACTCTCGGCGGACTACAACCGCTACATGGACATCCAGCAGTCCATCAACCTGAACATCCAGCGCCGTTTTGCGGAGCAGGGCATCGCGTTTGCTGTCACCACGCAGAACATGGTGTTCGCACGGGCCGCCCAGGCCTTGAACCCGGAACAGGAATCAGCACCTCCCGAAAAGGCCGCTGCAGCACCTGATCAGGAAGAACGCGGCGCGCGCCGCAAACAACGGACCAACTAGCGGCGCCAGAACGTCGCGGTGAACAGCACCAGCACGCTGAAGATCTCGAGCCGGCCGGTGAGCATGGCCAGTGTGCAGATCCAGGTCTGCGCGTCGCTCAGCGGCTCGAAGGTCGTCGACGGTCCGACTTCGCCCAGGCCCGGCCCCACGCTGTTCACCGAGCAGACGATGGCCGAGAACGACGACACCAGGTCGAGCCCCGTGGCCAGCATGGCGAAGGTCAGCACGAGGATGGTGCCGAAGTAGAGGAAGATGAATGCGAGCACCGAGTACGCGACGCGATCCGGAATCGCGACGCCACCGATGCGGATCGGGATCACCGCACTCGGATGCACCAGCAGCTTGAGCTCGCGGCGCGCCTGCCGGACCAGCAGCAGCATGCGGAACATCTTGATGCCGCCGCCCGTGGATCCAGTGTTGCTGGTGACGCAACTCAGGAACAGCAACCACACCGGGATGAACGCGGGCCAGGTCTCGTAGTTTTCGGTGACGAAGCCGGCGGTGGTCGCGATCGACACCACGTTGAACAACGAGTGGCGGAAAGCCTGGGCGAAACCGGGGTACGTGCCACTCCACCACAACGCCAGCGCCACGGCTCCCACCGAGATGGCGAGCAACGTGAGCGCCGCCTTGGCTTCGGTGTCGCGCTTGTAAGGCTTCAGCGTGAGATTCCGGAAGGCCAGGAAGTGCCGCGAAAAGTTCAGCGCCGCAATCACCATGATGACCACGAGGATGAATTCGATGCCGGCGTTGTTGAAGTAGCCCACGCTGCGGTCGTGCGTGGAAAAGCCGCCGAGCGCGATGGCGGAGAAGCAGTGGCAAATGGCGTCGAACCAGCTCATGCCGGCGATGTGCAGCGCCACGATCCCGACCGCGGTGAGCGCCAGGTACGTGAACCACAGCGACTTCGCGGTCTCCGTGATGCGCGGCGTGAGCTTTTCGTCCTTCACGGGCCCCGGCGTCTCCGCCTTGTAGAGCTGCATGCCGCCGACGCCGAGCAGCGGCAGCACGGCCACGGCCAGCACGATGATGCCGACGCCGCCGATCCAGTGCAGCAGGTGGCGCCAGAGGTTGATGGACTGCGGCAGATCGTCGAGGTGATTGAGGATGGTCGAGCCGTTGGTCGTGAGGCCGGACATGGCCTCGAAATAGGCATCGGTGAAGCTCAGGTTGGGCAGCGCGATCATCAACGGCACCGCGGCCGATGCGGACATCAGCGTCCAGGCCAGCGTGACCAGCAGGAAGCCATCGCGCGGCTTGAGCTCGCGGCGGAAACGCCGGGTCACCGCGGCGACGCCGAGTCCCACGAAGGCATTGATGAGGCCGGCCGCGACGAAGTCGAGCACCGCGCCGTCGCTCGCGACGACCGACCAGGCGATGGGCAGCACGTACAGCAGGCCGAAGAAGCCCATCATGAGGCCGAGGACGTGCGCGACGGCTAACAAGGACGGACTCCGGGCGTTCTCAACGGCCGCCTGGCCCGGAGAACAGGCGTTCCACCTGTTCGACATGCCTGCGGTCGGAGAGGAACACGATCACGTGGTCGTCATTGGCGATCAGCGTGTCGTGGTGTGCGATGTGCACTTCGTCGCCGCGCACCACCGCGCCGATGGTGGCTCCCTCGGGCAGCGGGATCTCGCCCACGCGTTTGCCGACGACGCGCGAAGTCTTGTCCGTGCCGTGCACCACGGCCTCGAGCGCCTCGGCCGCGCCTCGGCGCAGGGAATGCACACGCACCACGTCGCCGCGGCGCACGTGCGCGAGCAGTGAGCCGATGGTGATGGTCTGCGGCGAGATCGCGATGTCGATGTTGCCGCTCTCCATGAGGTCGGCGTAGGAAGGCTTGTTGATCAGTGCCATGACCTTCTTCGCGCCGAGGCGTTTGGCCAGCATGGCGGAAAGGATGTTGGCTTCCTCGGAATTCGTCAGCGCGGCGAACACGTCGCAACTGTCGATGTTCTCCTCGATGAGCAATTCCTCGTCGGCGGCGTCACCCTGCAGCACGATGGTGTTGAGCAGCAGCTCCGACACGCGCCGCGCGCGCTTCGGATCGCGCTCGATGAGCTTCACCTGGTTCTCGTCCTCCAGGCGCCGCGCCAGCGCGAAGCCGATGTTGCCGCCACCCGCGATGACGACTCGGCGCGCTGGCGCTTCTTCCTTGCGGATCTCGCTCATGAACTTGCGGATGTCGTCGCGCGCAGCGAGGAAGAACACCTCGTCGTTTTCCTCGATGACAGTCTCGCCATCGGGCGTCAGGCTGCGCCCGGCGCGGTAGATCGCCACCACGCGCGCCTCGGTGTTCGGATGGTGCTCCTTGAGCGCCTTGAGCTTCTGGCTGACCAGCAGGCCGCCCTTGCGCGCGCGAATGCCCACCAGGCGCACACGCCCGTCGGCGAAGTCGAGTACCTGCAGCGCGCCCGGAAACTTGATCAGCTGCGCGATGTACTCCGTGACCAGCTGCTCGGGGCTGATCCACACGTCCACCGACAAGGCCTCGTCGGCGAACAGCTTCGGATGGCGCGTGTATTCGCTCGAGCGGATGCGCGCGATCTTGGTCCGCGTGCGGTACAGCGTGTACGCCACCTCGCAGGCCATCATGTTGACCTCGTCGCTCGAGGTCAGCGCCACGACGATGTCGGCGGAGGCGCAGCCCGCCGCTTCGAGCACCGAGGGATAGGCCGCATTGCCGGCCACCGTGCGGATGTCGAGGCGATCCTGCAGGTCGCGCAACACTTCTTCGTTGGTATCGACGACCGTGACTTCGTTCGATTCTTCGCGCGACAGGTGGTAAGCCGCGGTGCGTCCGACCTGGCCCGCGCCGAGTATCACGATCTTCATGGGGGCGCTATTGTAGCCACGGAGCCACGCTCCCTCGGGTCAAAAGCCACATCGGATCAAAGATGTGACTTCGGTAGTGGAATCCGCTGATGTCCCGGGCGGAACCTTGCGACGAAGCTCGGGGTCCGAACGGAATAGCGCGGAGAACGCGATGGACATGCGGATCGCAATTGCAGTTGCGCTGATGCTCGGCGCCGCCGCCCGGGCAGCCGATCCGCCTGCTCCGGCTCCCGGGGCGCAATCCGCCACATCCACGGCCAAGACTCCCGCTCCCGCCACCGCCCGCGCGCCGCTCAAACTGGGCGTCGGCGACGTGCGCAAGTACATGATGCCGAATGAATATCACGCTGCGCTCAACGTGCCCGACGCCGACAAGACCACAGTAATCGTCCAGGGCGAGCGTGCGGTGGCACCGCTGCAGTCGGAGCGGCCCCAGCCCGTGGGCCTCGGCGCCGTCTACTCGTTGTTCCGGCATCCGACCTCGGCGTGGCGGCTGTTCGTCCCGGATACCAGTGCCTACGCGCCCCAGCCGGGACCCCCGGACGTGGTGCCGCCCCGCGAATTCCGCTGGGGCCCGTGAAATGGGGACATTCCTCATTTCCGCTGTCACATATCAATGAGCGCCCCAGCCTCCGATCGCCCGGCGAAATGTGAGAGCGGAGATGGAAATGAGGAATGTCCCCATTTCTTTCACCGGTGCGCGTTGATCGAGTCCCGCAGTTCCTGAGCCGCCTTGCGCGCGGCCGTTGCGAAATCATCGCCCGAACTCGCGTACAGGATCGCGCGAGAGGAGCTGATCACGAGCCCGGTGCCCGCGGCGGTCTTGCCCGCCTTCATCACCTTCGCGACATCGCCGCCCTGCGCACCCACGCCGGGCACGAGGAACGGCAGATCGCCGACGTGCTTGCGGATGTCCGCGAGCTCCTCGGGATACGTGGCGCCGACCACGAGCATGCAGTTGCCGTTGTTGTTCCAGTCCTTCGCGACCGTCTCGGCCACGTGCTGGAACAGCTTGCGGCCGGGCCCGACGTTCAGATCCTGGAAATCCTTCGCGCCCGGATTCGACGTGCGGCACAGGATGATCACGCCCTTGTCGGCGTGCTTGAGGAAAGGCTCGACGGAGTCGCGGCCCAGGTAGGGATTCACCGTGACGGCATCGGCGCCGTAACGCTCGAAGGCCTCGTGCGCATACTGCTCGGCGGTGCTGCCGATGTCGCCGCGCTTCGAATCCAGGATCACGATGGCGTTCGGCGCCGTGGCCTTGATGTAGTCGATGGTGTGCTCGAGCTGGTTCTCGGCGGCCTGCGCGGCGTAATGCGCGAACTGCGGCTTGTATGCGCAGACGAGATCGCGCGTCGCATCGATAATGGCCTTGTTGAACTCGAAAATGCCGCCCGGCGCATCGCGGAACTTGTCGGGAAACTTCTTCGGCTCCGGGTCCAGGCCCACGCACACCAGCGAGTTCGTCGCCCTCCAGGCCGCGGCCAGCTTCTGCGCGAAATTCACACTCACCGGACGACCTCCAGGTACTCGAGCATCATGATCTTCACGCCCAGGGAGGCGAAGTTCACCTGGATGTTCGCCTGCGGTCCCTGGCCTTCCACCTTGAGGATCACACCTTCGCCGAACTTCTTGTGACGCACGCGCGCACCCAGCTTCACGCCGGGCGCGAGCTCCTCGGTGGGCGGCTTGAAGCGTCCCGCGGCCACGGGTCGCGAGATCTGGATGCGCGGCCGCACTTCTTCGATGAGCTCCTCGGGATATTCGTCGAGGAACCGCGAGCGCATGCCGAAGTTGTCCATGCCGTGCAGCCGGCGCTGCTCGGCATAGGTGAGATACAGCTGCTTCATCGCGCGCGTCGTGCCCACGTAGCAGAGGCGGCGCTCTTCTTCGATGCCCTCGGGATCGTTGAGGCTGCGCTGGTGCGGGAACAGGCCGTCTTCCATGCCGCACAGGAACACCACCGGGAACTCGAGGCCCTTGGCGGTGTGCAGCGTCATCATCTGCACGCAGTCTTCCCACTCGGCGGCCTGGCCTTCGCCGGACTCGAGCACCGCGTGCGCGAGGAACGATTCCAGCGGCGGCAGGTTCTCGTCGACACCATCTTCCGCCGCTCTCGCGACATCGGGCTCGAAGCCGCGCGCGGCCGACACGAGCTCGTTCAGGTTCTCGACGCGCGCCTCGCCGCGATCGGAGGCCTTCTCTTTCTTGTGATGCTCGACCAGCCCGGAGTTGGTGATGACATGGTCGACCTGCTCATGCAGCTCGAGCCCCGAAACGTCATTGGCGAGCTGGTCGATGAGCTTCAGGAAGCCGTTCACCGCGGCCTCCGCCTTGGGACCCAGCGCGCCCGTGGCGACGCAATGGGCGGCCGCGGTCCAGAGGTGAGTGCCCGCGGTCTTGGCCTGGTCGCGGATCTTGTCCATGGTGGTGTTACCGATGCCGCGCGTCGGCAGATTCACCACGCGCTCGAACGAGGCATCGTCCGCGCGGCTGGAGACCAGGCGCAGGTACGCGAGTGCGTCCTTGATTTCCGCGCGCTCGAAGAATCGCAGGCCGCCGTACACCTTGTACGGGATGCGCGCCGACAGGAACGCCTCTTCGAAGGCGCGCGACTGCGCGTTCGAGCGATACAGGATGGCGACGTCGCGCCGCAGGCCGCCGTGGTTCATCCACTCGCGGATGCGGTTCATGACGAACTCGGCCTCGTCGCGCTCGTTGAACGCGCCGTAGAGCTTGATGCGATCGCCGTCGCTGCCCGAGGTCCACAGGTTCTTGCCGAGGCGCCCGGTGTTGTTCGCGATCAGCGTGTTCGCGGCCTTGAGGATGTTGCCGGTGGAGCGGTAGTTCTGCTCGAGGCGATACATTTTGGCGTTCGGGTAGTCGCGCGAGAACCGTGTGAGGTTTTCCACGCGCGCACCGCGCCAGCGGTAGATGGACTGGTCGTCGTCGCCCACGATGAACGGCGCGCCCTCGGGGCCCGCCACGAGCAGTGCCCACGCGTACTGGATCGCGTTCGTGTCCTGGAACTCGTCGATGAGCACGTGCCGGAAGCGGCGGCGGTAGTGTGCGATCAGCGAAGGATTGTCCCGCCACAACTCGTAGGCGCGCAGCAGCATCTCGGCGAAGTCGATCACGCCGGTGCGCTGGCACTGCGCTTCGTACTCCGAGTAGATCTTGATGAGCTGGCGGCGCGTCGGATCGCCGGCATCCTTGAGCGAGGGCGGACGATGGCCCTCGTCCTTGTTGTGATTGATGAACCACTGGATCTCGCGCGGCACCCAGCGCGCCTCGTCGAGCTCCATGGCCTTCACGATCTTCTTGATGAGCCGCAGCTGGTCCTCGCTGTCGAGGATCTGGAAGCTCTGCGGCAGGTTGGCCTCGCGCCAGTGCAGGCGCAGCAGCCGGTGCGCGATGCCGTGGAACGTGCCCACCCACATCGAGCTGCCGGGCACGCCTAACAACTTCTCGATGCGTCCGCGCATCTCGTGCGCGGCCTTGTTGGTGAACGTCACCGCGAGGATGGAATGCGGCGACGCCCCTTCGTTGGCGATGACCCAGGCGATGCGGTGCGTGAGCACGCGCGTCTTGCCGGAACCGGCACCCGCCAGCACCAGCACGGGCCCTACGGGAGCGGAGACGGCGGCGGCCTGGGCCTCGTTGAGGCCGGAGAGAATGGGGGAGGCATCGTTCATCGGGGCGCGATGATACGGGTTGATCGGCCGATGTGGAGATGAAATAACTGCCGTCCGGATGGACACTTACACGCGCCCTGGCACGAGCGCGCAGCCTTCGGCGCAATCGGGACTACTTCGCCTGCGCGTCGAGCTTCTTCTTGTTCGGCGTGATGACCTTTTCGTCGAAGTACTGAAGGATCGCCGCCACGAGCGCGAGGAACACCGGTCCCACGACGATGCCGATGGTGCCGAAGGCGCCGATGCCGCCGACCACGCCCACGAAGACCGTGAACGCCGAGACCGGCGCATACCGCGACACCAGCACCGGCCGCAGGAAATTGTCCGAAGTCGAGATGATGATGCCCCAGATCAGCATGAAGATGGTCATGGGCCAGCGGCCGCTGACCGCGAGGAACAACACCGCGGGAATCCACACGATGGCCGCCCCGCCCGCGGGCAGCAACGCGAGCACCGCGGCGAGCACGCCGAACACCACGGGCGATGGCAGTCCCGCGATCGCGAAGCCACTGCCGACGAGCACGCCCTGCACCACGGCCGTGAGCCCCGTGCCATAGAACACACCGCGCGTGACGCTCGCCAGGTGACTGAACAGCTGCTCGCGATGTTCCTCGGGCACCGGGATCAGCCGCTTGAGCCGGTTGAACATGCTGACGCCGTCGCGCAGGAAGAAGAACAGCAGGAACAGCATGAAGAAGAAGCCGACCAAAGTGCCCAGCGCGCCGAGCACGATGCCGCTGCCCAGCGAGCCCACACGGCTCAGCGATGCTTCGGCCGCGCGCGTCAGCCACTCCTGGATGTCGGCCGCATTGATGGACAGTTCCTCGCGCGCAAACCGGGCCGCGGGGCCGATCACCGGGTATTTCTCCACCTGGAGCAACAGTGAACCGTCCCAGTGCAAATCACGGCCGCGGATGTATTCGATGAGCGCACGCGCCTGGTTGGCGAATGCCACGCCGAGCAGGGTCAGCGGCGTCAGCAACGCGAACGGGGTGAGCCCGGTGATGATCCCGGCCGAGGTGCCCGGCCGGTTCTTGAGCTTGCGCGTGAGCCAGGTGTGCAGCGGAAACAGGATGAAGGCGAGGAAGATCGCCCAGGCCATCGATCCCGCGAAGGGCTGCAACACCAGCATGAGCAGGTAGCCCACGAGGATCGCGAGGCCGACGAAGAATGCTTTTGTGTAGAACTCCACCGGCCATCCCAGGGTTGTTTGCGGCTACTTATATATGTGTCGGCGGAGGCGGGTCTATAGGCGCGGGAGCCTGTGATAAAAGGCTTTCATGAACCCGTTCGTGCCATTCAGGCGGAACTCGTGAGCCTGGTCGGCGGCTGCCTTTGCGGGACCGTGCAATACACGGTCGCGGACGAATTCGAATACGCGCTGATCTGCCACTGCTCGCAATGCCGGCGTGCCACCGGCTCGGCGTTCAAACCTTTCGGCGGAATCCGGAAGGACAAACTCGCGCTGGTCGCGGGCGAGGACGCCGTGCTGCGTTATGGCGGCGAGGCCGCGCACGACGTGCACTGCGGCCGCTGCGGCTCATTGCTGTACTCGTGGTTTCGCGACACACCCTATGTGCACGTGACCTACGGCACGTTGCACGACAACCCTGCGCTGAAACCCACGGCTCACATCTGCGTGGGGTCGAAGGCGCCCTGGGATGTCATTTTCGACGACCTTCCGCAGCACGACGCGCTGCCCTGACAGCCCCGCTATCTACCGCGACGTTTGGGGCGCCGGCTGTTCCGCGGTTGGCGCCGCACGCGTGGTGCCCAGATACGAACCGATGAGCACCAGCGGGAAGCCCACCGCCATGCCGATGGTCAGCGGCTCGCTGAGCACGATGGCGCCCAGCACCATGGCGACGGCGGGATTCACATAGGTGATCACCGTGGCGCGAGCGGGGCCGACCTCGGCGATCAGTGCGAAGAACACGATGAACGCGCCAGCCGTGCACAACACGCCGAGCCCGACCACCGACAACGCCGCCTTCGCCACGAACTGCTCGGGCAGCAGGAAGGGCGCGAACGGCAGGTAGATCAGCGTGGCGAGGATCAGCGAGGCAGTGATCACGCCGATGGCCGGCACGCCCTTGAGCTTGCGATCGATGATGATCGGGCCGATGGCGTAACACAGAGAAACCACGATCGTGGCGCCGACCGCGAGGAAATCCGAGAAGTGGATGTCGAGGCCCACGAGCAGTGCGACGCCGGCGAAGCCGACACCGAGCCCGAGCAGCCGACGCGGCTCGAGCTTCTCGTGCCCGAGGCGCGAGACGATGATGGCGGCGAACAGCGGCACGACGGCGATCAGGATGCCGGCGGTCGAGCTGTTCAACCGCGTCTCGGCATGGCCGAGCATGACCCACGGCACGCTGATCTCGATGAGCGTAAAAGCCAGCAGCCACTTCCAGTTGCGAAATGCCGCGCCGAGAGCGTTACGATGCATGGCGACGGGTAACAACAAGAGCGCGCCGATCAGCGTGCGCGATCCGGCGACGACGAGCGGGTCGATGCTCTCGACGGCGATGCGAATGAGCAGGTAGGGCATGCCCCACAGAAAGCCCAGGGCAATGAACAGCAGCCAGCCGCGTCTAGTCATGGGCGGAATTGTAGAGAAGCGAAGCAACGCCCGGGTCACTCGATGACCAAGGAGTTCTTATGCAGGCACAAGCAGCGCTTAGTTCGTTCGGTCGACCCGTGCCCGAACTGCCGGTTCGCGACGTGGAGCGTGCCCAGGCGCACTACCGGGACAAGTTCGGCTTTCACATAGGCTGGCTGTATCCGGGCGGCGAGATCGGCGCGGTGAATCGCGACGAGACCGCGATCTTCTTCCGGCGGCGCAGCGGCGCCTTCGAGCCGGCCGTGCACTGGGTGTATTCGCCCGATATCGAGGCAACCTACGAACAGATGCGCGCCGCCGGTGCGAACATCACCGAGCCGCTCGGAAAAAAACCCTGGGGCCTCACGCAATTCACCGTCGAGGATCTCGACGGCAACCGTTTCTACTTCCACCGGGACTGACATGAAGAACGACAAACTACTGCGCGCGGCTCGTGGGCTGCTGTTCCTGGCGCTGCTCCCCCTGGCGGCGCTGGCCCAGGACGGTTGGGATGGCGACGCGGTTGCGAAGCTGCAGGCCCAGATGGCGAGCGGCGCCACCAGCTCGCGCAAGCTGGTCGAGCAATACCTGGCGCGCATCGATGCCATCGACGCGCATGGGCCTTCGATCAACTCGGTCATCGAAGTGAATCCCGACGCCTTGAAAATGGCCGACGAACTCGATGCGGAGCGGGCGCGCAAAGGCCCGCGCGGTCCGATGCATGGTATTCCCGTGCTGCTCAAGGACAACATCGACACGGGTGATCGCATGCTCACGACCGCCGGCTCCCTGGCGCTGGTCGGCGCGCCGGCGGCGCAGGACGCCTTCCTGGTCACGAAGTTGCGCGCCGCGGGCGCGGTCATCCTCGGCAAGACCAACCTGAGCGAGTGGGCGAACTGGCGCTCGACGCGGTCCACCAGCGGCTGGAGCGGTCGCGGCGGGCTCACGCGCAACCCCTACGCGCTGGACCGCAACACCTGCGGCTCGAGCTCGGGCTCGGGCGCGGCGATCGCCGCGGACCTCGCGCCGGTGGCCGTGGGCACGGAGACCGATGGTTCCATCGTGTGCCCGAGCTCCATCAACGGTCTCGCCGGTATCAAACCGACCGTGGGTCTGGTGAGCCGCAGCGGCGTGATCCCGATCTCCGCCTCGCAGGATACGGCTGGCCCGATGGCGCGCTCGGTGGCGGATGCGGTCGCGCTGCTGAATGCGCTCGTGGGCGCGGATCCGAAGGATGCCGCCACCACGGTGAAGACCCGCACCGCCGATACCGACTACAGCCAGTTCCTCAAATCCGACGGCCTGCGCGGCGCGCGCATCGGCGTGGCGCGCAACCTGGCAGGCTTCGACGAGCGCGTCGACAAACTACTCGACGACGCCATCGAGGCCATGCGCGCGCAGGGTGCGATCATCGTCGACAAGGTCGAGGTCAAGGGTGGCAAGCCGCTCGACGAGGCGGAGCTCACGGTGCTGCACTACGAGTTCAAGGACGGCATCAACAAGTACCTGGCCTCGCGCCCCGGCGTGCCGCAGACACTCGCCGACCTGATCGCGTTCAACCAGAAGGAAAGCGCGCGCGAGATGCCGCACTTCGGCCAGGAGATTTTCATCAAGTCCCAGGCCTCGGGACCGCTGACGGCGCGCGAATACCGCGAGGCGGCGGCGAAGGCAAAGCGCCTCGCCGGCGCCCGGGGCATCGATGCCGCGCTCAAGAAGGATCGCCTCGACGCCATCGTCGCGCCCACGACCGGGCCCTCGTGGACCACGGATCTCGTGAACGGCGATCGCTACACCGGCGGCGCCGCGTCGCAGTCCGCGGCAATGGCGGGTTATCCGCACATCACCGTGCCGTCGGGTTTCGTGCAGGGACTGCCCATCGGCGTGTCCTTCATCGGTACCGCGTGGAGCGAACCGAAGCTGATCCAGGTCGCTTACGCCTACGAGCAGGCCACGAAGCTGCGTCGACCGCCCAAACTACCGCAGTGAGTCGGCCGTGAACCTGCGCGCCATCCAGGCCGACATCACCACGCTCATGGTGGATGCCATCGTCAACGCGGCGAATTCGTCCTTGTTGGGCGGAGGCGGCGTGGACGGAGCCATCCACCGCGCCGCGGGCCCGGAGCTGGTGCAGGAGTGCCGCCTGCTCGGCGGTTGCAAGACCGGCGACGCCAGGATCACCAGGGGGTACCGGCTGCCAGCGCGGCACGTGATCCACACGGTGGGCCCGGTCTGGAACGGAGGCCAGGCGGGCGAGGCCGAACTACTCGCGTCCTGCTACCGGCGTTCGCTGGAGGTCGCGGTGGAGAACCGGCTGCGATCCATCGCCTTTCCAAGCATCAGCACGGGCATCTTCGGCTATCCGATCGAAGAGGCAGCGCGCATCGCGGTGGACACGGTGAGGTCCTCGCGCGCCTCGGCCAGCCTCGATGAAGTCACGTTCTGCTGCTTCTCCGCGAGCGACCTCGACGTGTACCTGGGCCTGCTCTACGGCTGATCCGCCCGCCCGGGATCGTCAAGCAAAACCAGTCACTGAATTCGTTCGTGGCGTCTTGCCGTGACGCTCCGACCCGGAGAAGCTGACCGCGATGAGCATCCAGTACCTCAGCGTCGAAGAAGCCATCCCGCGTCGCGGGCTGCGCATGGTGGTCGTCGGCCAGGTGCCGAGTCCCTGGGGCGAAGCCGCCAAGGCCTTCTTCCACATCAAGCAGATCGATTTCGCCGCGGTGCGCCTGGTGTACGACAACGAGGCGCTCAAGAACTGGGCGCAGCAGCTCAGCGGCCCGGTTGCCATTCTCGACGACGAGCCGCCGCGATCGGGCTGGGCGGAAATCCTCATGCTGGCCGAGCGACTCGCGCCGACGCCCGCGCTGCTGCCGCTGCAACCCGAGGCACGCGCTCGCGCGCTGCGCCTTGCCGAAGACTTCTGCAGCCAGGACGGCCTGGGCTGGCATCGCCGGCTGCAGCTGGTGCACGCCGGGCTCACCCAGGCGGGCGGATTTCCGGAACGCATCGCGGGTTACCTCGGCAAGAAATATGGCTACGCGTCCGCGAACATGGAACGCAGCGCGGCGCGCGTGCGCGAATTGCTGGGCGGGTTCGCCGCCGTGCTGCGCGCGCAGCGCGATGCCGGACACGAGTACTACCTGGGCGAGACGTTCAGCGCGGTGGACATCTACAGCGCGACTTTCATGGCGATGTTCAAGCCGCTTCCCGAGGAGCTCTGCACGATGCACCCGCACGTGCGCCAGGCACTCGAGTGGCTGGACGCGCCCACGGCCGCAGCGCTCGATCCCATCCTGCTCGAGCATCGCGACCGCGTGTATCGACGCCACCTGCAATTACCGCTGTCGCTGTGAACGCGATCACCACGCCACCGCTGCCCGAGCACGCGCTGCTCGCCCGTTATGCGGGCAACGGCAGCTACACCGACTGTTACGCCACCGACCTGCCGGGCAGCTTCTCGCACGCGGAGTTCGTCGCGGCGTTCTACACCACGTGGTTGTTCAAGCTCGAGCGCGCCATCCTCCAGTGGCTCGTGGCGAAACCTTCCACCGACGACGAGGCCGCGCAGCTCGCCGGCGGCGGGCGCCGCTCGTTCGCCGCCTGGACGGTCGAAGCCAGCGCGCCCAACCAGCTGTTGATGCGCGACTTCCTGGGCAACACGCGTTCCTGGCTCATGGTCGAGCCGCACCACGACGGCGGCGTCACGCGGCTGTATTTCGGCTCGGCGGTCGTGGCGCGCGAGGCCGATGACGGGACCGCGCGCCTGGGATTCGGCTTTCGCGCGCTGCTCGGCTTCCACCGCCGCTATTCGCGTGCGCTGCTGGCCGCGGCGCGCGCCCGCCTAACCACCGTCGGAGCCTGAGAGCCGCGCCTCTTCGAGCGCCCAGTCGGCGAAGGCGCGCACCACGGGCCGCTTGAAGTGCGCGGGCGGCGCGACCAGGAAATAGCTCCAAGGCGACATCCAGGATTCCGGCGTCACACGCACCAGCTGGCCGCGCGCCAGCAGCGGACCCACGTGCGGCGCGCGTCCGATGGCGATGCCGAGGCCCGCCACCGCCGCGGCCAGCAGCACCACCGAATCGCTGAAATGCGTGCCGCGCGCGACGTCGGCCGTCGGCAGGCCCGCGCGTTCGAACCACCCGCGCCATCCCAGCCAGGGCTGATCCGGCCCGGCATCGGTGTCGTGGAGCAGTGGATAGTCGGTGATCGAGGCCAGCGTCTGGGGAATACGCCCGCCGCGGAACAGCTGCGGGCTCGCCACGGGGAACAACTCCTCGTTGCACAGCAGCTCGCCGTGCAGGCCGCGGCCGGGCCCCGGCGCGAAGCGGATGGCGAGATCGATGGCGTCGCGCCGGAAATCCATGAGATGCCGGGAGGTGCGCATGACCACGTCGATGCGCGGCGCGCGTTCGCGGAAGCGGTGCAGCCGTGGCATCAGCCAGCCGTTGGCGAACGAGGCGAGCGTGGTGAGCGCCAGCACGCCGTCCGCACGCTTGGCGCGCACCCGCGCGGTGGACTCGCCCAGCAGGTCGAAGCCCGCGGACAGCTCCGGTAGATAGTCGCGGCCCTGCTCGGTCAGCACCAGGCCGCGCGCGAGGCGCTGGAACAGCGTGGTGTCGAGGTACTCCTCGAGGCGGCGGACCTGCTGGCTGACCGCGGCGGCCGACACGCGCAGCTCCTGCGCGGCCGTCACGAAGCTGCCGAGCCGCGCGGAAGCCTCGAAGGCGCGCAGCGCATTGAGGGGTGGAAGTCGTCTGGCCATGAGGCCAAGAATAACTTGGTCTCAGCCAAAAACCTTCCCGGTCGCGCGTGCCGGAGTGCGGGCCGATACTTTGCGACGCCAGGTCCGATCCCTGGACTCCCAACAAAAGGCCTCGCCATGCATCTCTTCGACTATCTCGACTCGGGCAACGGCTACAAGGTGCGCCTGCTGCTGTCGCAGCTCGGCATGAAGTACGACTGGACCAATGTCGACATCGACAAGGGCGAGACGCGCACGCCGGAATTCCTCAAGCGCAATCCGAACGGCCGCATCCCGACGCTGCTGCTCGATGACGGCACCCACCTGGCCGAGTCGAATGCCATCCTCTGGTACCTCGCCGAAGGCTCGCGTTTCGTGCCCGCGACGCAGCTCGGCCGCGCACAGGTGCTGCAGTGGATGTTCTTCGAGCAATACAGCCACGAGCCGTTCGTCGCGACGCCACGCTACATCTGCCGGCACTTCCCCGCGGATCACCCGCGGCGTGCCGAGTTGCCTGCGCGTCTCGAGAAGGGGCACGCGGCGCTCGGGGTCATGGAGAGCCACCTGGCCACGCGGCAGTTCTTCGTGAACGAGCGCTACAGCATCGCGGACATCGCGTTGTACGCGTACACACACGTGGCGCCGGACGGCGGCCTCGAGCTCGGGCCCTATCCCAAGGTGCGTGAGTGGCTGGCGCGCGTCGCGGCGCAGCCCAACTACGTGCAGTTGCTCGCGGTGCCCAACAAGGCGGTAGCGGCCTGAGCCACCGGGTACGGAGGCCCGTAGGACGGGGCCAGCGTCGCCGAATGACGACGGGCGCTGACGCGGGTCGCGCCTTTATTAGATTGTCGCGTGGCGTGGGGGGCAGTTAGTCTTGCGCGCCATGCGCAAATTCCTGTCCCTCGCCCCCGCACAACGCTTCTCCGACTTCACCCTGCTGCTGCTCCGGCTGTTCGTCGGCCTGTTCCTGATCTGGGGCGTCTGGGACAACATCAGCGAGAGCGCGCGCATGCAGGAATACGCGGCATTCCTGGGCCAGCATGGCTTCCCGAGCCCGCGGCTCATGGCGCCGCTGTCCGCCTGGCTGCAGCTCGCGATCGGTATCGGATTCGTGCTCGGAATGTTCACGCGCTGGGCCGGCATTCTCTGCGCCGTCCACTTCGTGATCGCCATAGCCATGGTGGACCACCATGGCGGCATGCGCGGCGTGTTCCCGTCGGGCTGCCTGGTATTGATCGGTCTGTACCTGGCGACATATGGCGCCGGTCGCTTCTCGATCGACGCCGCGTTGCGGGCCAACGAGTTACCTCGCGCCGCCGGTGGTGTCCGCCTCCGCAGGTAATGGGGACATTCCTCATTTCCGCTGTCACATTTTGCTGATTGATTGGGCGCCGCGGTCACAGGTTGAATGCCCCCATGGCTCGGAACATCGAGATCAAGGCGCGCATCGAGAACGTCTCGCTGCTGACGCCGCACGTCGCGGAGCTTGCGAGCGAGGGTCCGCTCGAGATCGCGCAGGACGACACGTTCTTCAATTGCGACAACGGCCGCCTGAAGCTGCGCGCGTTTTCCATCGACTCCGGCGAGCTGATTTTTTATCGCCGCGTGAACCAAGCGTGACCGAAAGAGTCGTTCTATCTACGGTCACCCACGTCGTCACCGGAGACCCTGCGTGAATCGCTTTCGCTGGCCTACGGACAAATCGGTCGCATCCGCAAGTACCGCACTCTCTTCCTGGTTGGACGTACCCGCGTTCACCTGGACCGCGTCGAAGGTCTCGGCCATTTTCTCGAGCTCGAAGTCATGCTGGTG
>DATEII010000097.1:0-10634 GCA_035279135.1 Steroidobacteraceae bacterium
CAACCGCACCACCACCGGCCATCGCCGAGGCCAAGGCCCCCTGGCGCAGCACCGGTGCCTTGGCGGCGTTCACCAGGCCGCGCGCCAGCGGCTTGAGCACGCTGAAGATGATGATCAGCAGCACGATGACGCCCGCGAGCACCTTGGCGAGCGTCTGCACCCAGGCCTTCTCCCAGAACGGCACGGACTCGAGCTCGCCCTCGTCGGTGACGGGGTTGCCGAGGAACGAAGAGTTGACCACGTTGACGCTGTCGCCGCGCGCCTGGTCGAAGCCCACCGCGTCGCGCACCAGCGCCGTGAGCCTGTCGATCTGCTCCTTGGGCAGCGGCGTCTCGACGGTCTTGCCGTCCTTGTCCGTGGTGCGCAGGTTGTCGATGAGTACCGCGACGGAAAGCCGCGTGACCTTGCCGGCCGGCGATCGCGTGTACGCCATGGTGCGGTCGATCTCGTAGTTGCGCGTGGTCGACTTCGAGGTCGAGTCCGGCGTCGTGACTTCGGTGGAGCCCGAGTTGTTAGGCTGAGGCTGCGCGCCCTTGGCGCCCGGCGGATTGGCTCCGGACTGGGCGGTCTGCGGCGTCGCACCCGGCGGCAACGCGACACCCGGCTGCGGCGGCTGGTTGGTCAGCGCACCCGGCACGCCACCGGCATTGCCCTGGCCATTCTTCGCGGCCTCTTCCGAGGTCGATTCGCTGCGCACCACCTGGCTCTGCGGGTTGTATTGCTCGCGCGTCTGCTCGGTGGTCGACATGTCGACCTGCGCCACCACCTGCGCACGCACGCGGCCCGGGCCCACGAGCGGCGTCAGCAGCTCCTGGATGCGCTGCGCATACGATTCTTCGAGACGGTGCGCGAACTCGAACATCTTGTCGCGCATCGCGGTGTCGCTGTCGGTGTTCGGTGCGGACAGCAGGCGCCCCGCCTGGTCCACCACCGTGACCTGCGAGGCGGCAAGCTCCGGAATGCTGGACGCGACCAGGTTGGCGATGGCCTGCACCTGTTCTTCGTCGAGCCTGCGGCCCGCCTTGATCTGCAGGAAAACCGAGGCCGAGCCCGGCCGACGATCGCTCACGAACGCCGACTGGCGTGCCATGGCCAGGTGCACACGCGCGCCCTGCACGTTCTGCAGGCTCGCGATCGTGCGCGCGAGCTCGGTCTCCAATGCATGTTGGTAACGCGCGCTCTCCATGAACGCGCTGACGCCGAAGCCCGGGTCCTTGGTGATGGCATTCACGCCACCGCCGCCCTCGGGCAGGCCCTGCGCCGCGAGCTTGAGCCGCGCGGCCGCGAGTTGTTCGGACGGCACGCTGATCGACTGGCCGCCTTCCTCGAGTTTGTAGGGAATACGCGCGCTGTCGAGCGCCTGCGTGATCTGCGCAGCGTCCTCGCCGCCCAGGTTGGCGTACAGCAGGCTGTAGGTGGGTCCTACCGACCACAACATCACGCCGACGCCGGCCGCCACCGCGGCGGCCACGCCCACGAGCAGGATCAGCGGCTTCAAGCCGGTGATCACGCGTTGTCCGGTCACGTTGGGTTCAGCCATCTAGTCGTCTCTCAAAGGGGCATGTTCATGATTTCGCGGTAGGCCTCGACGAACTTGTTGCGCACCTCGGTGAGCGCGCGGAACGAGACGTTGGCCTTCTGCATTTCGAGCATCACCTGCGGCAGTTCGACGCCGGGCACCCCGCGCTCGAACTTGTTGGCGATGTCGGCCGCCTTGGTCTGCGTGGAGTTCACGCTGTCGATGCCCTGCTTCAACAGCTTGGCGAAGCCGTTGTCGATGCCGGCCACACCTTTGGCGCCGGCGCCTGCGGCACCGCCGATGCCACCCACGCCACCGGCCTTGGTGGCCTGCGACATGCTGCGGATCTGCGCGAGCACGCGGTCGATTTCCATGTTGCTCATGTGACTGACCTCGCCGTTTGGCTAACTATCAGGCCGCTGGCACATCGATGCCGGCGCTGCGGATGCGTGCCAGTTTGTAGCGAAGCGTGCGCGGGCTGATGCCGAGCTTCTCGGCCACCTCGCGGCGGCTGCCGTTCGCGGCCCGCAGCGCCTCGAGGATCACGTCGCGCTCCGCGCGTTCCATGGTCTGGTGGAGCACGGGAGCACCCGTGTTCGCTGCGACGTCGAGACGCGTGGGCTGCTTCTCGAACAGGATGTGCTCGGCCTCGATGACCGAACCTTCGACCAGCACGAGCGCGCGCTGCAACAGGTTGTCGAGCTCGCGCACGTTGCCGGGCCAGGAATACGTGAGCAGCAGGTGGGCCGCGTCGGCCGACAGCGCGGGAATCCGCTTGCCCGGACGCGCGCGGACCTGGAGCAGGTGCGTGGCCAGCGGCAGGACGTCGTCGCGACGCTCGCGCAACGGGTTCACGGCGAGCGGGAAGACGTTGAGGCGGTAGTAGAGATCTTCGCGGAAGCGGCCCGCGGCGACTTCCGCACGCAGCATGCGATTCGTGGTCGCGATGACGCGCACGTCGAGTTGCTTGGCTTCGGTGCCGCCGATGCGCTCCACTTCGCGCTCCTGCAGCACGCGTAGCAGCTTGGCCTGCAGCTGCAGCGGCATCTCGGTGATCTCGTCGAGCAGCAAGGTGCCGCCCTGCGCCTGCTCGAACTTGCCGGCGTGTGAATTGGTGGCGCCCGTGAAGGAGCCGCGCTCGTAGCCGAACAACATGGCTTCGAGCATGTTCTCGGGGATGGCCGCGCAGTTGACCGCGATGAACGGCTTGCTGGCGCGTGGGCTGGCGCGATGAATGAGGCGCGCGAGCACTTCCTTGCCGGTGCCGGACTCGCCCACGATCAGCACCGTGCAATCGGTGCCGGCCACGCGGCGTGCCAGGTCGACGATCAGACGCGACGACGCGTCGACGGCGACGGGTTCCAGCGATTCACTCAACGATTCGATGCTCATCGGAAACCTCAACTCTCCCGGCCGATGCGGCCAATGGTTGCAGTTGCAATTGCCGTGCCCGGCCGATCGCGTGACGGAGGTCACATGAGGTGACGGAATTCCGGCGCGTGGCGGTTCATCCCGCGCTTCGTGGCATTTCGGAACGGATCCTCGAGGCTGCGGTTGCGGGGGCGCGCATTCGAGTGTCCGGGCGCGCTTAGGGCTCGCGCGCTTCAGAAATGAAATGAGGACATTTCATTTCTGGCGGTCGCTCGTTGCGCGGCTGGCGCGTCCAGAGCTCTTCACGTAGATGGACGGCGTCGCTTCGACGACGTTTTCCGACGTGGAGCGCAGCTCCTGGGAATAGCTGCGCGCCGGACGCCGCTCACTCGCCGCTCGCCATGCGCGCGCCCGGACACTCGAATGCGCGCCCCCGCAATCACGGTCTGCAGCTCCGCTCCCAAAAGCCAGGAAACGAAGAATGAATCTCTACGCGCCGGCCATGCCGAGCTTGCGGAGCTTTTCGACCAGCGTCGTGCGGCGGAGGGACAAGAGGCGTGCGGCGTGGGCGACGGTGCCGCCGGAGCGTTGCAGGGCCTGGCTGATCAGGGAGCGCTCGATGAGCGTCAGATGGGCGCGCAGGTCGACGCCGTTTTCGGGGAGCTGGGTTGGCGACGGTTGTTCGCAGTTCCACACGCTGGCGGGCAGCACGGGGTCTTCGTCGACTTCCTCGCCGCCGGCCATGGACGCGACGAGTTGCGGGATTTCTTCGGTGTGGGCCTGCGGGAGTTCGGGCATGGTCCAGTCGGCCGGGCGATAACGCGCGGGCAGATCGCCGATGCCCACGGGGCGCTCGGGGCACAGGATGGCCAGGCGTTCGATGAGGTTCGAGAGCTCGCGGATGTTGCCGGGCCAGGGGTAGTTGGACAGGGCGTCCAGGGTTTCCGGGAGCATGCGCAGTCGCGGGCGGCCGCGGCCGGCGGCCTGGGCGATGAACGCGTCGATGAGCGCCGGCAGGTCGCCGATGCGCGCGGCGAGCGTCGGCATCTCGATGGGGAACACGTTCAGCCGGTAGAACAGGTCGCCGCGGAATGTGCCGCGGACGATGGATTCTTCGAGGTTGCGGTGCGTCGCGGCGATGATGCGCACGTCGCAGCTGGATGACGTATTGCTGCCGACGCGTTCATAGATGCGTTCCTGCAGCACGCGCAGCAATTTCACCTGCATGGGCAGGCTCATGTCCCCGATCTCGTCGAGGAACAGCGTGCCGCCCTCGGCGATCTCGAAACGGCCCTTGCGTGCGGTGATGGCGCCCGTGAAGGAACCCTTCTCGTGACCGAACAATTCGGATTCGAGCAGCTCGGCCGGGATGGCTCCGCAATTCACGGCAACGAAGGGACGGTTCCGGCGCGGGCTCGCGGCGTGGATGGCGCGCGCGGCGATCTCTTTTCCCGTACCGGATTCCCCTAGTATGAGTACCGTGGAATCGTACGGGGCCACCTGCTGGATCAGCCGGTTGATCGCCGCGATCTCCGGCGACGAACCGGTGGGCAGCATCACACCTTCCATGTCCCTGGGGTATGTGCCGAGCTCCCTATCTGCTGCAACGCGCGCGGTTCCCTCGCTCTGCGCACTGATGCACTCGACGTTCTGCACGATTCACCTCTCTCGGGAATATCTTCCCCACAATCGGTGAAGGAAAGCGTGACGTGCAAGGCAACTTTTTTGCGCGCGCAAAACGCGAGGCCTAACAACCTTGCGCGCCAAATCCCCTGGCGCACGTTGTCAGGGAGAAACCCCTAGTGAAAAATCCTCGCAGTTCGACGGCTCAGGTTTTTTCCTAGCGCTTTTTCACCCGCGCTGCTGGCGCGAGCCGGCAATCTTTCGCCGGTGGCGGCGAAACACGAGCTTCTCGATGTGATCGGCGACCGTTTCGCCGAGCCCGAGGAAGCGCGCGCGCGTTTCGCCACGCTGCGTACCACCGACGATCTCTGCCGGCAGGTGTAACGGCTGCACGATGAGATCCTTGAGCGTGATCTCGAGGATCCCGTGCGCGCCCGGCGCCAGCGGTTCGGCGGCCTGCCAGGTGGCGCCCATCGCATTGAAGCGGATCGGTACGCGGCGCGCGCGCGGCTGGCTCGCCGCCAACAACTGCCCGACCAGGTCGAGCAGCAGGTTGAGCTTGAAATCGAGCCGCATGATGTCGGCCGAGTGCGGCGATTCGTCGTCGGGCTTCTCGGTCTTGCCGTGTTCCTCGAGGGCGTCGCAGGCCTGCAGCACGCGCAGGTTGCCCTCGGCGAGCTGCTGCGCCGCCATGTCGCCCACGGGCTCGCCGAGCGGCCGCCACAACACGGGCAGCAGCTCCTCGTAGGCGAGCTTGTCGAAGAGAACGATGGTGTCGCGGCCGTCGAACATGGGGAGAAGGATGGCCGAGCGGTCGAGAGCGCGCAATGCGCCCGTCAGGTCTGTTCCGGCGCGAGGCGGTCCGCGCAGCGGCAGATGGAGTTGATCGCCGACTCGGACTCCGCGATCGCCTGCTCGAGTGACAACAGGCAGCGCCTGCCCTCGGCGTCGAGCTCCATGCGCTGCAGGAAGGTCAGCAGCTCGCGTCGCTCGTCCATGACTTCCTGCACGCGACCCCAGCGCTGCTCGACCAGGTATTCGCCGAGCTCGTGCGTGCAGGCGATGATCGCCTGCGCCAGGCGGCGCCAGTCGGCGGACGGATCCTGCGCCACGGGCACGTGCGTGCCGCGCACGACCGTGAGGCGCGGACGCCCACGCAGGTTGTCGCGCGCGGTGAATGTCATGGGCGCTGCGCCACCTGCGCCTTGCCCTGCGCCGGCAACGACAACCAGGCCGAGCGGATCTCGTTGAGCAACCGGCTGACTTCGTCGAGCCACTCCGGCTTGTTGGACGCACTCGCCTGCATGAGGCGCGTGCACATGTATTCGTACAACGCGTCGAGGTTGTGCGCGATCTCGCCGGCCTTGAAGTTGAGGCTGTTGCGCAGCTCGTCGATGATGGCGACCGCGCGATGCAGCAGCTGCGCGCGTTCGGCAGCACCCGTGCCATTGTTCATGAGGCCGCGCGCGGTCGCGATGCGTTCGAGCGCACCGTCCATCAGCATGACGACCAGGCGATGCGGATCCGCCGCGTCCACGCCCGAATGCACCGAGGCGCTGCGATAGGCGGCGAGTTTTGACGCATTGGGTGGGAAGGCCATTATTGTCAGCTCCAGTGAATCCAAGGAGCTTAACGGCCGAATGGCGCGGGACTTGAATTCCCGGCCGCGTTACCGATCGCCGATTTTCGCGGCGTTTGCCAGCTGCTGCGTCAGGTAGTTGGACGTGCTCGTCATCTGCGAGAGCAGCGAGTCGAGCGCGGTGAACTGCTTGCGATAACGCGCCTCGACCGTCTCCATGCGCGACTCGAGTTGCGCCTGCTGCTTCTGCAGGCTCGCGGTGCGCTCGTTGAGACGCTTGGTGCGGATGGCGAGATCGCCGGTCGCCGAGAGGCGTTGCTCGAGCACGCCCGAGAGTCGCGCGGCGACGCCCTTCTCCGAGCCGAACACCGCGGCGACGCCGTCGAAGTTGGTCTCGAGCGCGGCCTTGAGCTTGGTGGTGTCGAGCTCGAGCTGACCGGTCTTCGACGTGGTGATGCCGAGGCTCGCCAGCGTCTGGTTGGATCCGCTGACGCCGCTCACCACGCCGGTGAGATTGCGACGGATGTCGGCCTCGATGTCGCGCAGCAGTGCATCGCCGATCAGCGGCCCGGCCTTGTTGGTGGTCGGCTCGTAGGCGCGCAGGTTGGCCATGGTCGATTGCAGCGCGTTGTAGCGGTCGACGAAGTTCTTGACGCGTGCAGTCGCGGTGGTGGTGTCGTTGGCGATCTTGAGAGTGAGCGTGGTGTCCTCGTCGGCCTTGAGCAGCGACAGGGTCACGCCGTCGATGGCGCCGGTGATGGTGCGGTCGGGGCTGTGATGCTCGAAGCCCGCGATCCACACGACGCTGTCCTGCGCCTTGTGCGACTCGGTGTAGTTCGCCGTGTTGCCCGGCGCGTACGCGAGGTCCGCGAGGCCCGCGGTGCCATTGGCCTCCACCTTGATCGAGTTCTTCTCGCCGGTCTTGGTGGAGCTCAGCACCAGGTGCGCGCCGTCCGTCGCATTGACGATGGTCGCGCGGATGCCCTTGTTGTCGGGCGCCTTGTTGATGGCGTCGCGGATGTCGGTCAGCGACGAATGATTGCTGTCGATCACCACCGAGAAACCGACCTCGCCCAGGGTCAACGTGAGCGTGCCACTGCCGACGACGGCGCTGCTGCCACCCGTGAAAGCCTTGGAGCTGAGCTGCTGCGCGTCGGCGATCTGCTCGATCTTGACGTCGTAGCTGCCGGCCGCGGCCACATTGGTCGCGGCGGCCGTGAACATCTTGTCGTCCGACGACGTGGCCGAGCGCACGCCGAAGACATTGGTGGTCTTGAGCTGGGCGAGTGCCGACTGGAAGTCCGCGAGCGCGCCCTTGAGCGAACCCAGTGCGGAGATTTCCGTCACCGCGCTGGTCTGCTGCCGCGTGATCTGCGCCTGGTAAGGCGCCTTCTCGGCCGCCACGAGCTGACTGACCAATCCGTTGACGTCGAGACCGGAGCCGAGGCCCGGTGAGCTCAGTGTTGCCATTGTTCGCGTTCTCTCAAGCTGTCTCGTGCAGGAGCGAGGTCAGCTCCTTCATGGCCTGCGCGATGCGCAGGACTTCATCTCCCGGTATCTGGCGAATCAGTTCACCAGTCTCCGAATCCCGTACGCTGATCACGGTTCGTCCCGTGTCCGCGTCCACTCGAAACTCCAGCGCGCGGTTGTTGCTGCGCAGGTAGGCCTCGATCTGCCGCGCCACCGCGCGCACCGCATCGGGCGGCGCCACGGGTTTCTCCGCGCGCTCGGGCTTCTGCGCCGCGGCTTCGTTTGCCGGCACGCGCTCGCCGGTCGGCGCTTTCTGCGCGACCTTGGCGGCTTCCAGTGCTGGCAAATCGATGTTCATGTCATTTCCAGAAATGAGGTGGGCGATGACAGCCTTTCGACCGTCATCGCCCCCCTGCTCATCGCTCCTTCCTGTTAGTCAGAAGCCACCTCGCTCTTACCGGAGCAGCGAGAGGACGTTCTGCGGCAGGCTGTTCGCCTGCGCCAGGATGGCCGTACCCGCCTGCTGCAGGATCTGACCACGCGTCAGCGCGGCCGTTTCCTGGGCGAAGTCCGCATCACGGATGCGGCTGCGGGCAGAGGACAGGTTCTCGGCAGTCGCGCTCAGGTTCGCGATCGTCGACTCGAAGCGGTTCTGCACCGCACCGAGATCCGCGCGGATCTTCGAGACCTGGTCGAGGGCGCCGTCAACGAGGCTGATCGCCGCGTTCGCACCGTTCACCGAGGAGATGTCGATCGTCGAGATCGAGGTCAGCGTGGCCGACGCGGTCGACAGACCCGCGAGGCCCGGGTTGTTGCCTTCCACCTGGTAGGCCTGGCTCGAGCTCAGCGAGATCGTGCCGCGCGTGACGCTGGCGGTGTACGCACCGTCAGTACCCGCGGTGCCCGCACCGATGACGACCGCGTTGGCCGAACCGGTGCTCGTGCCTTCCGTGCCCGTGAGGGCCGTCGAGCCGAACAGGTCCGAACGCAGCGTCACGACGCCGCCGACCGTGGTCTGCACCTGCACGTTGGTGTTGCCAGCCGAATACTGCGCAGCGACGGCCGCCGAGAAGTTCGTGGCCGTGGCACCGTCGGACGCGCCCAGCGCGACACCGACGTTCGAACCACCGTAGGTGGTGCCGGGCATGTAGAACTCGTAGGTCACGCCGCCGACGACGACGGTGTCACCGGAGTTCGCACCCGTGCCCGCGTTGTTGGCCGTCGCGACGACGCCCGCGGCCGTGGTGGCCGACACCGCGTGGTGCGTGGTCGCCGCCGTCATGACGTTCGACGTGACAGTGATCGCCGTACCGGCACCGCCGGCCTGCGTCACGGTCGCGTTCGTCACGGCACCGCCCAGCTTCGCGAAGATCGCGTCGTTGGTCGCGCCGGCGTTGGCACCGACGTTGATCTGGTTGCCCGTCGCGCCGCTGGCGACGAAGGTGTAGACCGTGCCGCCGACCGTCAGCGTGTCACCCGCGGCGACGTTCGTCGTCACGTTGATCGTCGACGTACCGGCCGCGCCGTTCGCGAAGGTCACCGTGTTGGTCGAACGCGTGGCCGTGTTGCCCGCGACTTCGAGACCCGTGGCGTTCTCGAGGCGGTTCGCACCGGCGTTGCCGTTGCTCGTGGTGACGTTGATGGTCTTGCCGGTGTTCGACGTCAGGGTGATGGCACCCGTGACGGCGTTGGCCGAGGCCGTGACACCGTGCGCGGCGCTGCGCGCGTTGATGGCGTTCACCAGGTTCGCACCCTGGACCGACGCGTTGTTCGAACCCGCGACGGCGCCGATGTTCACGCCGTTGATCACGAGGTCGCCCGACTGCAGGCTCTGGTTGCGCACCGGCGAGTTCGAGGCCACGACCGTGGTGTTCGCGCTGGCGGTCACCGAGGTCTGGCTCGTCACGCTGTTGATCGCGGTGACGATGTCTTCGGCGCTGCCGGACTCGGAGGCACCGACGTTCACGCCGTTGATGGTCAGGTCGCCGGACGCGAGGGCCGTGCCGCTCACCTGGCTCGAGTTGTTGTTGTACTGGTAGGCACCGAGCGCCTTGGTCGAGGCGTCACCGATGGAAACCGAGATGGTCTGGTTGGCGTTCGCGCCGACCTGGAACTGCGCCGAGGTGAAGGAACCGTCGAGCACGTTCTGGCCGTTGAACTGAGTCTGCGTGGAGATGCGGCCCAGCTCCTGGAGGAGCTGCTGCGCTTCGCCGTTGAGGGCCTGGCGGTCCGACGACGAGTTCGTCGCGTTGGCGGACTGCACGGCCAGCTCACGGACGCGCTGCAGGATGTTGCCGTATTCGCCGAGCGCGCCTTCGGCGGTCTGCGACAGCGAGATCGCGTCGTTCGCGTTACGCACGGCCTGGTTGAGGCCGCGGATCTGCGTGGTGAAGCGTTCGGAGATCGCGAGGCCGGCGGCGTCGTCCTTCGCGCTGTTGATGCGAAGACCCGACGACAGGCGCTGGAGGGCGGTGGCTAACTGCCCCTGCGAAGTGTTGAGGTTGCGCTGCGCGTTCAGCGAGGCAACGTTCGTATTGATGATCTGAGGCATTGACTTGACTCCTGATGGTTACCCGGTCGCCCGGGCAACTGCCCGGCTTACATTTCGGTGTTTTTCGCCAGGTGGCGCAAAACTGCCGCTCGCGTCCTGTATCGGGTGACCACCTGCAAACTTAAGAGACGTGGAACTCGGCACCGCAAACTGTGATGGCAATCACGGCGCTCAGAGGTAGTCAAACAGCGACATCTGCGCAAATCGCGTATACGCGGCCTGCGCGGCCTGCAGGCCGGTGTACTGCTGGTTGAGCTGGCTGATGGCCGAGGCGTAATCGACGTCACGCAGGTCGGCTAACAAGGATTTGAGATCGAGGGCCTCGTTCTCGCGTGCATCGGTCGCCATGTCGATCGCCGACAGCCGTGAGCCCACCTCGGAGCGCACACTAACTATCCGCTCGAGTGACTGGTCGAGGTTGGCGATGGTGGCGCCGATGCGGGTGTTGAACTGCGCCGCCGCGGCGCCGGTGGCGGAGCCGCTTTCGAGCGTATCCGCGAGATCCTCGAGCATGGCGAACA
>DATEII010000098.1:0-13958 GCA_035279135.1 Steroidobacteraceae bacterium
CGTTCGAGGGCGTGCACAGCAGGTCCGCGTCACCCTTGGCCACGGTCTCGAGCACGTTGTCGGCCCGTACCTCGATCCAGTCGACCTTCAGATCGGCGAGGCCCAGCTGGGATTTCACGCGCTCGGCGACGCGCGAGCACAATTCCACGCCGTAACCCTCCGGCGTGCCGCCGGTCGCGGCGGCCGTGAACGGCTTGCCCGACGGTAGATAGGCGAAACGGATGTGTCCGGTGTCGCGGATGCGGTCCAGGGTCGGACCCGCAACTGCCGCGCCCGACACGCAGGCGGCCAGCAGCAGGGCGGCATGGATTTTCTTGGTGGTCATGTGAATTCTCCTGCGGCCTTCAGGCCTTGACCGTGCCCGCGGTGAAGCGGTTGGAAATGAAGCCCCAGATGACATAGGTGAGGCCGAGCACCAGCATGCCGCCCATCACGGCGCTGCCACCGGAGGCGTACAGCGCGTACACGCTGTAGAGCATGGCGATCACGGTGATCACCATGTTGCGGGTGTAGACGCCGCTCGGGACGTTGGCCGCCTTCATCATCACGGGTAGCGCCGAGAGCGCCAGGATGTACGGGATCACATTGGTGACCACGGCGAGATTCACCAGCGCTCCGAACTGCTCGGACAGCGAGGGCGAGATGGTCGAGAGCGCCAGCAGCGTCTGCACCACGCCGAGGATGATCATGCCGGTGATGGGCGCGCCCAGGCTGTTCACCTTGGCAAAGGCCCTGGGGAACATGTTGCCATCCGCCGCGGACTTGGCCGTGGACGACAGCGTGAACTGCCAGCCGAGCAAACTACCCACGCAGGCCGCGACCGCGAGCGCCATGATGATCGAGCCCACCGTGGGGCTGAACATCTTGGCGAAGGCGAGGCCGAAGGGCCCGGTGGACTCCGCGAGCTCCGCGTTGGGCACGATGCCCTGGATCACGGTGGTGGACAGCACGTAGATCACCGCCGCACCGAGCGTGCCGAACAGACAGGCGAGCGGCACGTCGCGCTTCGGGTTCTCGACCGCGTCGGAGTTCTGCGCCGCGGATTCCATGCCGAGGAACGCCCAGAGGGTGAGCGCGATGCTCGAGCCCATGCCTTCGCCCAGCGAAAGTCCTTGCGGGTTCCAGGCCTGCGCGAACGTGTCGGAGCTGAACCAGAACCACCCGATGAAGGACAAGGCGCCGACCGGGATGATCACGCCCCAGACGGTGATGGAGCCTATCTTTCCGGTGACGCTCGGGCCGCCGAAGTTCGCGACCGTCGTGAGCCAGAGCAGCGCGATGACGCTCATGCACGTGGCAATGGGCGTGGCGGACATTCCCGGGAAGAACGTCGCGAGGTAGCCCACCGCCGAAATGGCGATGGCCACGTTGCCGATGGCCAGCGACAGGAAATACAGGAAGAAGGCCTGGAAGTAGCCGTCCTTGCCGTAGGCATCCTCGGCATAGGCC
The DNA here is from genome assembly GCA_035279135.1 of Steroidobacteraceae bacterium. Classification (GTDB taxonomy): domain Bacteria; phylum Pseudomonadota; class Gammaproteobacteria; order Steroidobacterales; family Steroidobacteraceae; genus CADEED01. The sequence continues at coordinate 1,450 of DATEII010000098.1, forward strand.
GCGAGGCCGCCGGTGCGCTGGTTGAAGATGCCGGCTTGCGCGAAGCCGTAGGCGAGGGCCATGGAGCCCAGGGCCGTCACGATCCACGAGAGCAGCGAGATGGCGCCCACCTTCGCCATGTTGGTGGGCAGCATGATGATCCCCGAGCCCATCATGTTCACCGCGACGATGAACGTGAGCTGCACGAGATTCATCTTCTTTTTTGGCTGAGACATATCTTTCTCCTACTCCCTGACAACGTAGGTGTGGAACTTGATGCGGTCCTGGACCATTTCCTGGTACACGCCCTGGACCTCGTAGCTGAAGCCGGGGAAACGGTTGAAGGACTCCTCGAACGCATTGAAATACTCGAGCATCGGCTTCGCGCGCTCGTCCCAGCGTTCGCCCGGAACGATCACACCGATACCCGGTGGATAGATGAGTGCGAGCGTCGCCGCAATACGACCTTGGACCTTGGTCATCGGTACGTAGTCGACTTCGTTGGCCACGAGCTTTTCGTAGGCGTCCTTCGACGACATCGCGAACTCGGGGAAACTGTCGGCACGGAAGCAGGCCCGCTGCAGCGCCTTGATGTTGGCCGTGCGGTAGAAGGTGTGCATCTCGTTGCACACCTTGCGGATGGAGTAACCCGCATAACGCGCCGAGTTCTGCGCGTATAACGTCGGCAGCACTTCGCCGAGCGGCGCGTCCCGGTCCCAGAGGTTCTTGAACTTGATCAGCTTCGCCAGCAACGAGTTCAGCTTGCTTTCGTCCTCGGCCGGCGTCATGAGGAACAGGATGCTGTTGAGGTCGCACTTCTCCGGCACGATGCGCTGCTCGCGCAGGTAGTTGGCCAGCACCGTGGCCGGCACACCGAAGTCCAGGTACTCGCCGGTCTTGCGGTCGATGCCCGGAGTCAGGAGCATCAACTTGTTCGGGTCCACCATGGCATAACCTTCGGAGTAGCCCGAGTAGCCATGCCAGGGGTTCTTGGGATCGAAGGTCCAGCATTGCTGTTCGCGCTTGAGCACCTCGGTGGGCAGGCTTTCCCACCGGGCATCCTTGACGTCCGTCGTGAACTTGGATCCCTTGATCGTCACGACGTCGGGCACGAACGGATCGAAGAACCATTTCTCGTGGTCGGTCCGGCCGATCTTGGCGTAGCGCTGCCCGAATTCCCGCAGCTTCTTGCGCACCTCGATGCCGAGCTCGATGCAGCGATCCCACATCATCTCGCCGGCCTTGCCCTCGTGGATCTTGGCATTCACGTCGAGCGACGCGAACAGCGGGTAGAAGGGCGAGGTCGAGGTGTTCAGCAGGAAGGATTCGTTGAAGCGCTTGTGCTCGATGAAGCGCTTCTGTCCCTTGATGTGTTCGTCGCGCTTGTGGATCTGCGAGGCCTGCGAGAAGCCCGCGCCCTGCTTGTGGACCGATTGCGTGGAGAAGAGTCCCGGCATGTCGGGGCCCAGGTCCTTGAGGCGCATCGGGCTATGGCCTTCGAACAACGGGTGGAACGCGTTGTAGCCGATCCAGGCCTCGTCCCAGAGGATGTAGTCACAGAGGTGGCCTATCTTCTCCATGACTTTCTGCACGTTGTACACCGTGCCGTCATAGGTGCAGAGCTGGATGCAGGCCATGCGGAATGGCCGCTCGGCATCGGCGCGCGCAGGGCCCAGGCGTGGATGGTTGCGGATACGATCACGCAAGGTGTTCTCGTCCCACGCATCCCAGTCGACCGCGCCGATCATGCCGAAGGAGTTGCGCGCCGTCGGCAGGAAAATCGGGATGGCGCCAGCCTGCACCAGCGCGCCTTGGTGCAGCGACTTGTGGTTGTTGCGATCGAACAGCACCAGGTCGTCCCGGTGCAGCGTGGCGCCCGTCACGATCTTGTTGGACGTGGTCGTGCCATTGAGCACGAAGTAGGTGCGGTCGGCACCGAACACCTGCGCCGCGAATTTCTGTGCTTCGACTGCCGCGCCGACGTGGATCAGGAGGTCGCCGAGCTCCACGTCCGCGTTGCACAGATCGTTGCGGAAAATCTGCTCGCCGAAGTGGCGGTAGAACAGCTGACCTGCGGGCGACTTGCGGTAGAACTGGCCACCCTGATGACCGGGGCAGGCAAAGGAGATATTCGCCGCCGCGTCGTAAGCCACGAGGCCACCGAAGAAAGGCGGCAGCAGGCTGCGGCCATAGTCCACGACCTGGGCGCAGATCTGCTTGGCGTAGAACGACGGTGTCTGCTGGCCGAGGTAAATGAAGCCATCGACTTCACCGATGGCGCCGCTCACCAGCACGTCGGCGATGCGGCGCGAGTCCGCCAGCGCCCAGATGGGCATGCGGAACCCCAGCCGGCGTACCGCGAGGCCGAGCTCGCGCGCCTTCTCGCGCTGCGGTCCATCGACATCGACGATGTACGCGCCGACGCTGGCGTCTTCGGACGGGTCGCGATCGTAGTTGGACGAAACTTCGACTTCGAACCGTTCGGCGGACAGCAGGTCGAGCAACTGCCGCACTTCGGAGTTGTTGTCGTCGACCAGCGCGACGATTTTCAGCAGTCGGTTGAACGGAATCGGGATCTTGGGAACGCTGGCGACGTACTGAAGCACGGTGAGCTCCTTATTTCAGGCAATACACGTAGAACGTGCCGTCTTTCTCCTCGGTGCCTTCGACTTCCTTCGCGAAGCCGGGGAACTTGTGCCCCCATTCCTCGAGCGTGTGCAGGTACTTGATCCACGGACCGTCGGCGGCGCCGATGTTCTCGCCGGGCATCACGATGGGAATGCCGGGTGGATAGGGGATCACGCCGACGCCCACGGTGCGATTCGCCAGCTTGGCCAGCGGCACCTTTTCGGCATCGCCGGCCATGAGCTTCTGGAAGGCCTTGCGTGGCAACATCTCGGGTTTCGGCAGCGTGGCGTACGCCTGCGCCTGCCAGTGACCCTGCTGGCTGGTGCGCAGGTGCTGCCACATCTGGTCGCCGAGGTCCTTGAGTCCCATGCCGGCGTAGCGATCTCCCCCGGCCGCCGCGATGCCGGGCAGCACCTCGGCGAGCGGCGCATTGCGGTCGTAGTCCGTCTTGAAGTCCAGCAGCGTGTTGAGCAGCGTGCCCCACTTGCCCTTGGTGATGCCCACCGAGAACAGGAACAGGACCATGTGATCAGTGGTGCGCGAAGGCACGATCCCGTGACGTCCGATATACGCCGTGACGATGTCCGCCGGGATGCCGTGCTCGGCAAGTTGGCCGTCGTCCTGCATGCCCGGACACACGATGCCGAACTTGATCGGGTCGAGCATGCACCAGCCGTCGGGGATGGCGTCGAAGCCATGCCACTTCTCGCCGGGATGCAGCACCCAGCATTCGGGGTCGGTGGTGAGCTGCTCGTGTGAGGCCTCGTGGAACGGAATCTTCTTTCCGCTCTTCGCATCCTTGATCTCGGGAGCGTTCCAGGGCGCGAAAAACCAGGCGTTCTTGGCCTTGAACTCCTGGTACACCCGGGCCGTGGCGAGGCGGCAGGCCACCGCCTCGTCGATGGTTTCCTGCGTGAGCGCGTGGCCGCCGGGGCCGTCCATCATGGCGGCGGCCACGTCGTTCGAGGCGATCAATAGATAGAGCGGCGAAGTCGAGGCCTGGGTGCAATAGGCTTCGTTGAAACGGCCGTGGTCGATGGCGCCCTTGCCGTCGCGGATGTGGATCCACGAAGTCTGCGACAGCGCGGCCAGCAGCTTGTGGGTGGAATGCGTGGCGAACACCGTCGGGCCATCCTTCGGATGGCTCGAGGGCTCGCCGCGCATGGCGAAACGGTTCCGGTACAGCGGGTTGAAGCGCGCGTAGCCGTACCAGGCTTCGTCGAGATGGATGCGATCGACGCTCTTCGCGAGGCGCTGCTCGACCTGCGCGGAGTCGTAACACATGCCGTCGTAGGTGCAGTTGGTGAGCACCGAGTAGACGGGACGCTTGTTCGTCGCGTCTTTCGCGAGCGGATTCGCGGCGATCGCCTTTTCGATGGCGGGCGGCTCGAGCGAAGCAGGAGAGGCCGGGCCGATGATGCCGTATCGATTGCGCGTCGGCGTGATGAACACCGGGATGCCGCCGGTGAGCGCCAGGCCCTGCTCGATGGACTTGTGGCAGTTGCGGTCGCAGAGCGCGATCTCGCCGTCGCCCACGCAGGCCGTCATGATGGTGCGGTTGGAGGCCGAGGTGCCGTTCAGCACCGTGTAGCTGCGATGCGCGCCGAACACGCGCGCCGCATAACGTTCGCTCTCGCCGACCGGGCCGCTGTGGCCGAGCAAACTACCCAGCGCGCCGCGCTCGATGCCCATGTCGGTGCGGAACAGGTTCTCGCCGAAGAAGTCGAAGAACACGCGGCCGACGGGCGATTTGAGGAACGCCACGCCGCCCTGGTGGCCGGGCGCCGCCCAGGAGTATTCCGAATCGCGGTTGTAGGTCGCCAGCGCCTTGGCATACGGCGGCAACAGCTGCGCGCGATACCGATCCACGGCGGCGGTCACGCGGCCGGCGATGAAAGGCGCGGTGTCTTCGGGGATCCAGATGAACTCGTCGGCCAGCTGCGCGACTTCGACGCTCACCGTGCCGGCGATCTTGCGATTGGCCATCAGGAAAATCGGCAGCCGCGAATTGCGGCTGCGTACCGACTTCATCAGGGCGGTCGCATCGCGGCGCACCTGGATGTCTTCCGAGCCGTCCTGCGCGCCCTGTGTCCAGTTGATCAGGATGCAGTCGATGCTGGCATCCGAACGCGCGGTGGCCATGCCATCTTCGCAGGTTGTCGATTCGATGACCTCCATGCCACGGCCGTGCAGCTCGCTGGCGAGCGCGCGCACGCTGCGCGTGGCCGCGGTGGCGTGCCCGTTGCCATTGAGGCCACTGTCGACGATGAGGACGTGACGCGTGATCTGGGGTGTGCCCGCGAGTTGCATGATGACCTCCTGTCAGGAATGTGAAGAGCCGGCGCGCGAGCTCTGTTCGGCGATGTAACGCAGCAGCTCGCCCTCGAGCCGCAGGCGCAGGGCGCTGTATTCGGTGCGCAGGCTCTCTTCGGCGCCGGGGCGCTCCAGGCGTGCGAGCACCTGGCTGCAGGCCCAGTATTCCTCGCAGAGCTCACGGAAGGACTCGTGTTTCTCGCAGCGCTTGAGAGCCAGCGCCTGCACGTGTGGGAAACGTTCGTGCAACAGTTTCATACAGGCCTCCGCCCGTGCCATATCGACTTGCCCGGCATCACCTTCTCGCGAATGCGGCATCGATGTCCCCTGCGAGGCGCGATGATTCATGCCGCTTCCGCGACGCGGAAGTGGCTCGAGGTAACGTACGGTGTCATACCCACTCAGCCACCGAGCGCCATGATCGCGGCCATCAACAGCGCGCCGAGCGTGGCCATCGTGAGGCCGTTGAGCCACACGTTGCCGTGCGAGTAGCGAGCCAGCGTGGCGCCCGCGATGAACAACGTCGCCACGGCCACCAGTCGCGACCACAACAGCGCGCGCGCCGTGTCGTCGGTGAGCATGAAGGGAATGACCAGCGGAAAGGTGGACAGCACCACCAGCAGGAACACGATGATGGCGTCACCGAAATCCCGTCCCGACAGCCGCGAGGGCGCGAGTGCCAGCGGAGCGGCGGCGAGTTTCTGTCGCACGGCCTCGAGACCGTCCGTGCCCAGCGTCGCGGCCAGGGGTCCCGGCATCTCGTCCGCGAGCAGCGCGCGCCCCGCGGCGCTGTCGTTGCTGCCGTGCAGGCGCTCGAGCAGCACGCGCGTGCGACGCTTCTGCGTCTTGATGCCGACCAGGTGCATCACGGCGTCGACCAGGCCCCAGGCGAGATTGCAGCCCAGCGCGGCCACCAGCAGCGTGCGCACTTCTTCGCGTCCGTCGGTGGCGACGCTGATCGAGCCGATGAAGCTCATGGCCATGAGCAGCCCGAAGATGACCTCGGAGGCGCGGTAGACGGGATCGAGCGCCGTGCCCGTGGCCGCGGCGATGGGAGACGCGGCGAGGCCGGTCCCGGCGTGGGTATGTGCAGTCATGTGGTCACTCCCGGCATGAAATAGAACATCATCGCGATGATCAGGTAGATAGTGATCAGCTGGACGCCCTTGAACCAGTTCGCCTGCCCGTCGCTGAACACCATGCCGCCGATGAACACGCCGATGAACAGCGTGCCGACCTCGGCGCGACTGAACGACAGCTCGAGCGGCACGGGCGCGATGAAGTAGCTGGCGAACACCAGCACCGGCGCGATGAACAGCGCGATCTGGATCGAACTGCCCAGCGCGATGCCGATCGACAGGTCGAGCTTGTTCTTTGCGCCCATGGCGATGGCCGAGCCGCTCTCGGCGGCGCCGCCCACGACGGCCAGGAAGACGATGCCGATGAACACCGACGACATGCCCAGCGCCTGTCCCGTGCCATCGGCAGCGCCTACCAGCACTTCGCTCATCCAGGCCGCGAGCAGCGATGCGACCACCAGGCTGGCCAGCGCGCGCGTGAGGCTCCAGCGCGCACCGTCATCGCCATGGCCGTGCCCATGCGCGTCGTCACCGCCTTCACTTGCGAAGCTGCCGCGATGCGTCTTCAGTGAATAGACCAGGTAGAGCACGTAGATGGCGAGCAATGCGGCGGCCACGCCCACGTTGAGCAGGGCTTCCTGGCGCACGGTCTCGTCGGGAGCGAGCACGCGGCTGAAGGCGCTGGGTATCGCGAGGCTCATCGCGGCCAGCAGCATCATGGTGGCGTAGGTGCGCGCGGCCACGCGGTTGTAGCTCTGGTCGTGGTGCTTGAGGCCGCCGAGAAGGAACGCGATGCCGAGCGCCAGCAGCAGATTGGCGAGGATTGCGCCGATGATCGACGCGCGCACCATCTCGAGCTGGCCGGCGTGCAGCGCCACCAGCGCGATGATCAGCTCGGGTGCGTTGCCGAAGGTGGCGTTCAGCAGGCCACCGACGGCATCGCCGGTGTAGGTGGCGAGCTGGCCGGTCGAGCGGACGATCAGCGCAGCGATCGGAATGATGGCCAGCGCGGCGCAGAAGAACACCACCGGCGGCGAGACGTGCAGGTGCTCCACCGCCAGCGCGATCGGAATGAACACCAGCAGCCAGTTGATCGAGAATTTCACGGGGTTGTCGTTGTCGTTGTTGTTGTTGCTGCTGGGGCGGTGGTCGCCTGCAGCGGCGGCGGCCCCCCTTCGGCCACCCAGGACTTCACCAGCGTGTAACTCGCGGCCAGGATCACCGGGCCCACGAACAGCCCCATCACGCCGAACGCGATCAATCCGCCGATGACGCCGGCGATGATGAGCAGCATGGGTAGTTGGACGCCGCGGCGGATCAGGATGGGCCGCAGCACGTTGTCCAGCGCGCCGATCGGGATGGCGAGCACCAGCAGCACCGTTCCCCACACCGCCTGGTCCGTCCAGTACAGCCAGGCAATCGCCGGCAGCATCACTGGCAGCGGCCCGAGCTGGGCGATGCCGAGCACGAATACCAGCGCGGCGAGCACGGCCGGCGCGGGAATGCCGCAGATCCACAGCGCGATGCCGGTGAGCACCGATTGCACCAGCGCGGTCACCACCACGCCGAGCGCCACGCTGCGCACCGCCTGCGCGGCGAGACGCATGACTTGCATGCCGCGTTCGCCGCCCAGCCGGTAGCCGAAAGCCAGCGCGCCGCGCGCGGCGGTCTCACCCTGCACGAACAGGATGGCCACCAACGCCACGGTCAGCAGGATGTTCACGGCCACGACGCCGATGCCGCCGGTCACCGCGACCAGCCAGTGCGTGGCCGCGCCCACGTAGGGACGCGCGGTCTCGATGAGCGCATCGCGTCCGCCCGCGGCAATTTCCTGCCACTTGGCCACGAGCTGGTTACCGACCGCGGGGATCCTGCCCAACCACTCGGGCGGTGGGCCGAGGCCCTTGGTGAAGAAATCGGCGAGCAGCTCGGGGCCGCGATGCGCGACGTCGAGCAGGGTGCTGACCGCGAAGGCGAACGGCAGGATCACCGCGAGCAGCGTCGAGGCCGTCATGACCGTGACCGCGACCCAGGGCCGTCCGGTGCGTGCGCGCAGCCGGATCAGCAGCGGCCAGGTGGCGATGACCACTGTCGCGGCCCAGATCAATCCGCCGAGGAATGGCAGCAGTGTCCAGAAGCTGCCGGCCAGCAACATGGCGATGAACAGCACCAGGAACACCAGGCGTGTGACGTCACCCGCGGGTTTCATCGTGCGCTCCCGGTGGTGGCTGGGCGTGCGGTGGATAGACGCCGACCAGCTTGGCGATGAGGATGGCGAGGAACAACGTGCCGACGATGCCTTCGAAGATCGCGGCCATCTGCGCGCCGCGTGACAGCGGCGCGATGTCGCCGAACCCGATGGTGGTGAGCGTCGAGAAACTGAAGTACAGCAGCTCGATGAGCTGCAGGTTGGCGGGTTCGCCGCGCACCAGGAAGGTCTGCGTGTGCTCGAGCTCCACGAGCGCGTACACGAAGCACCACAGGATGCCGATCATCAGGTAGGCAGAGGCCGCTCCCCAGAGCCGGTCGCCGTCCATCACCTCGGGTCCGAACACGTAGCGCAGCAGCAGGAACAACACCGAGATGTATACGAAGGCATGCAGCAGCAACGCCCAGTTGAACAGCGGCGCCTGGCCGTCTTCGAGCGAGGCGAATCGCAGGCCGACCGCGGCGCCGATCAGCACGAACACCAGCAGGAAGGAGAGCGCGGTGCGGCCCAGCGCGGCAGCCGCCGCGAGCACGACGAAGGCATTGAAACCCGCGAGCAGGTAGGTGCCGCGCGTGCCTTCGATGAACGGGGAGACACCGATCAGCGCCAGCAACACCACGAACAGGTAGAAGCAGCGCTGGAAGAACACGCGACGCAGCGCCGCGCGCGGGATCTCTATGGATTGGCGCACCGCCATGGTGCTACTGCGGCGGCGGCGGTGGCGGAGCCTCGAAGCTGCCACCGAGCGCGAGGTGGAGGTTGACGCGTTGGGACAATTGTTCGGCGCGCACGCCCAGCAGGGCGATGCGTGCATCGGCGGCCGCCATGCGCTGCTGTTCGAGCGCACGTCGATCGGAGCGACCGACCTGCAGGGAGTGCTCGGTGAGTCCGAACGCCCGATTCTGTTCGTCGTACGCCTGCGTCAGGCTGCGCACGCGCGTGTCCAGCGCCCGGCCCGCGGCCAGCGCATTCTCGACGTCGTTGAGCGCGCGCAGAGCGGCGCCGGCGTAGGAGGCCGTCGCCTCCTCCTGCTGCAGGGTGCGGATGCGCACCTGCGCGCGCAGCGCGCCACCCTGGAAAATGGGCGCGAGCAATCGGGCACCCACGCCGCCGGTGGGATTCTCGAACTCTTCCTTGAGCTGCAGGATGTCGCTGTCGAAGTAGCCGAAGTTCAGGTTCAGCGTGATCGCGGGCAACATGGCGGCCTTGGCCTGTCCGACGCGGTTGAACGCCGCGGCCACGCGGCGCTCGGCAGCGATCACGTCCGGACGCCGTTCGAGCACGTTGAGCGGCACGCCGGCCGGCGGCGCCGGGGGCATGGCCACGAAGTCCTCGCTCGCAGCGATCTCGGCGGCGGGATAACGGCCTAACAACAGCTCGAGCGCACGCAGCGCCTGGTCGCGCGCGAACTCGGATTGCGCGCGCAGATCCTCGAGGTTGTGCTGGTTGGCGCGGGCCACCGCGGTTTCCACGTCCGAGCCGGCACCCACCCGTTCACGATCGGCCGCGAGTTTTGCGAGCTCGCCCGAGGAGCCGACCATTTCCGCCGCGAGCTTGGCCTGCTGCGTGAACTGGATGGCGGCGAACCAGGCCTTGGCGACCGTGGCCGCGAGCGACTGGCGCGCGAACTCGTAGTCCGCCTGCGCGGCGACGTTTTCCTCGGCCGCGGCCATCTTGCCGTATCGCACGCGACCCCAGAGATCGAGCTCCCACGAGGCCGCGGCCACCACGCCCTGCAGCGCCGAGCTGGGATCACCGCCGCCGCCGGACGCCTTGAGTCCGCCGGTGCCGCCGATGCCAACCGCCGGGAACTGCGGCGCGCGCGCCTGCACGAGCAACTCGCGCGACTGGCGCATGCGCGCGGACGCAACGCGCAGGTCCGGATTGGCGAGCAGCGCTTCGTGCACCAGGGAATTCAGGGTCGAGTCGTTGAATGTCGCGAGCCAGTTGTCCTGTACCGCGCCCTGCGCCGAGGCGTCCGCCTTCCACGGATGGTCGAGCGCCACGGTGCCGAGTCCCTGCTTGCGGATCTCTTCGGGCTTCGGAGGAGGGCCGGCGATGCAGCCGACCACCAGGACCGCGGACAATGCCGCGCTGACTGCGCCCGGAATTCGTCGCGTTGGGCCGCTCATCTTCAATGCAACTTCAGGATCAGCCAGTCGAGCTTGGCGCTGACGCGGATCAGGATCTTGCGCAGGATGTGGATCGCCACGCCGCTGTCCGTGTACACCGCACCGGCGCCGGCTGCGCCCGAGGCCATGAAGAGGTCGACGTCTTTCTTGTCCTTGAGCAGCCGCACCGCGAGGGCGCCGGGCGGTATCGGCGCCACGCCCGCCATGTTGTTCGTGAAGCCGATGGGCAGCTGGCCTGCCGCAGTGGCCCACATGATGGAATCCACCTTGCACTTGATGATGCGGCCCGGATACATGCGCAGTGAGATCTCCGCTTCCTGGCCCGGCTTGATCTTGCGGACTTCGTTTTGTCTGAAGATCGCCATCACCCACTGCTCATCCTCGACGAAGGTCATGGCTGGCGTGATGGGCAGCGGGACCGCCATGGCGCCGGGACGCAGTGACAGCGACACCACCGTGCCATCCGCGGGCGCGCGGTAGACGGTTTGCTCGAGCCGCCATTGGGCGTCGGCGAGTTGCGCTTCGGCCTGCAGGATCTTCGCCTTCACGTTGGCGATCTCATCCTGGTCGCCCTTGGAGGTCTTCGCGCCCACCTTGGCCTGAGCCGAACGTTCGGTGGCGGTGGCCGCATCGAGCTGCGCCTGCAGGTTCGCCACGTTCATCTGCGCCTGCTGGTAGTCGTACTGGCTTCCGGCGCCGGTGGCGGCGAGCTCGCGGGTCTGCGACTCGCGCTCGCGTGCGAGTTTCAGTTGCGCGGCGATGGCTTCCCGGCTGCCGCGCGCGTTTCGCACCGTCTCGCCGAACCCCGTGGTGCTGGCGCCCGCGGACAGCAGTTGCGCCTGCAAGGATTCTATCTGCGCCTTGAAGCCCCGGATCTCGATCTCCATGGGACGCGGATCGAGGCGGAACAGGATCTGGCCTTTCTTGATGTGCTGGTTCGGCGTGATCGGTACGTCGATCACCATGCCCTGCAGGCGCGCGTTCACGGCGGTCACGTAGTTCACGACGCGCACGTCGGCCGAGGAGGGCGCGACGATGTTGAGCAACAGGATCAGCAGCGTGAGGCCGACGATCGGGATCGTCACGACGATCACCTGGCTGATGAAATTCCAGGGCAGCCATTTGAACTTGAAGAAGATCAGCCAGACGATGTACGAGTAGATGCCGAGCAGGATGAGTTCCATGGCTCAGGCCTCCCTGCTCACGGTTTCAGTCTTCGCATCCTCGAGCGGATGCAGCGCGTCGTCGGCGCCGGCGTGCGGCACCTTGTCCGTGCCATAGGCCATCTTGTGGATGACCGGCCGCGTGTAAGCCCACAACCACGCCAGCGGCCACAACATGCCGCCGAACACCAGCGACAGCAGGCACAGAGTCTTGATCGCATCGAGCTGCGGATGCTGCTTCTTCTCGGCGATCTTCTCGGGAAGGATGTGGATGATCAGGAAGATGCCGATCGCGGCCAGCGGCGCGATGAACAACACCACCCAGGCCGCGCCGTTCGCGACCGCGTCGAGGGTCTCGCCCGAAAACAGCGAGGCATGGGCGGCCGGCGCCAGCGTGCTGGCTAACAAGGTGGCCGCGGCCGTCCATGGCGGGCGGAATCGGGGCGCCGCTCGGCGACGCGCGGTCTTGTCTTGCATGGTCCACTCCGCGCGTGCACCCGTCGCCGGCGGCAACGGGCGCACGCGGTTCATTCAATACATCACCGACACGCCGAGCTTGATCTGGTCGACGTCCGGCGAGCCGTTCGAGTCGATCCAGCGCTTGTCGTAACCGAAGCGCAGCGACCAGGCGTCATTGACGTCCCAGCGCACGCCGACGCCCGCGCCATACACGAAGTTGTCGGCGCTGCGCGTCGGCTGCCACGAGCCGCAGATCTGCCCGTACCACGGATCCCACCAGCAGCCGGTCTGCGGCGGCCCGTTCGGAATGTTGGTGTCGATGAAGGCGTAACCGATCATCGCGGTCACGTAGGGCGTGATCGGACCGTCGATGAAGTTGAAGTTGACGCCCACGCGCGGCGTGAAGGCTTCCAGTTCACCGCTGACGCCGATCTCGGTGCCGTCCGGAATCAGCGGCACGCCATCGGCCACGACGGTGGCGTCGTAGTCGACGTTGTTCCAGTCGACCCCGAAGGTCAGTTCCAGCTTTTCGTTGAACCGATAGCCG
>DATEII010000099.1:0-24529 GCA_035279135.1 Steroidobacteraceae bacterium
CTCTCTGCAATTGCACTTATAGGACTGGCGGTTCTTGTCATTGGATTTCGGGCTTGCTCACCTGAGAACGCCGAAGTCCAAACACAAAGTCATGCGCCCCGATCGGGATCCAGTTCTTCTGTCGGGTCGCTTGATTCGCCAGCGTTTCCTGCCCCCACCAATGCCCTCCCCAATTCTTCGCCCGAAGTGAAAGAGAGCGTGGAGTCCGTGAGTCCGGCCGCTATTGGAACGGTGGGGATCGACTGGAACTCCGTGAGGGAGTCTTCCCCGATACCGCGTGCAATGCCTGCCGCGCAATCCGATGACCCATATGGCGCTGGGTTCGCACGTCAGTGGGTTGAGCAGTCACTACAGAAAAGAAATGCATTCTTTGGCAGGGAAGCCGGCTCGCCGCTAATGGATCCCAAACCATTGGTGCTCGACGTAGTTTCGGAGCCGAAGAACCCAGAAGACAGTTGGGCCTATGGTGCGGAATACGAATTGCGCCGCATCGTTGATCAACAATCGCGAGACAGTCCTGAACCAGCGATTACGCGAACGTTCTGCAACGGCCACGGTTGCCTGATTTACATGGAATTTGACGGCGACAAGATGGCCGATCTGAGTTCGATTCCGAAGGCGATTTTGAGGGCGCCTTGGCGCAAGGACTTCGGAATTGAGGCACGAAATGTTTTCGTCCTCATAGGTCGACAAGATGAGCCACGGATCAGATGGCAGATGTTTCTCGTTCACAGGCATCCGCCAAAGTAGGCACCGCTCCGCAATATGGCCGCCGATTTAAACCGGCCTACTTATGTTGTGAAAACAACACTGGTGCCAGTTCACGCTTTGTCTGACAGTCAAATCTGACCTACATCCTCCGACGATTCCTACAAGGTAAGTTGCCGACTTGGCCGGCATCGGACCGGCACGCGCAGGGGATGCCGAGTGCGAGCGACGGGGAGGGTCATTTCGCTGGGAATTCTGGCTTTTGCCTTCATGGCGCCGGCCTTCGCCCAGGAAATCCGTTTCGCCGAGCCCATCCAGCTGGCCGTTTCCGGCCAGACGGCCCAATTCGATGCCTACGGCCGCCGATTCACGCTGAACCTGGCCGACAATGAACGGGTTCTTTCGAAACTCCCCGCGCAACGCAAGCTGCAACTGAAGCCGTACCGGCTGATGCGTGGCTCGCTCGAGGGCCAGCCAGGGTCCTGGGTCCGACTCACCGAGTCCGCAGCCGGCGTCGAAGGCGCCATCTGGGACGGCCAGGACCTGTACGCGGTGACGAGCTACGGCCGCATCGTCGACCACCTCACCACCCCGCTCGCCGTCGGTTCGAACCAGGCCGTGGTCTACAAGCTCTCCGATACGCGCGACGCGCTGCCGCAGGATTTCTGCGCGCTCGGCGATGACGCGGTGCGCGCGCGTGCGGGCGCCGAGAAGCTCGCGCCGCTGAGCCAGTACCGCACGATGGTGGGTGAGCTGCAGGCCGCGGCCGCGGGCAAGGTGTCGCGCCAGATCGAGATCGCGCTGGTGGCCGACAGCGCGTTCGCCGCGGCCGAGCCGGCCGACCCGGTGGCCGCGATGCTGGCGCGGCTCAACATCGTCGAAGGCATCTTCAGCGAGCAGGTGGGGCTGCTGGTGCTCGCCACCGAGGTGCGCGTCGTCCCCGCGGACAACGACCCCTTCACGAGCACCGCGGCGGTGACGTTGCTCGACCAGATCAGCAAGTACCGGGTCGCGAACCCGGCGGTGCGCGCACGCGGGCTCGCGCATCTCATGACGGGCAAGAATCTCGATGGCACCACCGCCGGCATCGCGTTCGTGAATTCGGCCTGCGAAGGCGAGCGCGGTGTCTCCCTGAGCGAGCGCTCCTACGGCACCACCATCTCCGCCATCGTCATGGCGCACGAGCTCGGCCACAACTTTGGCGCGCCGCACGACGGTGAGACGGGTGAAGCCTGCAGCGCCGTGGCTGGCGGTTACATCATGTCGCCGTCCATCAGCGGCTACGCGAAGTTCTCCCAGTGCAGCATCAACGTGATCTCGAAGGGGCTGGACAACGCGAGCTGCGTGACGGCCGCGGACTATGCCGACGCGTCACTGATCGCGGGCAGCACGGTCAACGCCGAGGGCGGCGTGCCGTTCGTCATTCCCTTCGTGGTGCGCTCGTCGGGCACGAAGGCGGCTGAGGACGTGGTGTTCAGCCTTTCGATTCCCGAAGGTGCGGGCGTGACGCTCGACGCGGCCAGCGCCGAGGGCGCGAGTTGCTCGACCACCGCGCTCGCGGCGAGCTGCGACTTCGGCGAGCTTGCCGTGGGCGAGCAGCGCTCGGTGGGCATCACGGCGCATGCCACGATGCCGGGGACGGTGACCACGCGGGCGCGCGTCGTGGCGGGCAACGACCTCATGACCTCCAACAACCTGCGCGACGTGGGCGTATCGATCCGCTCGGGCATCGACGCCGCCGTCACGCTGACGACGGATGCCGACGAAGTGCCCGTCGGCGCGGCGCTCACGATCCTCGCCGACGTCCGCAGCCAGCGCGCGCTGCCGGTGCGCAACGCGGTGTTGTCGCTGAACCTGAACCAGGCGGTGACCGCGGCCAGCATGCCGGGCGCCACCTGCACCGCGAATGCCTTTTCCGTGGTCTGCAACATCGCCGAGATCGCGTCGGGCGCGAGCCTGCGGCTCACGGTGAACGCCAAAACCGCGGCCGCCGGTCCGCTGTTCGCCGCCGCCTCGGTGTCGGCCGCGGGGGATGGCGACATCACCAACAACACCAGCAATGCGCACGCCTGGGTGCAGGCGGAGCGCGACATCGAGGTCACCGCGGGCCCGGCCTCCGTCGACCTCGCCGTCGGCAGCGCCTATGAAATCCCCTTCCTGGTGCGTGCGCGTGGCCCGCAATCCACCGGTGACGCGACGCTCTGGGTGACCGGCATTGCCAACGTCGCGAACGTGACTCTGATCGATGCCGAAGGCGCCGCCTGTTCGCGGGATGGTGACGGCAGCAGCTGGAGTTGCCCGCTCGGCGCCGTGGCACCGGGCTCGACGCGGCTGGTTCGCGTGCGCGTGCAGGGCACGCGCGCGGGCACCGTGGACATCAACGCCTCGGTCGACGCCGATGTGGACGGTTATCTCGCCAACAATTCCACCGGCCTGCAGCTGCGCATCGACAATCCGGTGGACCTCGCGGTGGTGCTGGCCTCGGGCGGCACGGGCATCGAGGGGCAGGACATCGACGGGCAGGTCTCGCTGCGTTCCAGCGGCCGCGACGCGGCGGCCGGCGCGACTCTCGACATCGAAGTACACGAAGCCGGCGTGTTGCGCGGCGCCAGCATCCACAACGGCGCCGACTGCGAGCTGCTCACGCCGCGTCGCGCGCATTGCGTGCTGCCCGTGATGGCGCGTGGCGCGCAGCTGTACATCGACTACCGTGCGCAATTCGCCGAGCCGGGCACCTACGACGTGAAGTTCACGCTGCAGGTGCCGGGCGACACCGCGGCCGCCAACGACACGCTGACGCGCCCGGTGCTGGTGCGGCCCTACAACGACATCGCGGTGAGCGGCAGCCTCGATCTCACCCGCATCCTGGCCGGCGGCACGCGCGAGGAGACTTTCACCGTGACCACGGGCCGGCGGCCGCTGGCGGCCGCGCGCTTCTTCGCGAAGAACTATCTACCGGGCGTGACCGTGGGCTCGATCCGCGCCAGCGCGGGCAGCTGCAGCGTCGATGACGTGCAGGGCGGCGTCTGCGACTTCACCGACCTCGCGGCCGGTTCGCAGGTGACCGTGGCCGTGACGTGGCGCGCTGAACACGCCTGCGACCAGGACGTGGCCGTGGCGGTGAGCACGGCCGGCGACGTGGTGTCGTCGAACAACGAGGTGCGTGGCCGCGCGGAAGTCATGGCGCCGACCGACCTCGAGCTGCGCGTGGCCGCGAGCGTGGAAGGCTCGGCCGGCTCGACGCTCGACTTCCCGCCGATCTCCGTGGTCAACGGCGCCGAAAAGGCCGTCGGTGCGCGGCTCGAGGTCACGCTGCCCGCCGAGGTGACGCTGGTCAGCATCTCGGCCGCCAATGCGATCTGCAGCGGCACCAGCGAATTGCGCTGTGACTTCAGCGAGCTCGAGGCGAACAGCACGTCGACGGTGAACCTGGTCGTGCGCTCGGCGGCGCGCGGCAGCTATTCGAGCGCGCTCAAGCTCACCGCGATGAACGACACCAACGCGGCGAATGACAGCCGCAACGTGGCGGTGCAGATCTCCGGCAGCAGCAGCGCTGGTGTCGCCTCCGCCAGGACCGGCGGTGGTGGCGGCGGCAGCTTCGAGTGGCTGGGCCTCGCGTTGCTCGCAGGGATCGCTTCGCGGCGGCTCGCGGTTCGCACGGTTTCCCGCACTCATTGAGGGCATGCACCCGCCGGGTGCGTCGCGGGGTTGTTAGGTCCGGCGTGTCGCGCCAACTTCGTGCGCAGAATTTTCCGCGCGATTCCCGTGCCTTCGCGCATCACTCGCACCACAAAGGCGAGCGCGGACTCCTGCCGGCGCTCCGTGTGAAGTTTCCGCAACCACGCTCCGGGCGCCGTCCGCGGCGCGTTTTCGCGGCCCCGGAGTTCTCCCAACTCCGCGAGCCTGCGCGCAAATCCCTCGGTAGTTAGTCGGCGCCGGGCCCCGGGGCCGCCGGCCGCGCCGCGCCGTTGGCCGGATATTTGCAACACGAGGATCACTCTTGCCGGGCGCCCTGCGTCCGGCAGGCCAAACCAAACAAGGGAGGTCTTTATGGTGATCCAGTTGCGGCCGCGCGCCGCGCACAACGGACGACTCTCCGCGTTCTCGCTCGCGGTCAGCGCGGCTGTCACGGCGCGCGCGGCGAGGGCAATGCCGCGCTGCAATCACCCGCGCTGGCCGCGCGTTCCGACTGGTACCTGGCCACCCAGCTGACTAACTACAGGACGGGCTTGCGGGGCGCCGATGAAAGGGATAGCTATGGCGCCCAGATGCGCGCCATCGCCGCGACGCTGGCCGACGACAAGGCCATCACCGACGTGGTCGCCTACATCACCACCCTGAAATAGGGACATTCCTCATTTTCGCTGTCACAAATGGAGTCCAGATGAGCAGCAGACATCGCATCGGGTTCTGGATGCGCGCGACCGGTTGCGCGCTGGCGCTGGCAGGGGCAGGCGCCGGGCAGGCCGCCGACATCGTGCGGCATTCGAACGGCACGAACTTTCCCATTGCGCGCGTAGTGGAGGTACCGCCCGGCAAGACTCTCTACTTCCACAGTGGCATGACGCCCGCGCCGCTCGACCCCAAGGCCACGCCGGGCACGCCGGAGTACTGGGGCGACACGAAGACCCAGACGTTGTCCGTGTTCGCGCGCATCAAGGAATCGCTGGACAAGCTGGGCCTGGGGTTCGGCGACGTGGTCGCGATGACCGTGTACCTCGCGGGCGATCCCGCCAACGGCGGGCGCATGGACTTCGACGGCATGATGGCCGCGTACTCGCAGTTCTTCGGCACCCAGGTGCAGCCGAATCTGCCGGCGCGCTCGACGGTGCAGGTGGCCGGGCTGGTGCAGCCCGGGATGCTGGTCGAAATTGAAGTGCAGCTGGCCAAATGAAAAGGGCGGACCTTGCGGGTCCGCCCTTCGCAGCGGCGGGCAATTGTTACAGCGAAATGAGGAATGTCCCCATTACAGCGCGTCGCTGTTGCTCACGAACGCCACGTGGGTGCCGTCCGGTGACCAAGACGGCACGTTGATCGTGCCCTGGCCGCCGTAGACCCAGGCGATGGTCTTCGGCGGCGCGCTGCCGTCGGCCGGCATGATGCGGATCATGCAGTGCTTGTAGTACGGGTGATTGCTCGGTTCCACGTCCAGCCCGTACGAGATGATCACGATCCACTTGCCGTCGGGTGAGAAGTGCGGGAACCAGTCGTTCCACTTGTCGTCCTTCGTCACGCGCTCCGGGTTCTTGCCATCGAGGCCCATGCGCCAGATCTGCATCTGGCCGGTGCGCGTGGAGTTGAAGTAGATCCACTTGCCGTCGGGGCTCACTTCGGGGCCGTCATCGAGACCCGGCGAGTTCGTCAGGTTGATCTCCTTGCCCGAGCCGTCACTGGCGATCTTGTAGATGTCGTACTCGTCGTCCTTGGCACCTTTCGCCTTGCGGCCGCCCGTGTAGATCAGCCACTTCGCGTCCGGCGTCCAGCCGTGCATGTAGCTCGGCGTGTTCGGCGTGATGCGTGTCGGCACGCCGCCGCGCACCGGCATCGTCGAAATCGCCGACTGGCCGCTCGAGTTGTCGCTGAGCGCGAACATCGTGCCGTCGAACGACAACACGTGGTCGTTGTTCAGGCGCGTCGCATAACCCGTGTCGATGAGCTGCGGCAGGCGCGTCGCAAGATCGAACTTGTACAGCCGGCCGCGCGTGGCGTTGTCGCCGCCGCTCGACTGGTAGAACAACGAGCCGCCGTCCGGGGCCCAGTTCGGCGCCTCGAAGGGCACGCGCGAGGAGTAGATCTGCGAGCGATGGCCGTTGGAGACGTTCAACAACTCCAGCCGCGAGCCGATGTAATCGCGATACGGCGTGAAGCCCACCTTGACGGGCTTGATCACGCGCACGTTGCGGAAGATCGCGCTCTCCTTCACGTCCACGTTGTGCGAGGACAGGAAGATGCCGACGTACAGCTCCTCGGGCAGGTCGACGTTCTCCTGCTTCACCACCTGGAACGGTTCGCCGAAACGTGCGGCCGACCAGATGAAGGTCTTGCCCACGCGCTCGAGCTGCAGAACGGTGGCGTCCTTGGCCGCTTCCATCTGCGTCTGCTCGGTCTCGCCGCCCTTGGTCTTGCGGTACTGCATGGCGATGAGGCCGTCGCCGTGTTTGGCGCCGTCGACATAGGGTGAATCGAAGTCGGCGATCGAGGCGCGCGCCATGATGCCGCCCTTGCGATGCGGATCCGTGCCGGTGCCCACGAACTCCATCTGCGTCTGCACGATGAAGTCGCCCTTCATGCGCCGGTACGCGAACTGGAACTCGTCGCGCAGGGCCCAGACGTTCACGCCGCCCGCGCTCAGCGTGTACACCTGCGAGGCGCCGTTGTAGGTCGCGTAACCCGCGATCTTGGGCGAGCCGACGTCACCATGCGCTTCGAAATCACCCAGCGGTCCGCCGTTCGGCGAGGCCGTGGCCAGGGCGCTCAGGCCGAGCGCGGCCAACAGGAAAGTCCCCTTCATCGTTGATCCCCCTTGTCAGGCGCTGCGCGCCTATTCCCAGGCGCTGCGCGCCTATTCCCAGGCGCTGCGCGCCACTCTCAAACGCCGCCGAAGCGGCGGCGTCCATTCAGCTTAAGACCCTTCGCTCGAAATTTTCCGTTACCTCAGCAACGCCGTGGCCGACCACATCATTGGCGCCTGGCCGTGGCCGTCACCGATCGCGCGAGGGCGGTCGAGGTAGTACTCCAGGCTGTCGCGCTTGCCGGTACCCACGCAGACTTCGCGCAGATCACCGTCCGGCGTGAGGTAGCCGACCAGCGCGATCCATGCCTTGCGCGCGGCCGGGCCATAGGTTTCTTCGGGCAGCCAGCCGTTCTTGACGCCCGTGACGAAGGCGTAGGTGAACATGGCCGTGCTCGACGTTTCCTCCCAGCTCTCCGGGTGATCGATGAGCTGGCGCCACATGCCGTTCCCGGCCTGGTGCGAGAGCAGCGTGGCCATCATCTTGCGGTAGGCCGCCAGCACGGGCTTCCGCAGCTCGTGCTTCTCCGGCAGGTCGCGAAGCATCTCGGCCATACCCACGGCCACCCAGCCGTCGCCGCGGCCCCAGTAGAACTTCACGTCGGGCGCGTGGAAATAGAGGCCGTTGGGCTGCTGCAGCTTCTGGTTGTAGGCCACCATCTCGGCGGCGGCGCGATCGCGGTACTTCACGTCGCCCGTGGCGCGGTACGCCTGCAGCTGCAGCGCCGTGATCATGTACATGTCGTCGATCCACCAGCGCGTCTGCCGCGTGAGACCCTCGGGCATTGGGTTGTCCCACTGCCCGTCGGCGAACGCCAGGCCCATGACGCGGTACTGGTAGCGATGCGTCTGTAGATAGAGCTCGAGCGGCAGCGCGCCGAACACGTCGGCGTCCACGTGGTTGGAGCGCGGCACGCGCGGCGCGTCCGGCGCGAGGAACGGCTCGAAGCGCGCCACCAGCCGTGACATGAGGTCCTGGTCCTTCGTCACGGCGGCGAACTGCAGGGTGCCCACCCAGGTGGCGACGTGCGAGTAGTGCAGCGCCTGCGGTCCGTGGCTCGGCATCTCCATGTGCGGCGTGGGGATGAAGCGCTCGGCCACGCGCTTGCCGACGTCGCGCGGGTCCGTGCCCGCGGGCCAGTCGCCGAAATACTTGTTCTGCGCACAGGCGCTGCCGGCGGCCAGCAAGCAACCCAGCGCCACGACGATGCGTGCGCTCAAGGCTTGCTGCCCAGCGCGGGCACACCCACTTCGATGGTGAGCGGTTTGGCGACCGTGGCCGCGAACGCTTTCACGTAGTTCTCCCAGCTCGCGCGATCGGTGAACTGGCCGCTGCGATTCCAGCCGGCACCGGTGAAGTACTTCACGGGCACGCCATCACGCGCCTTCACGAGCAACAGGTGATTGCCGATGCCGGGCGACTTCTCGGGCGCCTCGTGCGCGAAGCCCGCCGGCTCGCCGCCCGTGGCGAGGATCACGGCCACGCCGAGGCCGCCGTCCTTGTTCTCTTCCCACAGGCTCATCCAGCGGCCGCCGGGATCGCGCGTGAGCACGCCTTCCGGAAAGCCCTGGGCCTGCGGATGCTCGCTGATGCCGATGCCGATCACGGCCTCGTCGGGCACGAAGTCGAAGGTGCTCTCGACGGCGTCGAAATTGACCCCGCAGTCCACCGTGAATTGCTTGGTCTCCTGCACCTTGCCGATCGCGCCGGCATCCCACGGTGCGTAGGTGAGCTTGAAGGCCGCGCGCCGCGGGCCGTTCGACAAGACCTGCGAGCTCATGAAGTTGTCCGAGGTCCAGAGCCTGGTTCCATCCCAGGCGCCCGTGCCGCCCGCGCCGCGCGAGCCGCCGATGCTGTAGAGATCGAGGCCTTCACCTTCGCCATCCTTGTGGAACTGGTCGTGGCCCTTGGCATACCAGCGATCGATGATCGGGTAGCTGACGCGTTTGCCCCAGACGTCGATGCCGCTGCCGCGCAGGCGTTCGTGCACCACGTCCGCCGCCGGGCTGTTGAGCGCGAAGCCGTACATGCGGTGCGCGATGCGGTCGTTCTCCCAGGCCATGTCGTCGAGACGCTCGGGCACCGCGCGCGCGTACACGCAGGGCGGCTCCGGCGGTGTGCCGGTGGCCGTGGGCTCGAGCGTGAACACCGCGCGCTTCTCGCCGGCCGCGAAATCGTACGAGAACACCAGGTCGTCGTAGACGGCGCCGCGGTGGTCGTGCTGGTAGTTGGTGATCTGCGAGCCGAGCGCGCGGCCCTTCGGATCGCGCACGATCACGTGGTACATGCGCAGATCGGGCGCGAGCCTCGCGATGTCGGCGAACGGCACCGCGATGACGGCTGCCGGCCGCGCGGCGCCGAGGTCGTTGGTGACCGTGATGGTGACGCCAGCGGCCGAGGCGACCGATGACAGCGCGGCAGCGGCCACGCACAGGCTGATTCCCCTCATCGTTTCTCCGGTTTTTTCGTGGTCCCGCGCCCCGGGGCGAATCTACGGAATCGTGATGTTCGGGTCCACCACCGCCCAGAAGGCCCACTTCGGCTGGCGCGCAGCGTCGAACAGCAGCGGGTAGTTGGCGCGCGCGCCCGGAAGCGCGTTGTACCAGCTCCAGCCATCGTGCAGGCCCCAGGTGGTGACCGACTGCACGCTCGGGCGCTTGAAGGCCGCGTAGAGCGCGCGGTACAGCCGCGCCTCCCGGGAGAGCATCGACTGGGGCGGCGTGCTGCCGTAGTTCGGGATGCACCCGGTATTGCTGGTCCCGCAGGAGGCGGGATCGTCGTACACGTTGATGTCGAGCTCGGTGACCTGGTTCTCGAGGCCGCCGAGGCCCTCGATGGCCACCAGCGCCGCGGTGACCTCGCTCACGTTCGCATCGATGCGCAGATGCATCTGGTGCCCGACGGCATCGAGCGGCACACCCTTGTTGCGCAGGTCCTGGATGATGCGCACCAGGTTGTCACGTTTGCCGGGGATCTCGGTGTTGTACTCGTTGATCACGAGCTTCATGTCGGCGCTCGTGAGTCCGAGGAAAGTGCGGGCCTCGTCGGCGTAGCGGAATGCGTCCTCGATGTAGTCCCAGGGCTGGACGTTCGCCCCGGCGTTCTTCGCATTCTGATAGGTGATGTACCAGGGACTGTCCGTGCGGTAGGGAGTGGACGAGGCCGGGTTCGGCGCCACGACTTCGTTGACCACGTCCCAGGCGTAGAGCTTGCCGCCGAAGTGCACCATGACGTTGTGGATGTAGTCGTGCAGCCGCACGCGCACGTTGGGCAGGCAACCGGCGGGATCCGTGTCGCAGCCCTTGAAGAACCACTGCGGCGACGTGAAATGCCACAGCAAGGTGTGTCCACGCATCCTGATGTTGTTAGCCTGTGCGAAGGCCACGATGGTGTCCGCGGGCGCGAAGTTGAGCGCCGCGGGCTCCGAGGGTGTGCCCGCGAGGCTCGGCTGGATGGTATCCGGCTTCATGGCGTTTTCCGCCGTGAGGCTGTTCATGTGCTTGATGAGCACGGCGGCTTCGGCCTGGGTGGTGAACTCCGGCGGAATCGCCGCACCCACCCAGAAGTCGCCCGCGAACGCGGTTTTCAGCGCCGGAGCGGTGGACGGGTCCGGCAGGCTTGGTGTGGGAGCCGGCGCAGGAGAAGGTGAGGGTGAAGGCGAAGGGGCGCTGGATCCGCCACCGCCACCACCGCACGCCACCAACAATGCCGCGCACAATGCCGCCGACGCGCCCATGGCGCGCGCCTTCCGTTCCGCCGTCATGAAACCCCCTTCGTCGAAACCTCTACTGACCCGGCGGCCGCGACAGGGCCTGCACGAGAATCTGGCGCACTTCGCGCGACCGCTGCTCCGAGGGTGGACCGAGCAGGCCGCGCTTCGCGGCCGGCAGGTGGCCCATCGACTCCTCGGGATCCGAGAACACCAGCAGGTCGAAGAAACTCTTCCACACCGCGCGCTGGTCGGCCGGCAGATCGCGCAGGCTCATGGCCGCGTGCAGCAACACGCCATAGGGCGAACCCATCTTCGGGGCGTCGTTCCACCAGTAGTTGACCAGCACGTTGAACGGCGTGAGCGCTTCGACGTGATGCCACCAGGCAAACGGGATGTAGAGCGCATCGCCGGGCTCGAGCTCGGCCTGCCGCGCGTGTTTGAGTGCCTCGGAGAAACGCGGGTATCGGGTGGGGTCGGGGTTCGCGAGCGGCACCATGCTCACCGGCGTGCCGGCCGGCGTGAAATCCAGCGGACCCATGTACAGGTTCGCGACCTGCCCGGGCGGAAACAGCGTGAAGCGCCGGCGGCCACCGACCACGCAGGCGATGTTGTAGAGCAGGTCGAAATGCGTCTGCACGGTGGTGCGATTGCCGATCCAGATGCGCGGGCCGACGGACGCATCGAGCAGCGGCATCGGATGCGCGCCCGCGAAATCCGGCAGGAAGTCGCGCGTGATCATCGATTCGATGAACAGCGAGATCGGATCGGGTTCATTCGCGAGTGACAGCAGGCGCTCGAGCGTGGCGCCGATCGGGGCCACGCGCCGCGCGAAGTTCAGGCCGCCGAGGTCCTCGCGGTAGAACATGTGTCCTTTCGTTACCGCGGGCAGCTCGATGATGTTCGGCTGTCGTCCGCGGTCGAAGCTGCGCAGGAAATCCACGAGCGCGCGCGTCGACTCGCGTGCGGCGCGGACGGATGGCCAGTCGCTGACCAGTCCCTTGAGCACCACGGGCTGCGCGGCCGGCACGATTTCTTCACGGAACGTCTTGAGGTCGACGCCGGATCGGACGAGTATTTGCGCGGCTTCGACCATGGGGGAGTGCATGTTACAGCGATTCGCCGGTGTGTTTGCGTCGTTCCTGTTCGTCGTCAACGCGTGGGCGCAGGACCCGCCGCCGTTGCTGGCCGCCATCTTTTCGGATCACGCGGTGTTGCAGCGGGACCGGCCCATCGACGTGTGGGGACGCGCGCAGCCCGGCGAGCAGGTGACCGTCGCGCTCGACAACGACACGCGCAAGGCCCAGGCCGACGCGAGCGGCGGTTGGGCCGTCACCTTTCCCGCGATGCGCACGGGCGGCACGCACTCGATCACCGCCCGCACCCCGACGCGCACCCAGAGCGTGAAGGATCTGCTGATCGGCGACGTGTGGTTGTGCTCCGGCCAGTCGAACATGGAGTGGACCGTGCGCAATGCGCTCAACGCGGGCTGGGAATCGGCGCACTCGGCGGACAACCAGGTCCGGCACGTCGCGATTCCGCGTTCCGCGGCGCTCGAGCCGCGCGCCGACTTCGCGGCTCCGCTCGAATGGAAGGTGGCCGGGCCGGACACCACGCCGGATTTCTCGGCGGTCTGTTATTACTTCGCGCGCGAGCTCAAGCGCACCGCGAGCGCCGACGTGCCGCAGGGAATGATCAATTCCTCGTGGGGCGGCACGCGCATCGAGACCTGGCTGTCGCGCGCTGCGCTGCGGCAGCTCGGTCGCGACGAGCACGGGCTCGAGTTGTTAGGCCAGTATGCCGCCGATCGCGCGGCCGGTTCTTCGCAGTGGGGCCGCGAGTTGCAGAAGTGGTGGAGCGCGCAGCCCGCGAACCAGGGTGTGGAACCCTGGATCATGGAAAAGGGCAAGGCCACGGGGACCTGGACACCCGCGCCCGCGAAGCTCACGCCCTGGGAGAGCTGGGGCGTGCCCGCGCTCGCCGAATACGACGGCATGATGTGGTATCGCGCGAACGTGAAGCTCACCGCGGCGCAGGCGAAGCAGGCCACCAAGATTTCGCTGGGCGTCATCGACGACGTCGACCAGGTCTGGATCAACGGCCAGCCCTTCGCCAGCGGCTTCGGCGAAGTCGAGCGCAGCTACGACGTGCCCGCGAAATTGCTCAAGGCCGGCGACAACGTGGTGGTCGTGAACGTGTTCGACATGTGGGGCAGCGGTGGCCTGCATGGTGATGCCGGGCAGTTCGCGCTGCGTTTCGCCGATGGTTCGAGCGCACCGCTCGCCGCGTGGGAGTACCAGCGGCCGCCCGAGGGCATCGCCGGAATTCCACGCGCGCCCTGGGAGCCGATCGCCGGCATCAACATCCTCTACAACGGCATGATCGCGCCGCTGGGGAAATATGGCCTGCGCGGCGTCGCCTGGTACCAGGGCGAGGCCAATGCCGGCCTCGGCGATGCGAAGCAGTACCAGCAGCAGTTGCAGATGTTGTTCACCGACTGGCGCCGGCAGTTCGACAACCCACTGCCGTTCTTCGTGGTGCAGCTCGCGAACTTCAACAAGCTGGTGACCACGCCGGTGAACAGCGGCTGGGCGAAGCTGCGCGATGCGCAGCGGCGCGCGGTCAGCGAGGACGGCAACGCGGGGCTGGCCGTCACCATCGACATCGGCAATCGCGATGACATCCATCCCACCAACAAGCAGGAAGTCGGCAAGCGCCTGGCACGTGCCGCCCGGCACGTGGTGTTCGGCGAAAAGATCTCGGCATCCGGCGCGGCGCCGCAGGCCGCGAAGCGTGGGCTCGGTGGTGTCGACGTCACGCTGGGTGACTACGACGGCGAGCTGCTCGTGATCGGTGCGAAGGATCCCGCCGGATTCGAGCTGTGCGGTGACGCGCAGGCGACCTGCCACTTCGTGCGCGCGCAGCTCGAAGGCGGCGTCGTGAAGCTCGAGGATCCCGCGCCGGAGAAGGCGACGCGCGTGCGGTTCTGCTGGGCGGATGCGCCGCTGTGCAATCTCTATGACACCACGGGTCTGCCGGTCGGGCCGTTCGAGATCCCGGTGAAGTAGCTAGAGCAGCGTGGGATTGAGCCGCCAGGTCGAGAACGTGAGCGCGGTGGCGAAGGTCACCCACGCGAGGTACGGCAGCATCAGTGCGGCGGCCAGTCCGTTGATCCTGCGGAACGCGAGGACCGTGGCCACGATGAGGCACCAGAGCACAATGACCTCGGCGAATGCCAGGCCGCCCTGGTGCCACACGAAGAACAGCCACGACCAGAACGCATTGGCGGCGAGCTGCACGATGAACAGGACCAGGGCCGTTTTCGCGTGCAGGAAGCCCCGTGCCCGCCAGGTGAGCCAGGCGGCGATGCCCATCAGTAGATAGAGCGCCGTCCACACCGGCCCGAACAGCCACGCGGGTGGCGCCCACTCCGGCCGCGCGAGTTGCGCATAGAACTCGGCGGCATTCACGGAGGCCAGCGCGCCGATCGCGGCGGCGGCAAAGGTCAGCAGCAGCCAGCCCAGCAGTCCCAGGCCCTGGCGTGAAACGGTTGGCATGCTCATCGGATGTGCTCTCTCAGCAGCGCGGCCGTCCGTATCTTGTCATCCGTCACCACTGAGTGGTCGAGATGCGCGGGCCGCGATCTTTCCAGCCGCGCAATGTGCGGGGGTCCGAATCCCCAGTCGCTGTCCGGCCGCCGCGGCACGACGTGCATGTGGAAATGCGGCACTTCCTGTCCGCTACCCACGCCGTTGTTCTGGTAGAGCAACACGCCATCCGGCGCATACGCGGTCACGAACACGCTCGTGATGCGTCTGGCCGCGCCCATGATGGCCGCCTGCTCCGCATCCGTGAGGTCGAGCAGTGTCGGCGCGTGCCGGCGTGGCGCGACCATGCACTGTCCGGCTTCGAACTGGCGGCTGTTCAGCACGGTGATCGTGAGGTCCGTGCGTTCGACGACACTCCACGCCGCGCTGCCCGCGACCAGCTCGCAGAAGTAGCAGGGATCCATGTGCGGCAGCGGAAACATCCGCGATGACGATCGGTGCCCGACGGGTCGAGGCCTAAACCGTCACCGGCTTGCCTTTCTTGATCGACTCGTAGATCGCCATCAGGTACTTCACGTCCGAGAGTCCCATCTCGCCCGACACCTTGGTCGGCCGCTTGTTGATGATGCAGTCGGCGAAGTCTTCGAGCTCGACGGCGAACTGGTCGGTCGGCGGCATGTTGATCTCGGGGCCATCGCTGCGCCGGCCGCGGTTGCCGCCGTAGAAATATGCGGGCTCGAGGCCGAACCAGCCGCGCGTGGTCGCGGCCCGGAATCCGGCCAGGCCATTCGCGTTGTACGTGCACACGCTGTTCGACACGACACCCGACGGGAACTTCATCTGCCACAGGATGGTTTCGTCCACTTCCTTGAACTTCACCGCGTCGGTCTTGACCTCGGCGGCGTTGATCCAGATCGGGTCCTCGCCGGTGAGCATGCGTGCCGTCTGCAGGCAGTAGATACCCACATCCATCAGCGAGCCGCCGCCCGCGAGGTCGCGCTTCAGGCGCCACTGCGTCGGGTCGCCCATCGCGAAGCCGAAGTTGGCGTCGATGATCTTCACGTCGCCGAGCACCTTTTCCTTCGCGAGCCGGACGCACTCGAGGTGGTTAGGCTCGAACTGGCAGCGATAACCGACGCCCAGCATCTTGCCCGCCTTCTTCACGCCGTCGATCATCTGCTGGCAGCGCTCGATGCTGATCTCCATCGGTTTCTCGCAGAACACGTGTTTGCCCGCGTTGGCGGCCGCGAGCGCGTGATCGAGATGCAGCGCATTCGGCGTCACGACGTAGACGATGTCGATGTCCTTGTTGTCGGCCATGCGGTTCATGGTCTTGTAGTCGTAGACGTTCTTGTCCGGGATGCCGTACTTCTTCTTCCATTCCTCGGCCTTCGACGGCGTGCCCGTGACGATGCCGGCGAGTCGGCAATTGCGCGTCTTCTGCAGCGCGGGCGCGATCTGGTTGGTGGCGAGACTGCCGAGTCCGACGACGGCGACGCCGAGTTTTCGCGCCGGAGCATCGGCGGCCGAGGCCTTCCCGGCGAGGCCGGCCAGCAACGGCGTGGCGGCGAGGGCGGCGGTGGTAGTGAGGAATTCGCGGCGCTTGTAACTCATGTGACGTCCTTGAAGGCGGTTGCTGACAATCCGGCGCGAGAGTCTAGCCGAGCGCGGCCCCGTTTTTGGCGTGCCGCGGAACCGGATTTCGACCCGGCGTTACCCATGGCTGTCTTGGGTTTATCTCGGGGAGATTCGGCATGCCTGTGGGTTCGAATAACGTTCTGGCAGCAAACGGAATTTTGCTCGCGCCGCTGGTGCTTGCACTGGTGGCGTGCACCGCGGGAAACGGCGAAGGACTCGACCAGAACGGTCAGCCGATTCCTATCAATCCACCCGCCGCATCGCAGTTCCAGGAAATCCAGGACACCGTTTTCACACCGATCTGCACGCAATGCCACATCGGCGCGAATGCGCCGCAGGGTCTGCGGCTCGACGCCGCGAACAGCTACGCGATGCTGGTCAACGTGAGCAGCAACGAGGTGCCCTCGCTGTTGAGAGTAAATCCCGGCAATCCGGACCAGAGTTACATCGTTCAGAAAATCCTGGGCACCGCGGCCGTGGGTGCGCGCATGCCACGCGGCCAGGCGCCGCTGCCGCAGGATCGCATCGACCTCATCCGCAGCTGGATCGCGGCGGGTGCGCCGGCCGCGGCCGCAGCGCCTGACAACCTGACCGTCACCAGCGTGATCCCGGCTCCGGGTGAAGTGGCGTCCGCGGGACTCGACAAGCTCACCGTGGTGTTCGCACGCGACGTCGATGCGACGCTCGCGTCGAGCGGCACCTTCGAGGTGCGCGACGGATTCGACCAGCGGGTGCCCGTGGCCGCGGCGGCCGTGCCGCAGGGCCGGCCCAACGTGGTCGAGCTCACGCTGGCGCGTGCGCTGCCGGCGGGCAGCTACCAGCTGGCGATCCACGGCCAGGGCGCCGTGGCGCTGGCCGACAACGCGGGCCATGTACTCGACGGCGACGCGGATGGCGTGGCCGGCGGAGATTTCGTCATGTCCTTCGATGTCAGCGGGGGAGCGAGCCGATGAGCGTCCGGAAATTGTTGATCCTGGCCGCGTTCCTCGCGGTGTGCGGCACGGCCAATGCCGAGCCCTACCTCGCGGCGCAGATGGGCCTGAAGTGCGCCATGTGCCACGTCAATCCCACCGGTGGCGGCATGCGCAATGTGTTCGGCAACACGTTCGCGCAGACGCAGCTCGCGGAGAAGCGCATCGGCGGCGACGACGATCTGTGGACCGGCCAGATCTCGAAGTTCCTCGGCGTCGGCGGCAACGCGCGCGCCAACTACAACTGGGAGGACGCGCCGCACCAGGAGGGCACCAACGACTTCGACGTCGAAGAGGCACGCGCCTACTTCGACTTCAGCGTGATCCCGAACCGGCTTTCGGTGTACGTCGACCAGCGCTTCGCGCCGGGTAATGCCACGAACATGGAAGCGAACGTGCGCTACTGGCTCAAGGAGAACACCTTCTATGTGAAGGCCGGCCGCATGTACCTGCCGTTCGGTTATCGCTTCGAGGACGACAACACCTTCGTGCGCCAGCTTTCGGGCATCAACATGCAGGCGCCCGACGAGGGCCTCGAGGTGGGCCTCGAAAGTGGCAGCTGGACCGCGCAGCTCGCGATCAGCAATGGCGCCGGGGGTGGCAACGAAGTCGACGCCGGCAAGCAGGTCACTACGCGCGCCGAATTCGTGAAGTCCAACTGGCGCGTGGGCGGCAGCGTGCTCTACAACGACACGGACCTCGGTTCCCGCACCGGCTTCGGCGGCTTTGGTGCGTACAAGCTCGGCCCGGTGGTTTTGTTAGGCGAGGTCGACTGGTTCGACGACGAGTCCATCGGCGACGGCAAGCTCATGGCGACCCTGGCCGAGGCCGACTGGCGGCTCAAGCAGGGCCACAACCTCAAGCTCGTGTACGAGTGGTTCGAGCCCAACGACGACGTCGACGAAGACGAGCAGACGCGCGCCAGCGTGGTGTACGAGTGGTCGCCGATCCAGTTCATCCAGCTGCGCGCCGGTGTGCGCGTGTACGACGGCATCCCGCAGAACGACAACCAGAATCGCAAGCAGGCGTTCCTGCAGCTGCACGGATTCTTCTAGCGCCAGGGGAGGGCGCATGCAGGCATCACCGTTCGACCCACTCGCGCCGGACTACGATCGCAGCTTCACGCGTTCCGCCTGCGGGATCGCGTTGCGCGCGATGGTCTGGGAGCGGCTGCCGGCGGTGTTCGGGACGCGCGAACGAATCCTCGAGCTCGGCTGCGGCACCGGCGAAGACGCGGTGCACCTGGCGCGCGCCGGGCACTACGTGATTGCCACCGATGCCTCGGAAGAAATGATCCGCGTGGCGCGGCTCAAGGCCGTCGCGGCCGGCTGCGCCGATCGCATCGAGTTCCACGTGATGCCCATGGAGGCTTTGCACACGCTGCCGCGCGAGCTGCGCATCGACGGCGTGTTCTCCAACTTCGGCGCGATCAACTGCGTGGCCGACGTGGCGCGCGTCGCGCGCAGCCTGGCCTTGCGCATGACGCGCGGCGCGCCGCTGATGTTCGTGGTCATGGGGCGCTACGTGCCCTGGGAATGGGCCTGGTACCTCGCGCACGGCGATCGCCGGCGCGCGTTCCGCCGGCTGCAACGGGCCGGCGTCCACTGGCGCGGACTGACCATCCGCTACCCCACGCCTTCGGAGCTGGCCGGGTCCCTGGCACCGATGTTCGTCACGCGGCGCCAGGCGGCGCTCGGGTTCGCGCTGCCGCCGAGTTACGCCGCGCAATGGCTGGATACCCGGCCGCGAATGCTGACCGCGCTCACCAGCATCGAGCGCGCCGTGCAGCGCGTGACCGCGGGCCTCGCGGATCACTACATGCTCGAAGCCGTGCGCGCGACCGGGGAAGCCTCCTGATGCGCTCGCTGCCGCTGATCACGCTCTACCTGACCGAGCGCTGCAATTCGCGATGCGTCACCTGCGACTACTGGCGCACGGGCAAGGATCACGCCACGCTCGAGTCGGTGCGGCGCATGTTGCCCGGGCTCGAACGCCTCGGAACCCAGGTGGCGCTGCTCTCGGGCGGCGAACCGCTGCTGAATCCCGAGTGGCGCGCCATCGCGGAAGCGCTGACGGCGCGCGGCATCGAGACCTGGCTGCTCACATCCGGGCTGTCGCTCGCCAAACACGCGAGCGTGGTGGCCGCCACGTTCCGCTCGGTCACGGTCTCGCTGGATGGCACCACGCCCGCCACCTACCAGGCGATCCGCGGCCTCGATGCCTTCGAGGTGGTCTGCCACGGCGTGCGTGCGGCGGTGGGCGCCGGCGCGAACGTGAGCCTGCGCGTCACCTTGCAGAAGACCAACTACCGCGAGCTGCCGCAGTTCGTGCGGCTGGCACGCGAGCTGGGCGTGAGCCAGGTGTCGTTCCTCGCGGTCGACGTGGGCAACCCGCACGCCTTCGGCCGCGACCGCCCGTTCGGCCTGCAGCTCGCGCTCACGCCCGACGATCTCGCGGTGTTCGACGCGCTGATCGCGTCGATGGAGCAGGAGTTCGCCGCCGAATTCTCGAGCGGATTCATCGCCGAAGCGCCTCACAAGCTGCGGCGCATGCGCAGCTACTTCGCGGCGCTGAACGGCCTCGAAGCCTTCCCGGAGGTGCGTTGCAACGCGCCGGAATTCTCCGCGGTGATCGGCGTGCGCGGCCGCATGTCGCCGTGTTTCTTCATTCCCGGACCGGAGACCGCGATGGTCGACGGGGACCCGGTCGCGGCGCTCGACAGCGCGCCGATGCGCAACCTGCGCGCCGACATCCGTGCCGGCCGGCGGCCCGAGTGCGTGCGCTGCGTCTGTTCGTTGTGGCGGGATCCTGCGCGGCCGGACCGGTTGCTGCTGGCGCCGCGCGCCCGGGAGTGCGCATGAGCGCGCCCCGCACGCGCGAGTTGTACGAGCGCTGGGCGCCGCGCTACGACGCCGAACCTCACAACCCGCTCATGAGCGCGGAGCAACGCGCCATGGTCGCGCGTTTCCCGCGGCTCGCGGGACACACCGTGCTCGACCTCGCCTGCGGCACGGGAAGATACGCGCGGCTCGCAGCGCGTGCCGGTGCACGCCGCGTCGTGGGCCTGGATGCATCCCCGTCGATGCTGGCGCGCGCGGCCATCGACGCGCGCGTGCGCGGCGACCTGACCGCCTTGCCGTTTCGCCGTGGCGCTTTCGACGTCGTGATCTCCGGCCTCGCGCTCGGTCATGCCGCGAACCTCGAAGCCTGCGTCGGCGAGATCGCGCGCGTGCTGCGGCCCGGCGGCCGGCTGCTGTATTCGGATTTCCATCCCGAGGCGACGCGTCAGGGATTCCGGCGGGGATTCCGCGCCGCGGATGGCCAGCGCTTCGAGTTGCCCGTCGATGGCTACGGCGTGGCGCAACACCGCGCGGCGCTGTCCGCCGCCGGCTTCGAACACGTCGAAGTCGCGGAGGTCCGCGCCGGCCACGAGCTCAACGACGAGTTTCCGGGCTCGACGGATTTCTACCGCAGCTGGCACGGCATTCCGCTGGTGTTGATCGTGCAGGCGGCGAGGAGTGCCGCATGAAACCGGTCTGCTTCGTGAACGCCTCCCTGGCCTCGGGCGCGGACTCGCTGCGCGTGGTCGGGGATCGCATCGTGGCGATCGGCGTGCGGCCCGCGTCGGGAGATCGCGTGGTTGACATGGGCGGCGACCGGCTGCTGCCCGGCCTCATCAATGCGCACGATCATCTGCAGTTCAGCAATTTTCCGCGCACGCGTTACCGCGAGACTCACGAGAACGCATCGGAGTGGATCGCCGACGTGACCGCGATGCGCCGCCAGGATGCGGGCCTCGTGGCCGCCGAGCGCCTGGACTTCGAGTCGCGCCTGTTCGCCGGCGGGGTCAAAAACCTGCTCGGCGGCGCGACCACGGTGGCGCACCACGACGCTTTCCATGCGTCACTCGGTTCGGCTGCGTTTCCGGTGCGCGTGGTCGAGCAATACGGCTGGTCACATTCACCCGCGTTGACTCCGCCGCAGGACCTGGTCGATTCGTTCGAGGCGACGCCGCCAGGCTGGCCCTGGATCGTGCACGCCGGCGAGGGCATCGACGGCGTGGCGGCCGCCGAGCTCGAGCAGCTCGCCTCGCTGCGCTGCCTGGACGCACGGACCCTGCTGGTGCACGCGCTGGCATTCGACACGGCGCAGGTGCAGCGCCTGGTGAGATCGGGTGCCGGCGTCATCTGGTGTCCCTCGTCCAACCTCTATCTATTCGGATGCACGCTGGACCCGCTGCCGCTGATCGCCGCCAGGCGGCTGGCGCTCGGCAGCGATTCGCGCATCAGCGGGGCCCGCGATCTGCTCGAAGAGCTCGAGACCGCGCGCCACGCCGCGCCGGGTTGCGCCGAGCTGCTCGAAAACCTCGTGACCGCGGGCAACGCCGCGCTGCTGCGACTCGAGGATCGCGGCGCGCTGCGGGTCGGCGCGCTCGCGGATTTCGTGGCGCTGCCGGCCGGTCGCGCACTGGCCGGCACGCGTCGCAAGGAGCTGCGCATGGTCATGGTGGGGGGTGAGATGCGTTACGGCGACGCCGACTACGCCGCGATGCTCGCCGAATCTCGCTGCGTATCCGTGAGGGTCGACGGGGCGGAAAAGGTCCTGGCGGGAGCCGTGGTCGAACGGCTCGCCTCCACGGCATGGCGCGAACCGGGCCTCGAGACCGGCCAGCGCGAATGGAGGGCTGCATGAACGATGACGGATGCGCCGTGCCGGGCCCGCGCCGCAAGGTGGTGTTGTACAACCCGCGCGCGGTGTTCTACACCATGCCGCTCGCGTTGATCGCCATCGGCTCTGAGCTCGATCCCGCGCAGTACGAAGTCATCATCGTCGACGGGCGCGTCGATCCCGCACCCGAGAAGACACTGGCGCGCCATCTGCCGGACGCCGTGTGTCTCGGCGTGACCGTGCTCACCGGTGCGCCGATCGCGGACGCGCTGCGCATCTCGCAGGCCGCGAAGCGGCTGTGCCCGCAGGTGCCCGTGGTCTGGGGCGGTTGGCACCCGTCGATGTTCGGGCGCGAGTGCCTGCGCGAGAGCTGCGTGGACATCACGGTGCAGGCGCAGGGTGAAGCCACCTTCGCGGAAATCGTCGCGCGGCTCGCGGCCGGCCGTGACCTCGAAGGCTGCCTGGGCTGCATGTTCCGCCGCGCCGATGGCACCGTGCATGCCAATCCGCCACGCGCGATGCTGCCGCTCGAGCGGTTCCGTCCGCACGATTATTCGCTGGTGTCGGTCGACAAGTACTACGCGCTCAAGGGCAAGCGCCAGCTCGACTACATCTCCTCGCAGGGCTGCAATTTCCGTTGCGCGTTCTGTTCGGATCCGTTCGTGTACGGCCGCAAGTGGGTGGGCATCGACCCCACCTCGATGGTGGCCAAGCTGCGCGCGCTCTGGGAGCAGTACCGCTTCGACGACCTGAACTTCCAGGACGAGACCTTTTTCACCAAGCGCGAGCGCGTGCGCGCCATGGCGCAGCAGATCGTCGAGTCGGGCATGAAATTCACCTGGGCCGCGACCATGCGCGCCGACCAGGGCGTGAGGTTGCCGGATGACGTCTGGCAGCTCTGCAAGCGCTCCGGGCTGCGACGCCTGCTCGTGGGCGTGGAATCCGGCGATCCCGAGATGCTCGAGCGCATCAGGAAGGACGTGGATCTCGGCGAGGTCTTCCACACCGCCGAAAAGATGCGCGACCTCGGCATCGCCGGCACCTTCCCGTTCATCGTGGGTTTCCCCGAGGAAACCGACGACAGCGTCACCATGACCATCGAGGTGGCGAAGAAGCTGCGCTCGATGAGCGATTCGTTCGAGACGCCTATCTTCTACTTCAAGCCGTACCCGGGCAGCGCCATCGTGACCGAAGCCGTCGCGCGTGGCTTCCGGCTGCCCGACACGCTCGCGGACTGGTCACGCTTCGACTTCGTCTCCGGGTTGCCGGGCCCCTGGGTGAGCGCGGAAAAATTCCAGCTCATCGAGCGCTTCAAGTTCTTCCTCGACCTGGCCGGCAAACGCACCTCGATGTTGCGGAGGCTGGCGCAGATGCGCTGCCGTCACAACCACTATCGTTTTCCCATCGAAATGCACCTCATGCGCTGGTTCTGGCCCGCGCAGAAACTCTCATGAACGCCGGCGAACTACTGCTCGTCAATCCCACCATCACCTCGCGGCGCAGCGCGCGTTTTCCGCTCGCCGTGCTGAGTCTCGCGACCGCGCTCGAGGAGCAGGGCTACCGCGCGCAGATCGTCGATGGCAACGTCGACCGCGATTTCATCGCGACCACACGCCGGCTGCTCGCCGAACGCCGCTTCGAGGCGGTGGGTGTCACGGTGATGGGCGGGCCGCAGGTGCCGACGGCCATCGCCGTCTCGCAGGCGATCCGCGCCGTGTCGCCCTCGACGCCCATCGTGTGGGGCGGCTACTTCCCGACGATCTGTCCGGGCACCGCGGCACGCGCGCCTTTCGTCGACTACGTGGTGCGTGGCCAGGGCGAAGAGACGCTGCGCGAGTTGCTCGCGGCCCGCGCGGCGGGCGGCGCGGGGCTCGAGCGCATCGCCGGCCTGTCGTTCCGGCGCGGCGATGACGTGGTCCACAATCCCGACCGCGCATTCTCCGCCGCGCGGCTCGCGGTGCCCTTGCCGTATCACCGGCTCGACAACCCTGCGCAATATCTCGGTCACACCTACCTGGGCCGGCGCACGGCGGGTTACCAGGCAGCGTTCGGCTGTCGTTTCCGGTGCACGTTCTGCGGCGTCGCGACGATGTTCAAGGGACGCACGGCGCTGCCTGCGGCGCAGCGACTGGACGAGGACCTGCGTTATTTCACGCGCGAGCTCGGCGTCGACGCCATCCAGTTCTACGACCACAACTTCTTCGACCGCGAAGCGGACATGGTCCCGCTGCTCGAGGTGCTGGCCGACTACCGGCTTCCGTGGTGGTGCTTCGCGCGCTCCGACGCGCTGATCAATCTGTCGCCCGGGACCTGGAAGCTCGTGCGACGCAGCGGCCTGCGCATGGCGTACATCGGCGCGGAGTCGCCCAACGACGCGCTGCTGCACGATGTCCGCAAAGGCACGCGTTCCGACCAGACCCTGGAGGCCGTCGAGGTCTGCCGCCGCAACGGCGTCATTCCCGAACTGTCGTTCATGCTCGCGCCGCCCGAGGATCCCGAAGGCGAGACCGAGCGGACCTTCCGCTTCATCCGCGAGATCAAGCGCATTCATCCCGCGACCGAGATGATGCTCTACATCTATACGCCGCTTCCGCCGTCGGACCACGACACGAGGCATCATCCGAAGAAGCTCCAGGCGGCCGCCGCGTTGCGCGATCTCGAAGGCAATCCGGTCGAGTTTCCGCGCACCGTCGAGGAGTGGGCCGAGCCGCGCTGGATCCGCTACTGGTGCCATCGCGATGCGCCGTGGATCAGCGAACGGCTGCGGCGGCGCAT